>CAOKPU010000114.1 GCA_948470755.1 uncultured Lachnospiraceae bacterium | reverse complement strand
CCTGCGACCTCCTGGTCCCAAACCAGGCGCTCTAGCCAAGCTGAGCCACACCCCGGAATGACATCCCTCTTCGTCACAACGCAAGACATATTATATTATAACATTCGCTTTATGTCAACACATTTTTTCTAATTTTATCCTAATCAGGCCGCAGTCCAGCCTTCGGACGTCCGCCTGCCATCTTCTACAAATAATGAATGGAAAAATGTGCTTCGCCTTTTTCATCCAATTCCATTATAATATAAGAGGGCCTGCGGCCGGCCTGCCTCGGATAGGTCAGGCTCCCCGGATTTACCGCGATCAACCCGTGTCCTATATCCACTACCGGTTTATGCGTATGTCCATACATCACAATATCCGCCCCTCTGGAAGAAGCTTCTTCTTTTATCGTCTCATTTCCCATGGCAACGTAGTAATTATGCCCATGCGTCAACCATACATGATATTTTCCAATCGGGAATTCCTTTTCTCTGGGAAGATCTGAAAAATAGTCATTGTTCCCGGCTACCATTTCCACCCGGCATCCCGCACTTCCTTTGATGGTATATTCGCTCTCTTCCACATCGCCGCAATGGATGACCATATCTATCGGCTTTACCCGTCCTAACACTTTTAAATAATTTTTATTTTGACGGTGTGTATCGCTCACTATCAATATCCGCATATTTCCCCTTTCTGCAGCCTTTTCCTGAGTTCTTCTTTCATTTTACGCAACGCCTTCCCTCTATGGCTTATCCTGTTTTTTTCCTCATCGCTAAGTTCCGCTGTCGTCCTGCCAAATTCCGGGACATAAAAGATGGGATCATAACCAAATCCATTTTCCCCTTTTTCTTCATAGTCTATCCGTCCTTCAACCGTCCCGCTTGTAACTATCTCGGAACCGTCCGGGAAAACAGCGGCAATAGCGCATAAGAACCGGGCCGTCCTTTTCTCATCCGGCACCCCCGCCAGCCTTGCTATGATATTGGCATTTTTTACAGAGTATGGGGTGTCCTCCCCCATATATCTGGCGGAATAAATCCCCGGTTCCTTATTCAAATAATCCACTTCCAGCCCGGAATCATCCGCCAAGACGATCTCTCCACATGCCTTTGCTACCGCCCTTGCTTTAATCAAAGCATTTTCCTCAAAGGTGGCCCCGTCTTCCTCAATCGGGATATCCAGGCCAATTTCTTTCATAGAAACAGCCTCCAAATCCATATCTGACAGGATTTCCCTAATTTCCCTCATCTTACCCTGATTTCCTGTTGCAAAAACCAACTTCATCATCCCTGTCCCTCCGCTTTCGGCCTGGAAGGCGGCTTTGGCCCTATGTATTGATAATAATATGTTTTCATCATACCATTGTATATCTTCCTGTTTTTATCCGCCTTTTTCCCCATATCCCTTTCCACATGCTCATAAGAGGTAATCATATAAAGGGACCATGAATCCAGCAAACCAAACCGCTGTCCAAGCATCCCGTATAAAGAAGGCAGATCCGCTTCTTCCATCCGTTCCCCATATGGAGGGTTCGTAATAATAAACCCATATTTTTTTGCATGGCTTAACATATCCACTCCCCTTTTCTGAAAATGGATCAAGCCTTCCACGCCTGCCAGCCGGGCATTCTCCCTGGCCGCCGCCAATGCATTCTCATCGATGTCAAACCCCTGGATATCCGTCTCCACCGTCAAATCCATCATTTCCTGCGCTTCTTCCAACATATCATGCCAAATCTTTTTTCCTACAATATGCTCCCAATCCATAGAAGTAAATCCCCGGTTCATCCCGGGAGCTATATTGGCCGCCATCATTGCCGCCTCAATCGGGAAGGTGCCGCTGCCGCAGAAGGGATCTACCAATATACGGCTTCCTTTCCACGGAGTCAACATAATCAACGCCGCCGCCAGATTCTCGGCAATGGGGGCCTGCACCGACATTTTCCGATATCCACGCTTATGAAGCGATTCCCCCGTTGCGTCCAGGCCGACCGTGACTTCGTCTTTCAAAAGAAAGGCCCGCACCGGGAAAGATTTCCCGTTTTCCGTAAACCAGCTTTGTCGATAAGCTTTTTTCAGTCTCTCTACCATAGCTTTTTTCATAATTGACTGTATATCGGACGGACTAAACAATTTACTCTTCACGCTCCCTGCTTTCGCCACCCAGAACTTCCCATCCTTCGGAATATATTCCTCCCAGGGAAGGCTCATCGTCCCTTGGAAAAGCTCCTCAAAGGTTTCCGCACGGAAGCTCCCTATTTTAATCAATATCCTTTCCGCTGTCCGTAAAAATATATTCGCACGGCTAACCGCTTCCGCATCCCCCAGAAAAGTCACCCGGCCATCCTCTACTTTACTGATATCATAGCCTAAATCAATAATTTCCCGTTTTAAAACCGCTTCCAGCCCAAAATGACATGGGGCAATCAATTCATACCGTTTCATTTTTTTATTCGCCATATTCCTTCCCACAATTGAAAACCGTTTCCGGACTCAACGCCGCAAACGGCCCATTCCTCTTTCCATCCAATTCTCTCTTAATTAATCCTTCCCATTATTACGTGTAGCTTTATATTAAGGCCTATCCTGCCTTTTTGTCAATCCTTTTACTTGCGCCGGAGCGCAAAATGCCTTCGGCGTTATGTTCGGGAGAATCTTCGGTCCTTCCGCGTTTTGCGAGACATCCGTTGTTCAACAAAAAAGTGTGCGCCCTGACGCACACTCGCGCCGGAGCGCGGCTGCGACAGCAGCTATTTTCCTCTTGCGCGCAGTGCGCATCCTCCCGGAGGGTTTTTGTATCATAGGAAATTGCAGGGCAATTTCCTATGATGATTCGGGTGTCAAAAGGCCCATCCGGCGGCCCCGTCCGGCAGATTGCACACTAGATTTGTGCAAACGGCTTTTGCACGATGGAGAGGAGACT
>CAOKPU010000113.1 GCA_948470755.1 uncultured Lachnospiraceae bacterium | reverse complement strand
TATTTCTTACCAGTCTTACCAACTTTACGTCTGATCACTTCATCAGCATATTTGATACCCTTGCCCTTATAAGGCTCCGGCCTTCTCTTATCCCTGATTTCAGCTGCGAATTGGCCAACTTGCTCTTTATTAATGCCCTTAACAATAATGACGTTCTGCCCTTCCACTATTGTCTCAATCCCCTCAGGATCCACCATTTCCACCGGATGGGAATAGCCCAGGGATAACGTCAGTTTTTTCCCCGATTTTGCTGCCCTGTAACCAACGCCGTTTACTTCCAGTTTCTTTTCATATCCCTGCGTAACGCCGATTATCATATTGTTGATCAATGTCCTTGTAAGCCCATGAAGAGATTTCATCTTCTTTAAATCATTCGGCCTGGAGACAAGGATCCGACCGTCTTCCATCTTAATTTCCATTTCTGCCGGAAGCACTCTCTCCAGTGTTCCTTTAGGACCTTTTACAGTCACTTTATTATTTTCTGCGATATCGACAGTAACCTCTGCCGGGATCGCGATTGGCATTCTTCCTATACGTGACATGCCCGTACCTCCTGTTTTTTATTATGGACTCCTGCCAGTCCATCCAAATTCATTAACAACACCAAAACCGTCCGGTTTCTTTCAAAACCCAGTATCTCATAAAGATAATTACCAAACAAACGCTAAAACTTCCCCGCCCACTTCAAATTCTCTTGCTTTTTTATCAGTAATCACGCCTTTGTTCGTGGAGATAATAGCTATGCCAAGGCCTCCGAGCACTTTCGGAAGTTCGTCCTTGCCGGCATATACACGCAGCCCCGGTTTGGAAATCCTCTTAAGCCCTGTAATGATCTTTTCATTTTTATCTGCACCGTATTTCAATGTAATACGGATTGTTTTAAAGCTCCCGTCATCAATTAAATCAAATTTCTTAATGTACCCCTCATCCAAAAGGATCTGCGCAATCGCCAGCTTCATCTTGGAAGACGGGACATCTACCGTATCATGTTTTGCAGTATTTGCATTACGGATTCTTGTAAGCATATCTGCAATCGGATCACTCATTGTCATGATTTAGTTTCCTCCTTCTATATATTGACTTGAATCATGCCTGAAGAATGCAGGACATAATTTCATTTTTCCAAAGCAGCGGCCGCCGCCTCGGAAGAATGCGGTATGCATTCTTCAAATCCAAAAATAGTTTTTCCAGGCAATGTCCTCTATCGCCTTAGAACCTATTTTGGATTTACCAGCTTGCTTTTTTCACGCCAGGGATCTGACCCTTATATGCTAACTCACGGAAGCAAATCCTGCAGATTCCGTATTTTCTTAAATAAGCATGTGGACGCCCACAGATTTTGCAACGTGTATATTCTCTTGTAGAGAATTTCGGTTTGCGCTGCTGTTTGATTTTCATTGCTGTTTTAGCCATGGATTTACCTCCTCTTATTTTGCAAACGGCATATTAAATAATCTCAATAATTCACGGGCTTCTTCATCAGTCTTCGCCGTTGTAACAACAATAACATCCATACCTCTAACTTTATCAATCTTATCATACTCAATTTCGGGGAAAATCAACTGCTCCTTGATGCCGAGCGCATAATTCCCTCTTCCGTCAAATGAGTTAGGATTTACCCCCCTAAAGTCGCGTACACGGGGCAACGCAAGATTTACCAGACGGTCAAGAAATTCATACATTCTTTCCCCACGGAGTGTAACCTTGCATCCGATAGGCATTCCTTCTCTGATTTTGAAGTTCGCAATAGAATGTTTTGCTTTTGTGATAACCGCTTTTTGCCCGGCAATGGTTTCCATGTCCTTTACTGCGGATTCCAGCACTTTCGCATTCTCTTTTGCCTCGCCAACGCCCATGTTGATAACGATCTTTTCGAGCTTCGGCACTTCCATAATATTCTTATATCCAAACTTTTTGACCATAGCATCTACGATCTCGTCTTTATACATAGTTTTAAGTCTGCTCACGCGTCTAGTCCTCCTTCCTTAGAATTAATCAATAACTTCCCCTGTCGATTTTGCAAAACGTACCTTTTTGTCGTTCTCAAACCTGAAACCTACTCTTGTCGGTTTGCCTTTATGAAGGTACATTACGTTAGAAATATCAATAGGAGCTTCTTTTTGGACAATCCCGCCGTTCTGATTAGCCGCAGAAGGCTTCATATGCTTTGTAATCATATTCACGCCTTCTACCAGCACTCTGCCTTTTTTTCTGTCTATGGAAACAACCTTTCCTTCTTTACCGTTATCTTTGCCGGCGATTACTCTTACGGTGTCGCCTTTCTTAATTTTCAATGTAGCCATTCCGGCACCTCCTTACAATACTTCCGGAGCCAGAGAAACAATTTTCATGAACTGTTTCTCACGAAGCTCTCTCGCCACTGGTCCAAAAATACGTGTTCCTCTCGGAGTCTTATCATCTTTAATAATAACAGCAGCATTTTCATCAAATCTAATATAAGAACCGTCTTTACGGCGTGCGCCTTTTACAGTACGGACAACTACAGCCTTCACTACATCGCCTTTTTTTACAACACCGCCGGGTGTTGCATCTTTAACCGTAGCAACGATGATATCACCGATACGCGCATATCTCCTTGTAGATCCGCCCATAACCCTGATGCAGAGGATTTCCTTTGCACCTGTGTTATCAGCAACCTTAAGTCTGCTCTCTTGCTGAATCATACTAACTCTCCTTCCAAATTTCGCTATAGGTGAAAAGTTTACTATTTAACCCTTTCAATAATTTCTACAAGTCTCCATCTCTTATCTTTGGACAAAGGCCTTGTCTCCATTACTTTTACAGTATCGCCGATGTTGCATTCGTTTTTCTCATCGTGCGCTTTTAATTTATAAGTTTTCTTTACGATCTTCCCATAAAGAGGATGCTTTACATGATTTTCAATAGCAACTACTATTGTTTTATCCATTTTATTACTGGTTACTTTTCCAGTACGTGTCTTTCTCAGATTTCTTTCCACAGCCGATTCTCCTTTCTAACAATCAAGTTACTTCGCCTTCCGGTTACTGCGCAGCATTTTTCTTCTGCGTAATAACAGTCTGGATCCTGGCAATATTCTTTCTGACTTCTTTGATCCTTGCTGTATTATCCAACTGATTTGTTGCGTTCTGGAATCTCAAATTGAAAAGTTCTTTCTTAGCAGCTACCAATTCCTGTGCTAATTCTGCAGCTGATTTTGTCCTTAAATCTTC
>CAOKPU010000112.1 GCA_948470755.1 uncultured Lachnospiraceae bacterium | reverse complement strand
GCAGAGGCTGCTTCGTGGAGAAGCGCTAAGTCTCACACGGGAGAATGCCTAAAATACGGCATTCTCCGCACAGATTTGAGATTCCGCGAAGCGGAATCATGGGGGTTAGCGTGAAGAGAAGTTCTAAGGCTCAACAGCAGTGGCTGTTTCGCCAAGAACATCTAGGGTTCGCGCAGCGAACCGCCCTTCACGCAGAAAAATGCCCAAAATACAGGCATTTTTCATCAGGATTTGCGCCGCTGCGAAGCTGCGGCATGTTGGTTAGAGGAGAAAGGGGTGCTAATTATGCAGAAAGCAATTAATAAGAAAAGCGAAAGGAAAGCGGCGTATCTGTTTGTGATACCGGCAGTCGTCCTGCTGGCGGCTTTCCTGATTTATCCGGCGCTGCAGACGATAAGATATGCATTTACGGATTATAATATCATGCGTCCGGACCGGATTAAATTCAGTGGGATCAATAATTTTATTGAACTGTTTCAGGATAAGAATTTTTGGATCGCGGTAAAAAATACATTGTATTTCACGGTGCTGGTCGTGCCGTTCCAGACTGTTCTGGCTTTGGCCCTGGCATTGCTGATCTCTTCAAGGAGAAGAGGGGTATCCATTTTCCGGGCGGCGTATTTCAGCCCGCAGGTTACTTCCATGGTAGTGGTGGCAATCCTTTGGACTGTTTTGTATAATTCCAACCCGGACAGCGGCCTTCTGAACGCCCTCTTGGTAAAGCTGGGGATGGAACCTTGCGGGTTCTTAAATGACCCGAAGAGCGCAATGAATTCTATCGTTTTTATGTCCGCATGGCAGGGGGCGGGTTATCAGATGATGATTTTCCTTGCAGGATTGCAGGGGATTCCGAAAGAGCAGTACGAGGCGGCTTCCATTGACGGCGCCGGGAAGGTAAAAAGCTTTTTCTATGTGACTTTGCCCGGACTGAAAAATGTGATCCAGTATGTCATTATGATTACGGTAATCCAGGCTATGAAATTATTCACTCAGCCTTATGTTATGACGAAAGGCGGGCCCCAGAATTCTACGAGGACGCTGGTGTATTATGTATATGAGCAGGGCTTTCAGAAACGTAACTTCGGTTATGCCTGTGCGGTAGCGGCTGTTTTCTTCGTAATTGTGATATCCCTGTCCTTGGGGATGAAGAAAATTATTAAGGCGGATTAGATGAAAAATGGTGAAAAAGGGAATCTTTGCAAGGATGCATGTGCGTTGAAATTAGTCAGCAGCATAAGAGCTGCCGCATAAACAGAGAGTGAATAGGAAGGAGTAGGACTTATGACACAGAAACAACGGGAAAGATTGGGGAGCCTTGCATTTTATCTTGGCAATACCTTGATTGCGCTTATATTTGTATCCCCTTTAATTTGGATGGTTTCTTCCTCTTTAAAGCCGGAATCCGGGATTTTTAAAGGGTTAAATTCTTTATCTACTTTTATTCCCAAAGGGGCTTCCTTAAATAATTATCTGGAAGTGTTCCAGAGGATTGATATGTGGAAATTTATTGGCAACAGTTTATTTTACGTATTGGTGATCATCGTCTTGGATTTGTTCGTGAATTCCATCTGCGGGTATGCATTGGCGAAGTTCGAGTTTAAGGGGAAGGATGCATTGCTTACGCTGGTGATCAGCCTGATGGTGTTCCCTGCAGAAGCGATTATGCTTCCCATGTACAGGGAAATGGCGGATCTGGGCTGGATTAACACATGGGCTTCCCTGATCGTGCCGTTTGTGGCAAAATGTTTTAGCATTTATATGTTCCGGCAATTTTTCCTGGATGTTCCCAATGACTTGCTGGAAGCGGCCAGCATTGATGGCTGCGGGCCTGTGAAAACTTTTTTTTCAGTAGTCCTTCCCATATCGGGAACGGTATATGCTACAATTTTTATTTTGGACTTTGTGGCGCATTGGAATGACTTTATGTGGCCCCTGCTGGTAGTTACGGGAGAAGAGAAACGGACGATCCAATTGGCGATCCAGACGTTTTTTGGTTCTAAGCCGATCAATTATGGGCCGATAATGGCATCTTTGACTATTTCGGCAATCCCGATGCTGATTATGTTTATTTTCCTGCAGAAGTATTATGTGGAAGGAATTGCATCTACCGGAATTAAGGGATAAGGAAGATAAAGCGCGGAATACGGGAAGATGTATGGAAAGATGGACGGACGGTGCAGCCTCTTTGGGCAGGGCTGTACCGTCCGATAGGAATTGGTTTCCCGTGGCCGCAAGAGATTTGCTTTAAAATCCGGCGGCGGGAGATGGATCGTTATAAAGCATTCTTTGGGCAGCTTTTGACGCATTCCATGCAGAGGATGCACTCTGTCCCGTTCGCCCTTTTTCTCGAATTATCGGTCACATCTACATTCATTGGGCATACCTGCCTGCATTTGCCGCAGGATATGCATTTATTTTTATCGCAAGTTATCCTGATCAGGGAAAAATAACTCATCGGCTTCAAGAATATGGTGATTGGACATATGTATTTACAAAAAGCCCTGTTATCCCTGAAAAGAAACGCCAATCCAATGCCGATTGCATAATATAACAAATTTCCGATGATAAAGGCCCAAAACATAATTCCGGCGATATTGTCCACATGGGCCAAAAAGAGAGACGCTACAAATATCAGCGATGCGGCAAAAGTGATATATCGGATTCCGCCGAGTTTTTTCCGTGGCTGATGTGGTTCTTTATAAGGTAAAAAGTCAAGCACCATTGCGGTCCAACAGGCATAGCCGCACCATCCCCTTCCAAAAACCAACGGCCCGAATATCTTTGCAACTGCGTAATGGATGGTAGCCGCTTCAAATACGCCGGTAAACAGATAGTACCAAAATCCTTCAATCTGCATATTTTCGTTGCAAATCAACCCCAAATAAACAAGCATATACAGGCCGACCAGGAGCTGCGTCACCCGTCTTGCATGTTTATACTTTTTAAGATATAAAAAAATGCCGAATGCTATGGAAAAGCCGATGTAGCTAAAATTAAACAAATAAAAAAGATTGTCCATAGCCAGCCAAAGCGTGACCGCTACGGTTTCAAATATTGCGAACATAACAACCGGCAGCAAGTGTTTCCTCATTTATACGCCTCCATAAAATTACGATTTGTTTCCAAGCCCATTATATATTGCCGGAACGGAAAAGTATAGCGGCATTTTTAAGCAATATGCCGGGATGTTTCCGATGGGTTCCGAGAGCAGAATGAATAGGATTCCAAAGTTTCCTTATTTTAACGACATGGGATGTTAGGAAGGAAAGAAAGGATTGACAAATAGCGGGATATGACGTATAGTGGACGAAAACTTAAAATAAGGAAATCACTAGGGGAGCTTTTGCTGAGATTGCATCCGGAAGCTTGCTTGGAACTATATGCAAGAAGACGGATTCTAACCCTCATAACCTGATCCAGATAATACTGGCGAAGGGAAGCTGATTTTATGAAACATCCGGTTCCTGTATTGGTATGGCCAAAGGACGGGGGCGGTGGGGTGGCGCATAAGCTTTTTTAACGTATCGGGAAAGTTCTCCAAGTGATTTGCAATTACGAAGGAGGATTTTTTATGTCAATTTTTGCAAAGGAAATCGTGGATGAAGAGTGGGGGAATTATTTTGCGCTTACGGATATGGGATATGGCGCGCTGATAGCTGTTTTTATCGTGCTTCTTCTTGCGGCATGTTATATTTCCGGGCGGAGGGAAGGAAAAGGGCCGAAATCCGGCACGAGGCAGCTTGTTTTTTCGGCAATGGCAATGGCTCTTGGCATGGTAACGTCCATGATGAAAGTAATAGACATGCCGATGGGGGGGAGCGTCACTTTTTTCAGCATGTTTTTTATCTGCCTGATCGGTTATTGGTATGGGTTGCGAGGGGGGCTGTTGGCCGCTGCAGCTTACGGTGTTTTGCAGTTGGTCGTAGATCCTTATATTATCAGCATCCCCCAGATGTTTACCGATTATTTGTTTGCATTTGGCGCGTTAGGCCTTTCAGGCGTTTTTTCCAAAGCAAAGTACGGCATGATAAAGGGGTATATTTTGGGAGTATCAGGGCGGTATCTTTTTACTTTTTTATCGGGCATGATTTTTTTTGGAAGCAATGCCGCCAACTATCATATGGCGGTCCCGGTATATTCCCTGGTATATAATGGGGCGTATATTGTCCCGGAGGCGTTATTTACGTTAATGATCGTTGCCCTGCCCCCGGTGAATAAAGGGCTTGCCAAAGTAAGAGAGATGGCTCTGGGGAGCCGATGATATAAGTTTGACAATTGTATGGAGGTAGTGTGAGAAGTGCTTCTAACCACTCGCAGCAGAGGCTGCTTCGTGGAG
>CAOKPU010000111.1 GCA_948470755.1 uncultured Lachnospiraceae bacterium | reverse complement strand
GTAGAAGGACAGGGAATGGGTCTTTGGACGCGGGTTCGACTCCCGCCTATTCCATTTTAGAAAAACCTTGAAAATACTGAGCCTTACAGGGGAACCGGACAATAAGCTGTGGATCAGAAACACTTTCTATATTAGACTTTGCGTTCTGATTATGGTATACTGTAAGCAATCAAGAATGTCTTTTTTATAATCGGGAGGTGAATGTATGCCAAGTAATGGTGAGATTATTGAAAGAGCTATAAATGATTTTCAAAAAGTGCAGGGGCATATGCTTATTGCAAAGAAAGAAAATGCAAACGAAACATATGCGAGCCTAAAAAAGGATTACCGTTCTTTAAAAGCAATTTTAACTTCATTGGGTGTAAACCTGACAGATATTGATGAGATTAAAGAATAACTAGCTTGTTATAAAAGATGCAGCGCGGGCGCTTACGATTCTGTGCATGATAGATATATTGAATTAAAGGCAACGCTTACAAGTTTAGGCATGGGCATTACAGACATCGGCAAGATTAAAAATTAGGATTAAATAACAGTAAATAATAAAGACAAGGCATTGGGTATAGATCCGGCTCCCGCCTGTTCCATTACTTGTGTTAAGGAGGGATCCGCAAGGCGGTAGGATTCCTTATCACCCGGCAGATGCCCACGGACAAAGTTCGTTCAGGATGCATCTGCTCAATTTTATGGCGGATGGGGAAAATAGCGCCATGGGGTTTTTGGGAGAAGCGCCGGTTGGGATAATTGAAGGATTTTCAATAAAGGTACAGTAGGATATAGATGGAGAATAAATGATATAGAGATTTGGAAAATAAAATTCCGGACGTAAAAAGAAAGCTGCGGTAGCTTTGCTGCAAAAGGGGAAGTCGATACTTCCCTTTTCTATTAGGGAAACGAGGAAAGATAAAGGAAGATGAAGGAAAATAATAATATTGTAAAAGGATATTGCTTTGGTACGGCGGAAGATGCGGAAATTGCGCGGCAGGAAGAAAATAAGATTGACTATCTGGAAGAACATATGGATTACGGAAAAACGGAAAACATGCTTCTGATCTATAAAAAGGCAGTGGAAAGCCGTATCTTTAATACACCTGTCGGTTGGGAATATTTAAAAACACTTCAAAAAGAACTTTATGAGCGCAACGACTTGAAAGAGGAAATCCCCCCGGTAGCTTTATATACGGTATTCGCCCATAGAGTAGGGGATGATATTAAGATACCTTCCCCAAGGATCCCTGAAAAAATAAAAGATAATACAAAGAAAAAATTTATAACTTCCGTAATTGTCAATGTGATACTCACGGCAGTTATTGTAGTTATGTTTTATATTGCGTATAAGAGTGACAATCCTAATATATTGAATTATGAAAATAATCTTGTGAATAAATATGCTCAGTGGGAGCAGGAATTATCGGAAAGGGAGAACGCGCTCCGTGAAAAAGAGAGGAATCTTATGATGGAGGAGTAATTTTCACAATTTTAACATAATTTGCGGTTATACTAAAAACCAATTAGAAATAGATGCTTGGATAATATCGCGGAATGAATGCTGTAAGAAGGAGTTTTTGATATTATGGAAAGGCTGAAAATTTTAGTGGTAGATGATGAAAGCAGGATGAGGAAACTTGTTAAGGACTTTCTTGTTAAGAGCAATTATGAGGTTGTGGAAGCAGAGGATGGCGGCGCGGCATTGGATATTTTCTTTGGGCAAAAGGATATTGCCCTAGTGATCCTTGATGTGATGATGCCAAAGGTGGACGGATGGGAAGTCTGCAGGGAAATACGGTCATATTCTAAAGTGCCGATTATCATGTTGACGGCAAAAGGGGATGAAAGGGACGAACTGCAGGGATTCCAACTGGGAGTGGACGAATATATTTCCAAACCTTTCAGCCCTAAGATCTTGGTGGCAAGGGTGGAAGCGATTTTGCGGCGGACGAATCAGGTTAATGCGGAAGAAGTAATACAGGCGGGCGGAATCCAAATGAATAAGGCGGCACATATTGTATTGATTGATGGAAAGCAGATTGATCTAAGCTATAAGGAATTTGAACTCTTGGCCTATTTTATGGAGAATAAAGGGCTTGCGCTTTCCCGGGAAAAGATATTGAACAGTGTGTGGAATTATGATTATTTTGGAGACGCCAGGACAATAGATACCCATGTGAAGAAGCTTAGAAGCAAGATGGGGGGAAAAGGGGAGTTGATAAAAACGGTGTGGGGCATGGGATACAAATTTGAAGTGAACGATTAAAGGAAATAGGTGTAAAAGCCGGTATTTATGGATGTTTCTGAGATTTGCTTATTGATGGAGCTGCCTTTTCCGTGGCAAATGGGTTATGTGGCGTTTATGAACGTTCGGATATATGTCAGGATTTTGGTAAAGATATAATAAAGTTAGAGAGTAGTGGAAGCAAAATACGAAAAATGTATCATAAGCAATGAACGGGTTAGATGGATGCGGTATAAATCCGGAAACACAATAGCCGCATCGATGCATTGACGATAAGGATCTGAAATGAAATATTCAATAGAAAAGCAATTTGCAATGATATTTATAGGGCTGATGTCCGCCACTATCCTGTTATGCTGGTTTATCAACAGCACATTTCTCGGCGAGCTATATATGGACAATAAAACGAAGGCGTTAAAGAATGCATATTCGGTCGTAAACCGGGCATTCAGCGCCGGGAATGTGATGACGGAGGAGTTTGACATACAGCTCCAGAAAATCATTGAAACGGATAATATCAGCCTAATCGTATTGGATACGGATTCCCGGATGCTGATAACTTCGAGGAACGATCAGGAAATCATGAGTAAAAGGTTATGGGATAATTTTTTTAATGATTTTGAAGATGAATCGGGGAATGTAATTTTAGAGGAGCAGGAAAATTATACGGTACAAAGAATTACGGATTCGAGGACATTGACGGAATACATTGAAATATGGGGCGTCTTTGACAATGGGAATATTTTTTTGTTCCGGACGGCTTTAGAAGGGATCCGGGACAGTGTGGCGATTGCAAACAGGCTCTTGGCGTATATTGGGATTGCCGCAGTGGTGATCAGCGGCATCATTATCGTAAGGGTATCCAGGAAAGTGACGGAGCCGATTCTCGAATTGACAGAGATCTCCGAACGCATGGCCAGGCTGGATTTTGACGCGAAATATTGCGGGAACAGTAAGACGGAAATTGCGTTATTGGGAAACCATATCAATGAGCTTTCCAATACGCTGGAAACTACGATATCCGAATTAAAAACGGCAAACAACGAGTTGCAGAAGGATATAGAATATAAAAATGAGATTGATGAGATGAGGAAAGAGTTCCTTTCCAGCGTTTCCCATGAATTAAAAACACCTATTGCATTAATCCAGGGTTATGCGGAAGGATTAAAGGAAGGGATCAACGATGATGCGGAGAGTAGGGAATTTTACTGTGATGTGATCATTGATGAAGCCGCAAAAATGAATAATATGGTGAAAAAGCTGCTGACTTTAAATCAGCTCGAATTTGGAAATGACGTTGTGTCCATGGAGCGATTTGATATTGTGGCGTTGATCAGGAACTATATCCAATCGGTGGAAATCCTGGCAAAACAAAAGGATATCCAGGTACGCTTTGAAAATGTCCCGGCAGCAGTTTATGTATGGGCGGACGAGTTTAAAGTAGAAGAAGTGTTTGGCAATTATTTCAGCAATGCCCTCCACCATGCTTCCGGGGAGAGGATCATAGATGTGAAACTGACACGGATGGGGAAAACGGTAAGAATCTCAGTGTTTAACACTGGCGATCCGGTTCCGGAAGAAAGCCTTTCCCATTTATGGGAGAAATTTTATAAAGTGGATAAAGCCAGGACGCGAGAGTATGGAGGAAGCGGGATAGGGCTCTCTATCGTGAAGGCAATTATGGAATCCATGAACCAGGCTTATGGTGTAATAAACTATGATAATGGAGTTGCTTTCTGGTTTGAATTGGAGACAAATTAATGCAGCTTCCTCTTTTCAGAAAAGGAAAACTGGTGTATAATGAGAAAATATAAGATAGAAGATCAGATTGAGGGCGGCGGACGGGAATGACCCTTATGCCGGTGAAATGGGAGTATTATGATGAAAAAGTGGAATATATTAGGAATGATATGTATTATGACGGCGGTTTTGCCGGCGGCGGCATGTGGAGTGACGGGGGTGGAATTGACAGAAGAACAGAATTCCCAGATTGTGGAATATGCCGCTGGTTTATTATTAAAATACGATGCAAACCACCATGGCAGGCTGGTGGAGGAAAAAGAAGAAGATGAGGAGGTGCAGCAGCCTCCTGCAGAAGATTTGGCACCGGTAGAAGAAAAAGAGGAAGAAATTACCCCAGAGGATGTGGAAGAACCGGAGATGACAGATGCTGTTGAGGAACAGGAGGAAGAAGTTGAGAGAACGATTGAAGAGTTTTATAGTATAGAGGGGGCGGTTATCTCTTATACAGGATATGAAATTAAAGATTCTTATCCGGATTCCGGCGGGGATGATTTGTTTTTTGCAATGAATGCTTCAACAGGATGCAAGCTTTTGATTATAAATTTTGATGTAGTGAATACCGGAGGCGGGGATCTAAGCATTGACATGGTTTCTAAAGAATCCAAGTTCAGGGTATCTATCAATGGTGCAATGCCTAAATATGCTTTGACGACAATGCTTATGAATGATTTGGCATCTTATATAGGTACGATTCCCTCAGGTTCTTCGGAAAATCTTGTTTTGGTCTGCGAGATTCCGGAAGAGGAAGCGGATTTGGTCGAAACGATTTCTTTGTTGATGCGAAACGGTTCCGAGGAAGGCCGTCTTACGCTGAATTAAAGTTTATATGGAAAATAAACGGCCTGTATGCTGGTATGTTTATTTCATAAAAAAGTCCCCCATATATGTTATGGAGGATTTTTTCTTTCATAGGATTCGGGTGTGAAAAGCAGCCGCGCTTTGGCACTAATATATGCTGGAATGCAATTTCAAAAAAAATGTAAAAAATGTAAGATTTATAGTTGACAATCTTGTTTAGTAGTGCTATACTCAATTTCGTTGCCGGCGAGATGAGAGTCGGGCCGGCGGCG
>CAOKPU010000110.1 GCA_948470755.1 uncultured Lachnospiraceae bacterium | reverse complement strand
AGCCTAAAAACCCTTGATTTTAAGCCATTCTTCAATACTTTTGCCTGCGAGTACCCAACTCCGCCATGCTCCCCTCCATTCCGCAAACTGTCTTCGACAGTTCACTTCATGTCGGTCACGGGCTTCGCCCTATGAGTCCAGTCAGAAACATCCTTTTGTGAGCAAGCTCCCAACGGCTGTTTCTGCCAGTCCTCGCATGGCTCATTGCCATCGCATCAATTATTGATAGCCGCCTGTGCCGCCGCCAACCGGGCAATCGGTACACGGAACGGTGAGCAGGATACATAATTCAATCCAACCTTATGGCAGAACTCAACGGAAGACGGATCTCCGCCATGCTCGCCGCAGATGCCAAGTTTCAAATCCGGCCTTGTAGCCCTTCCTTTTTCTGCCGCCATCTTCACAAGCTGCCCTACACCGTTTTGATCCAATTTCGCAAACGGATCAGATTCATAGATCTTGCTCTTATAATAAGAAGCTAAGAACTTGCCGGCGTCATCACGGGAGAAGCCAAACGTCATCTGTGTCAGGTCGTTGGTTCCGAAGGAGAAAAATTCCGCTTCTTCCGCCACTTCGTCTGCCAGCAGCGCCGCCCTTGGAATTTCAATCATCGTACCCACATGATATACGATATCCGAACCTTTTTCTTTCTTGACAGCTTCCGCAGTCTCTACCACTACTGCTTTTACATATTTCAATTCTTTCTTATCGCCTACCAAAGGAATCATAATTTCAGGCTCTACATTATAACCTTTTTCAGCCTTTACTTCAATAGCCGCTTCCATTACCGCCCTTGTCTGCATTCTTGCAATTTCCGGATAAGTAACGGACAAACGGCATCCTCTATGCCCCATCATTGGATTAAACTCATGCAATGTATCGCATGTTGCCTTTACTTCCTCTACGGTAAGGTTCATATCCCTTGCCAGATCTTCGATATCCTTTTCCTCCGTAGGAACGAACTCATGAAGCGGGGGATCTAAGAAACGGATGGTAACCGGACGGCCTTCCATCACCTCGTAAATTTCTTTAAAGTCGCCTTTCTGGAAAGGAATCAATTCAGACAATGCCGCTTCCCTTGCTTCTACGGTAGAGGAAAGGATCATCTTACGGATCTTAGGAATCCTTTCCGGCTCAAAGAACATATGCTCCGTACGGCAAAGGCCAATGCCCTCTGCACCCAGTTTCACTGCATTCGCTGCGTCCGACGGAGTATCCGCATTCGTACGTACTTTCAACGTACGGAACTCATCCGCCCAGCCCATGATCCTCTTAAAGTTGCCGGTAATCCCTGCTTCTACCGTCTTAATATCTCCTTTGTATATCTTGCCTGTGGAACCGTCCAAGGAAATATAATCCCCCTCTTTAAAACGGTATCCGCCCAGTTCAAATGTTTTAGCCGCTTCATCAATAACGATATCGCCGCAGCCGGATACACAGCATGTCCCCATACCGCGGGCAACTACTGCCGCATGGCTCGTCATACCGCCCCTGACTGTCAGGATGCCTTCCGCCGCATGCATTCCTTCGATATCTTCCGGCGAAGTTTCCAAACGCACCAATATGACTCTTTCTTCCCTTTCATGCGCTAATACGGCATCTTCCGCATTGAAGTAAACCTTTCCTGCCGCCGCCCCCGGGGATGCCGGAAGAGCCTGTCCGATCACTTCACCTTTTTTCAATGCGTCTTCATCAAAATTCGGATGAAGAAGCTGATCTAAAGATTTCGCTTCGATCCTGCATACCGCCTCTTTCGGGGTAATCACTCCCTCATCTACCAAATCGCAGGCAATCTGGAGAGCAGCGCCAGCGGTACGCTTGCCGTTACGTGTCTGTAAGAAGAATAATTTCCCGTCTTCAATCGTAAATTCCATATCCTGCATATCACGGTAATGCGCTTCCAATTTATTGGCGATATCAATAAACTGCCCGTAACATTCCGGCAGATCTTCCTGCAGTTTTGTAATCGGCTGAGGCGTACGGATACCGGCCACAACATCTTCGCCCTGTGCATTGATCAGATATTCCCCGTAGATGCCTTTCGCACCTGTAGAAGGATTTCTCGTAAATGCAACTCCGGTCCCTGACGTATTGCCCATATTCCCGAATACCATCGCCTGGACATTAACTGCCGTTCCCCAGTCGCCGGGAATGTCGTTCATCCTGCGGTATACGATAGCCCTGTCATTATCCCAGGAACGGAACACAGCCTTCACCGCCTCCATCAACTGGACTTTCGGTTCCTGCGGGAAATCGGTTCCCATTTTATCTTTATAAATCTGCTTAAATTTCTTAATCACTTCCTGCAAGTCTTCCGCTGTCAGCTCGGTATCAAAGTTCACTCCCTTGCTGTCCTTAATCTCATCCAAAATCCTTTCAAAATATGATTTCGGTATCTCCATTACCACATCGGAGAACATCTGGATAAACCTGCGGTAAGAATCATAGGCAAATCTTGGATTGCCGGTTTTCTTTGCAAATCCTTCCACCGCCACATCCGTAAGCCCCAGATTCAGGATGGTATCCATCATTCCCGGCATGGACGCCCTTGCTCCCGAACGCACGGATACCAGAAGCGGGTTTTCCGTATCGCCGAATTTCTTCCCTTGTTTTTTCTCAAGCCCTTCCAATGCATCAAAAATCTGCGCTTCAATCTCTTCCGAGATTTTCTTGCCCTGATTATAGTAGTCCGTACATGCTTCCGTTGTTACCGTAAACCCCTGCGGTATCGGCAGGCCCAGCCTTGTCATTTCCGCCAGGTTTGCACCTTTCCCCCCCAAAAGATTCCTCATGTCTGCACTGCCTTCTTCAAATAAGTACACCCATTTTGCCATTCTATGCCCTCTCCTTACATAATATTTTCCAGCAGGATTTCCCCGCCGCGGTCAAAAACCATCCACCCCGCTGCTTGTCCTGCTGAGGATATTTTATTATACCACATTATCGCCTCTTTGTACTCCCAAATGCGAAAAATTTTCCAATTTTATGGCTAATTAGGATCCGGGCGTCAAAAAGCCCGTCCGGCGGCCCCGGATGGGCCGTTTGTCGCCCGGATCCTGATTGTAAAAAATAACTACACAGCCATTTATTTTTAAGCCTTCTTTAGCAGAAAGCTGACAGGATACATCTTTTTGCTAAAACCATAAACCGTTCCTTTGCCAAAGCCGTAAACCATTCCTTTAATAATTCGCTTTCCCCTCCCATTAAAGGAACCCGATAAAAATAATCATTGTTCCCCGTCTCCTCATCCGTTTCTGCAATAGCCTCATAATAAAGGTAGCCATCCTCCGGAATAAAATGCATAATCCCCCAATATTCCCCCTCCTTTAAACGGCCAAGCTTCCTTTTGCTGCCGTTGTCCGGAGAAATGGCAACAATATCCCCATCCAACGCCGTATAAACCTCCCCCTGATACAGCAAAAGGGAATAATTAGATGAACCTGTAAAATCCACCGGGATTTCCTTTTCCATTTTTCCCGATCCTCCATCCCTTATTTGGAGGCGGTAAGTATATGTACGGTAATCATGCCCCTCCGGTTTATGCATCAAAGTAAAACAATAAAATTTCCCTTCCGAAAAGAAAACACTGTCCACATATCCTTCTTCATCCACTTCCGCATAAGAAAACACTGTCTCATCCCTGCCGTCCTTTATACGGATACGCCCCAGCAGATTCCCTTTTTCCCCATCCGTTCCTTTATAATAAATGTAATTCCCATCGTAACCCAAAATATCGTCAATACGGCCTGACTCAATCTTGCCCCGCTCTTTCGTATTAATATCCACATAAGCATAACGCATACGCGAATCAGCATCGTATCCATAACCATAAAAAAGTTTATCCCCTACAAGCTTTTCATGCCCCGCCCCGGCTAAAAAGACATCTTCCGCCAATGTTTCCCGACCGCTCCCGTCCAGGCCGGAACGCTTGATTTCCAGCAGCTCGTCCGTCATGCTGTCATATGCCTCCTGTACCTTCTCCACATAATATACTTTATCTTCCCATATAGTGAAAATACTGCTTTCCTGCACGATCGCTTCCCCATAAGGCGCATTTACGCCGGCATATACCTTTCCTTCATACGCACACATGTTGGAGAATCCCCTAACCGGGCTATATACCGGCTCCGGAAGCGTATTTCCCCTGAAAAAGAAAAAACTTGCTGCAACCAATACAACGGCTGCAGCCCCGGTTATCCGGATTATCTTTCCCCTTGTCTTTTCCATTTTCCTCCTCCTGCCCCTATACCGCTTCCGCCTATGCATTACCCGCATCCCATAGGATGCGGGCTAAAAAACAATTGACCAAACAGTCTCATGGCGGCTTAACGGCAAATCACATTCTATCGGATAAAATTGGTTTTCACCGGGACTTCCGCTTCCGGATACATGATCCCGGCCTTTTTCCCGGCTTCTATGCACTTTAACATCCAGGCCATATTCCTGCCAAGGGTACGCATGATCTGCATCCCCTCCAGATCCTGCCGTACTTCGTCCGGTGTATTCCCATGAACCATCGTCCAATATTTTGAAGATACAATGGGCATATTCCTGATGGAAAAATATTTGTTTATTTCGTCAATGCTTGCCGTCGTTCCGGCTCTTCTCGCCGAAACTACCGCTGCCGCCGGCTTATAGGCGAAGCATTTCCCCGCGTAAAACATACGGTCTAACAAAGCAATCAAAGCGCCGTTGGCAGAAGCAAAATAAACCGGGGAGCCGATAATATAAGCATCCGCTTCCTCCGCCTTATCGATTGCCCGATTCACCGCATCATCATCAAATATGCAGCGGTGGTTATTTTTTACGCATCCGCCGCATCCAATACATCCCCTGACCGGCTTTTTTCCGATCTGAAAAATTTCCGTCTCTATCCCTTCCGCTTCCAGTACGCTTGCCGCTTCGCTAAGGGCAGTATATGTACATCCTTTTTCATTGGGGCTTCCGTTTATTAGCAATACTTTCATTCTTTTCTCCATTTCTGCGCTGCTTTTGCGCATAACGAGTTTGTGACAAGCAACGCACAGACACAAATCTCGCGATTAAAAATTTTAATTTTCAATCTAACTCCCATTTGCCCGCTTTTGCGGGCACTCAATTCAGGATGTGGGAAATCTTTGATTTCACGCTAACCCCCATGATTCCGCTTCGCGGAATCTCAAATCAATGCGGAGAATGCCGTA
>CAOKPU010000109.1 GCA_948470755.1 uncultured Lachnospiraceae bacterium | reverse complement strand
GGCGGCGCAATTGCCCTTGGACATCCGGTAGGCGCTTCCGGATGCCGTATCCTTGTGACATTGCTTCATGAGATGGAAGCAAAAGATGCGAAGACGGGACTTGCTACCCTTTGCATCGGCGGCGGTATGGGATGTGCAACTGTCGTTACAAGAGAATAGATTGGAAAACCAGCTTGATGGCTGGTTTTTCAAGCGTGGATTTGGCGTCGGGACGTTGTTGGCATCTGCAGGGCGTTTGACCCTTACGGTTTTGGACGGATGTGTATGGATTGAAAAATCAGTTTGATAGCTGATTTTTCAATCTGATCATCGCGTGTCATCGCAATAAATTGCTCTGACATGGAGGATTAGGATGGCGGATCCGGTTTGATTTCCACAAGGATAAAATTAGATAAGCAGGCTTTTTACAGGTCTGCTTATCGAACTGTTTATCAACTATTAATACAAAACATGTAAAGAGAAGGAGCCATAAGATTGAAAATTAAAATTTTCAATCGCGAGATTTGTGTCTGCGCGTTGCTTGTCACAAACTCGTTATGCGCAACAAGCAGCGCAGAAATGGAGAAGAAATGGAATTTATCGTATATGAACAGAAGGGCAGTTATGGAGTGATCACCATCAGCCGTGAAAAAGCGTTGAACGCATTGAATTCTACTGTACTGGAGGAACTCGATAAGACTTTGGATGAAGTGAATCTGGATGAAGTAAGATGCCTTATTTTAACCGGCGCAGGGCAGAAATCTTTTGTTGCCGGCGCGGATATCGGTGAAATGAGTTCCCTTACAAAAGCGGAAGGGGAAGCTTTCGGCAAGAAAGGAAATGATGTATTCCGTAAATTGGAAACATTCCCGGTCCCGGTAATTGCAGCGGTTAATGGTTTTGCTTTGGGTGGCGGCTGCGAGATTTCCATGAGCTGCGACATCAGGATTTGTTCCGATAACGCGGTGTTTGGACAGCCTGAAGTGGGCCTTGGCATTACTCCCGGATTTGGCGGCACACAGAGGCTGGCGCGCCTTGTTGGTGCAGGCATGGCAAAACAGATGATTTACACGGCAAGGAATATCAAAGCGGACGAAGCGCTCCGTATCGGCCTTGTCAACGCGGTATATACCCAGGAAGAACTGATGCCTGCAGCAGAAAAAATGGCAGCCGGGATTGCAAAGAATGCGCCTATAGCGGTGCGTAACTGTAAGAAAGCCATCAATGAAGGGCTGGATGCGGACATGGATGCAGCTATTGTAATTGAAGAAAAGCTGTTTGGCGACTGCTTTGAATCTTACGACCAGAAAGAAGGGATGGCGGCATTCCTCGAAAAGAGAAAAGTGGAGAAATTCCTCAATAAATAATTTTTATATATAGTAAGGAAATCCCTTTTTCATTCGGGGATAGAAAAATAAATGAATACAAATTAGGAGGAACGAGTATGAAAGTAGGTATTATTGGCGCCGGTACAATGGGTTCCGGTATTGCACAGGCTTTTGCCCAGACAGAAGGATATGAAGTATTCCTTTGTGATATTAATGAAGAATTTGCGGCAAACGGCAAAAACAAAATTGCAAAAGGCTTTGAAAAACGTATCGCAAAAGGGAAAATGGAACAGGATAAAGCGGATGCTATCCTTGCAAAAATCACAACAGGCGTAAAGACGATCTGCACGGACTGCGACCTGATAGTAGAAGCCGCTCTCGAAGTTATGGATATTAAGAAACAGACCTTTAAGGAATTGCAGGACATCTGTAAAAAAGATTGTATCTTTGCAACCAATACATCTTCTCTTTCCATTACGGAAATCGGCGCCGGCCTTGACCGTCCGGTAATTGGGATGCATTTCTTCAATCCTGCTCCGGTCATGAAGCTTGTGGAAGTAATCGCAGGCCTGAATACCCCGGACGAAGTAGTGGAAAAAATTAAAGCGATTTCCGAAGAAATCGGAAAGACTCCGGTACAGGTTAATGAAGCGGCCGGCTTTGTTGTAAACAGGATCCTGATCCCAATGATTAATGAAGCGATCGGTATTTATGCAGAAGGCGTTGCTTCCGTAGAAGGCATTGACAATGCTATGAAACTGGGTGCAAATCATCCGATGGGGCCTTTGGCGCTCGGTGATTTGGTTGGCCTTGATATCGTCCTGGCTATTATGGAAGTTCTTCAGGCAGAAACAGGCGATCCGAAATACCGTCCTCATCCGCTTCTTAAGAAAATGGTACGCGGCGGACAGCTTGGCCAGAAGACAGGCAAAGGTTTCTACGATTATTCAAGATAAGAAATGCGGTTTGACAAAGTATTGCCTTATCTAACCATTATATAAACAAAGATATGGAGGAAATAAAATCATGGATTTTATGTTAACAAAACAACATGAAATGGCAAGAACTCTTTTCAGGGAATTTGCGGAAAAGGAAGTAAAGCCTCTGGCGCAGGAAGTTGACGAAACAGAGATTTTCCCCAGAGGGACCGTTGAGAAAATGGCAAAAGCAGGATTTATGGGAATCCCTGTTCCGAAGGAGTACGGCGGACAGGGCTGCGACATCCTGACATATGCAATGTGCGTAGAAGAACTTTCCAAAGTCTGCGGTACAACAGGAGTAATCGTTTCTGCGCATACATCCCTTTGCTGCGATCCTATTTTAACATATGGTACGGAAGAACAGAAGCAGAAATATCTGCCTGACCTTGCAAGCGGCAGGAAAATCGGCGCATTCGGCCTTACGGAACCTGGTGCGGGAACCGATGCGCAGGGCCAGCAGACAAAGGCTGTGCTTGATGGGGATGAATGGGTTTTAAATGGTTCAAAGATATTTATTACAAACGGTAAAGAAGCGGACGTATATGTAATCTTTGCCGTAACGGGAATGATTGAAAAACGCGGCAGGATGTCCAAGGAAATTACCGCTTTTATTGTGGAAAAAGGGACGCCTGGTTTTACTTTTGGCACAAAAGAAAAGAAAATGGGTATCCGTGGTTCCTCTACATATGAACTTATTTTCACAGACTGCAGGATCCCGAAGGAGAATATCCTTGGCCAGCAGGGCAAAGGTTTTGGCATTGCTATGCACACTCTGGACGGCGGACGCATTGGTATCGCATCCCAGGCTTTGGGTCTTGCGGAAGGTGCATTGGAAAGGACTATTGAATATGTAAAAGAAAGAAAACAGTTCGGCAGATCAATCGGCCAGTTCCAGAATACACAGTTCCAGTTGGCAGATATGGCTACAAAGGTGGAAGCGGCGCAGCTTCTGGTTTATAAGGCGGCAGTGGCAAAGAGCACCCAGAAAGTATATTCCGTAGAAGCGGCGAAGGCAAAATTATATGCGGCGGAAGTTGCTATGGAAGTTACCACAAAGGCAGTACAGCTCCACGGCGGCTACGGCTACACAAGGGAATATGATGTGGAACGTATGATGCGTGATGCGAAGATTACGGAGATTTACGAGGGTACAAGCGAAGTGCAGAGAATGGTTATTTCAGGAGCATTGCTTAAGTAAGTACGTTGCCCGTAAAAGGCGGTGCATTGTGTTTAGGCGGATTGCCGGAACAGGCATATCGCAATATCTACAGGAAAAATGAAAATTTGACGAAAATAAGGAGTGGAAATACAATGAAAATTGTTGTTTGTATTAAACAGGTACCTGATACAAAGGGCGGCGTTAAGTTCAATCCCGATGGTACGCTTGACAGGGGTGCAATGCTCACCATTATGAACCCTGATGATAAAGCAGGACTTGAAGCAGCGCTTAGATTAAAAGATGAGTATGACGCGGAAGTAACTGTTATCACAATGGGCCTTCCTAAAGCAGAAGAAGTACTTCGTGAAGCTATGGCTATGGGAGCGGATAAGGGCATCCTTGTGACGGACAGGGTTCTTGGCGGCGCAGATACATGGGCTACTTCCCAGACGCTGGCAGGCGCTATCCGTAATCTGGAATATGACCTGATTATTACAGGCCGTCAGGCGATTGACGGGGATACCGCACAGGTAGGGCCTCAGATTTCCGAGCATTTGGGAATCCCGGTTATCTCCTATGCGCAGAATATCAAAATTGAAGGCGACAGCGTAATAGTTGAACGTCAGTTCGATGACAGATATCATGTGCTGAAAGCGAAAATGCCTTGTCTGATCACAGCGCTTGCTGAATTAAATGAACCCCGTTATATGACACCGGGCGGGATCTTCGATGCATACAAAGCGGATATTACTGTATGGGGAAGGGCTAACCTGGTTGACGTGGAAGATTCTAACCTTGGCTTAAAAGGTTCTCCGACGCAGATTGCTAAGGCTTCTGATAAAGTAAGGAAGGGTGCAGGGGAAAAGGTAACTTTGGATCCTACGGAAGCAGTTGATTACATTATCGACAAGTTAAAAGTGAAACACGTAATATAAAAATTAGGAAAAGTGTGGCGCTTAGATTGAAGAAAGAAAATTGTGCCGATGGCACAGTTTTGCCAAACTTTGAAAGGAGCAGAATCATAAAATGAATATAGCAGAGTATAAAGGAGTATTTGTCTTTGCACAGCAGGTGGATAATAAATTGAGCGGAATCGCTTTGGAACTGATTGGCAAAGGAAAAGATCTTGCAAAAGATTTGAACACGGAAGTAACGGCAGTATTGGTAGGCCATGAAGTAAAAGGGCTTGCGGATGAACTTGCAGCTTATGGCGCAGACAAGGTAATCCTTGTGGATGACCCTGAATTAAAGGAATATAGGACGGAGCCTTATGCGCATGCCCTTGCTTCCGTAATCGAAAAATATAAACCGGAAATCTTTTTAGTTGGTGCTACGGCAATCGGGCGCGATTTGGGTCCGCGTGTATCCGCAAGGATCCATACAGGCCTTACGGCAGACTGTACGCAGCTTGACATCGGCGATTTCCCGATGAACCCGATTCCGGGAAGGGAACAGCTTCATAATCAACTTTTAATGACGCGTCCGGCTTTCGGCGGTAATACGATAGCAACGATTGCCTGCCCGGAATTCCGTCCACAGATGGCGACGGTCCGTCCCGGCGTTATGCAGAAAGCCCCTAAGGTAGAGGGTGCAAAAGCGGTAGTGGAAGAGTTCAATCCTGGATTTACGCCGGATGATAAATATGTGGAAATCCTTGAAATTGTAAAATCCGTTGTAGATACCGTTGATATTATGGATGCGAAAATTCTCGTTTCCGGCGGCCGTGGCGTAGGAAGCCCGGAAAACTTCAAGCTTCTGGATG
>CAOKPU010000108.1 GCA_948470755.1 uncultured Lachnospiraceae bacterium | reverse complement strand
AGAACAGGCATCTGGAAGAGGAAATCCTTGAAGTCCGCGTTCCTATGCAGGATGTAGTGGAAATGAAAAACGGGGCAAAGAAAAATGTCCAGAAAAAACTGTTCCCGGGATATGTGCTTATTAATATGGTAATGAATGATGACACATGGTATGTAGTCAGGAATACAAGGGGCGTTACCGGATTCGTAGGGCCGGGAAGCAAGCCGGTGCCGCTTACGGAAACAGAGATGAAACCTCTTGGCATTAAGACGGAGAACATTACTGTGGATTTTGCCGAAGGCGATACGATCGCAGTCGTTGCAGGAGTATGGAAAGATACGATCGGCATGGTGCAGAGGATGGATTATGGCAAACAGACCGCCACGATCAATGTGGATTTGTTTGGCAGGGAGACTCCGGTTGAGATAGGATTTGCAGAAGTAAGGAAAATGAGTTAATATAAAAGGGATATTTTTGCCGGGATCCGGCTTAAATATAAAGATGCGCCCATGAATGGGTGAACCGGAAGCGGCGCATCTGCAGCGATAGGAAAAGCCCCGGGGAAGTGTGGCGGGGCAGTGGGAGCATCGCCGGTTCGGGCGGGTGCGCCATACCACAATATTTTAGGAGGTAGCCAAGATGGCAAAGAAAGTAGAAGGATATATCAAATTACAGATTCCTGCCGGCAAAGCAACACCGGCTCCACCGGTTGGTCCTGCACTTGGACAGCATGGTGTAAACATTGTTGAATTTACAAAACAGTTCAACGCGAGGACGGCGGATAAGGGAGATACGATCATCCCTGTCGTTATTACGGTATACGCAGACAGAAGTTTCAGTTTTGTTACGAAAACTCCTCCTGCCGCAGTGCTTCTGAAAAAGGCCTGCAATATTAAATCCGGTTCCGCAGTGCCGAATAAGACAAAGGTTGCAACGGTTTCCAAAGATAAGCTGAGAGAGATTGCAGAAATGAAAATGCCGGATTTGAATGCAGCGTCTATAGAAGCGGCAATGAGCATGATTGCAGGTACGGCAAGAAGCATGGGAATTACGGTGGAAGAATAATAACCGGTATAAAATTGGGAGGCAGACACAGAGGATTGCCGGTTGAACCATAGGAGGAATTAATAATGAAACATGGAAAGAAATATAACGAAGCGGCAAAACAGGTAGACCGTTCCGTTCAATATGAGCCTTTAGATGCAATTGCGCTTGTTAAGAAGACGGCGGTTGCTAAATTCGATGAAACAGTTGAAGTCCACATTAGGACAGGGTGTGACGGACGTCATGCGGATCAGCAGATCCGCGGCGCGGTGGTATTGCCCAACGGTACAGGAAAAGAAGTGAAGGTATTGGTATTTGCCAAGGGGGATAAGCTGGCGGAGGCAGAAGCTGCAGGGGCAGATTTTGTGGGAGGCGATGAGCTTATTCCGAAGATTCAGAATGAAGGATGGTTAGATTTTGATGTCGTAGTGGCAACTCCTGATATGATGGGCGTTGTAGGACGCCTTGGTAAGACTTTAGGCCCGAAGGGCCTGATGCCGAACCCGAAGGCGGGAACGGTAACTATGGATGTTACAAAAGCGGTTAAGGATATTAAAGCCGGCAAGATTGAATATAGGCTGGATAAATCCAATATCATCCATGTTCCGGTTGGAAAAGCTTCTTTCACGGAAACCCAGATTGAAGAGAATTTCAATGCGCTTATGGAAGCTATCGTAAAAGCAAGGCCTTCTGCTGTAAAAGGCCAGTTCTTAAGAAGCATCACATTATCTTCGACAATGGGGCCTGGCGTAAAGGTAAGCGTTGCAAAGTTCTAGCGGCAATTGATAAAAAGACAAACGTTAAGACCATCTGTATGGGTAACCTTACAGATGGTCTTTGCAGTTTGGCGATGGGAGCAGATATATGAAAAAGAAAAGAAGGAAAAGGAAAAAGAATTATTTTATAAATATGCTTCTGACTTTTTGGGCTGTTTTTGGCAGCGTGATTCTTTTTGGCATATTGTTGTTCCTGCTGTATCAGCATATGGGAGAAAAAAAAGGGACGGAAAGCGCAGAGGGGGATTTGGTGGAAGCCGTTTCCGGAGTTGTTGTGGAAGCGATCCCGGAAGTAGAAAAGATCCCTGAGGAGCCGGAGCAGGAACCGGAAGAAATCCGGGAGGAAGAACCAAAAGGCAAATACGCGGATATACTGGCGGATTTTTCCTATATGGAAGAAAATAATATTTATGCAAAAGAAACGGCAAATGAAAAAGAAGTAACGATTGCTTTTGCCGGAGATATTCTGTTTGACCCAAATTACAGCGTAATGGCCAGCCTGCTGCAAAGGACGAATGGGATCTATGACAGCATTTCCGCAGATTTGATAGAGGAAATGCAAAACGCTGATATCATGATGGTAAATAACGAATTCCCGTATTCCGGGCGCGGGACTCCTACGGAAGGAAAACAGTTTACTTTCCGGGCAAGGCCGGAATCGGCTTCTATTTTAGAGGATTTGGGAGTGGATATTGTATCTTTGGCAAACAATCATGCTTATGATTATGGCGAAGAAGCTTTTTTGGACACGTTGGACATCCTGACGGAGATGGGAATGCCTTATGTGGGAGCCGGACGCAATCTGGAGGAGGCATCCGAGCCGGTTTATTTTATTGCGGGAGATATAAAAATAGCTGTTGTATCGGCTACTCAGATTGAACGGCTGGAAAACCCGGATACGAAAGGAGCTACGGAAACGACGCCCGGGGTATTCCGTTGCTTAAATCCGGATAAATTGTTGGAGGTTGTACGGAAAGCCAAAGGAAACAGTGATTTCGTAATTGTATATATCCATTGGGGGACGGAAAATACTGCAGAGCCGGACTGGCTGCAGATGGATCAGGCCCCCAAGATCGTAGAGGCAGGGGCAGACCTGGTTATCGGGGATCATTCCCATTGCCTGCAGCCTATTCAATATGTAAACGGCGTGCCGGTAGTCTACAGCTTGGGCAATTTTTGGTTCAACTCCAAAGAACTGGACACCTGCCTGATTAAAGCGGTTATTGATGAAAACGGCCTTAAGTCGCTGCAGTTTGTCCCTGCCTTACAAAAAGGATGCACCACTACGATGCTCCATGGGGAGGATAAGACGAGAGTCCTGGATTATATGCGGTCGATTTCGCCTAAAGTGGAGATTGATGAGGAGGGGATTATTTCTCAGAAACAGTAGGATGGGATGGGATTCCCGGACATCGCATTTTTTCGGAAAAAACAGAAATCCTTCCCATTTCCCTTGACAAAATACGAAGAGTGACGTATAGTAAAAAATGCCGAAGACAGTAGGTGCTGCAATTGCAGCGTAAAGGAAAACGCCTACCGAGGAAAAGAGTTTGCATATTATGATTTTATGCCTTCTTGTCCTTGGGTATTGCCAGGACGGAAGGTTTTTTTATATCATAGGAAATTGCCCTACAATTTCCTATGATACAGAAACCCTTCGGGAGGATGCGCACTGCGCGCAAGAGGAAAATGGCTGCTGTCGCAGCCGCACTCCGGCGCGAGTGTGCGTCAAGGCGCACTCTTTTTTATCATATATAAGATAGTTTAATGGTTTTCTTATTATGATGAAAATAAAGATGCGCAATTATGGAACTCCTTTCGGCATAGTGAGGCCAGAGGCCGAACGGCAAAGGAAGCGGCAATGCGCCGGCTTTTGATAAATCTATAAGGAGGTAAAGAAAGTGGCAAAAATTGAATTGAAGCAACCCATCGTAGAAGAAATTTCTGCAAGCATTAAGGATGCACAGTCGATTGTCCTTGTGGATTACCGCGGTCTTACCGTGGAGCAGGATACAAGGCTTCGCAAAGAACTCCGTGAAGCAGGAATTACTTACAAGGTTTATAAGAACACGATGATGAACTTCGCGTTTAAAGGAACAGACTACGAAGTGCTTACCACGTATCTGGAAGGCCCCAGTGCAATTGCGATATCCAAAGAGGATGCAACGGCTCCGGCAAGAATTATCTGCAAATTTGCAAAAGAGGCGAGCAAACTGGAAGTGAAAGGCGGAATGGTTGAAGGCATTGCATACGATGCGGCAGGCATTGCTGATATTGCAAAGATCCCTTCAAGGGAAGAGTTGATTTCCAAACTGCTTGGAAGTTTACAGTCCCCGATTACCAACTTTGCACGCGTTATGAACCAGTTGGCGGAAAAAGGCGGCGCATCGGCATGTGAAGCTTCGCCGGCGGAAGATGCAGCTCCTGCAGAAGAAACCCCGGCAGAGTAGTTCATAAAGGGAGAAGCGGCCGGTAAATAAAGAAGAGCCAATTGAAAAACTGAATTTTCATTTTAAATTAAATTTCAAAACGGAGGTAAATTACAATGGCAAAATTAACAGCTCAGGAACTTATTGATGCTATCAAAGAGTTAACGGTTTTAGAATTAAATGATTTGGTAAAAGCTTGCGAAGAAGAATTCGGCGTATCCGCAGCAGCAGGCGTGGTAGTTGCAGCAGCGGCTGATGCAGGCGCAGCAGTGGAAGAGAAGACGGAATTCGACGTTGAGCTTACGGAAGTAGGCCCGAATAAGGTTAAAGTAATTAAAGTAGTGCGTGAAGCTACCGGCCTTGGCTTGAAGGAAGCAAAAGATCTTGTTGATTCCGCTCCTAAGATGGTTAAAGAAGGCGTTTCCAAGGAGGAAGCTGAAGAAGTTAAGACAAAACTGGAAGCTGAAGGAGCTAAAGTTACAGTTAAATAATTGGCGGGAAGAATATGCGGGCGAAAGGGATATACGCTGCAAAGCGGTATAGAATGATTCCAAGCCTGCTCCTGCTTAGAAAAAGGCCGGCGTTAAGGGACAGGATGTGATTCCTTTGACGCTGGTTTTTTTTATATCATAGGAAATTGCCCTGTAATTTCCTATGATACAAAAACCTTCCGGAAGGATGCGCACTGCGCGCAAGAGGGAAATTGTTGCTTACGCAACGTGCGCCCCGCGCAGCGAATAGGGAAGGGTTCTTCCCTACTCGATTATCATAGGATCCGGGCATCAAAGGCTCATCCGGCGGCCCCGTCTGGCAGATTGCACAAAAGATTTGTGCGCACTCTGTTGCACGGGACATTCCGATGAGCCTCGGAAAGCAAAAATCGTGTTCAGCAGAGGCTTCCACGATTTTAGAGTCTCCTCTCCATCGTGCAAAAGCCGTTTGCACAAATCTAGTGTGCAATCTGTCAGACGGCCCCGCCCAAAAAAAGCTTGACGTGGAAAAATCTTTGTAGTACAATGGATGATGCACTATTGTGGTAAGGTGTGCTTACCTTTAATTTTTGTACAAAC
>CAOKPU010000107.1 GCA_948470755.1 uncultured Lachnospiraceae bacterium | reverse complement strand
GTTGTAAAAGCAGCATCATCCAAAGACAATAAGAAAGTGGATGTAGAAATCGTTTAAAGAATGCATAGCGATGAAAATAAGGATGGGAGCTCCCCATCCTTATTTTAAACAGGAAAAAGAAGGGCAGATATTACTCTAAAAAGGAATTGGATATGGAAGACAAATTAAGGGTAGGAGTGATTTCCTCTACACATGGGATTAAGGGGGAAGTAAAGGTCTTTCCTACGACGGATGACCTTAACCGTTTTAAAAAATTAAAAGAAGTGATTCTTGATACAGGGAAAGAAGAATTGCCGCTTGTTATTGAAGGGGTTAAATTTTTCAAAAAATTTGCTATTTTGAAATTTAAAGGGATTGATAATATCAACGATATAGAAATATATAAAGGAAAAGAACTCTATGTGACAAGGGACAAGGCGCAGAAGTTGGATAAAGATGAATATTTTGTCGCAGATCTGCTGGGCATCGATGTGGCAGATGACAATGGGCGAAGGCTTGGGCGGTTAAAGGATGTGATAGAAACAGGGGCAAATGATGTCTATGTAGTGGAGATGGAGAATAAAAAGGAACTGTTGATCCCGGCAATCAAGCAATGTATTTTAAAGGTGGATGTGGAAGGGGGGCAAATGGAAGTACATTTGCTGGAAGGGCTTTTGGAAGAATGAAATTTTATGTGATGACTTTGTTTCCGGAAATGATAGGACGGGGGGCGCAGGATAGTATTCTCGGGCGGGCCGCCCGGAAAGGCTTTCTTTCGTTGGAGGCTGTAAATATACGGGATTATACGGAAGATAAGCATAAAAAAGTGGATGATTACCCTTATGGAGGGGGAGCCGGGATGCTGATGCAGGCGCAGCCGGTTTATGATTGCTATCAGGCAGTCAGGGATAAAATAGGGAAAACCAAAAATGACGGAGGGAAGAAGACGCGGGTAGTATACCTGACTCCAAAAGGAAAGGTTTTCTGCCAGAAAATGGCGGAGGAATTTGCAAAAGAAGAAGAGATTATTTTTCTTTGCGGACATTATGAAGGTATTGATGAGAGGGTATTGGAAGAAATCGTGACAGACTATGTTTCCATCGGCGATTATGTATTGACTGGCGGTGAACTGCCCGCCCTTGTGGTGATTGATGCTATCGCGCGGCTGGTCCCTGGAGTATTGCACAATGAAACCTCCGCAGATGTGGAAAGTTTTCATAATGACCTGTTGGAATATCCCCAATATTCCAGGCCGGAACGATGGCATGGGAAAGAGGTGCCAAAGGTGCTGTTGTCCGGTAATCATAAAAAAATTGAAGAGTGGAGACTGATGCAGTCAGAGGGCAGGACAGAAAGCCTGCGTCCTGACCTGTATGAAAAATATCTGCGAAGGAAAAGAATGATAGAAAAGCTGGAAAAGACAAATAAAGCATTGTATGCGGATATGTCGGAAAGCCTGCGCCGGGGCCGGGGGGAGCTTGTTTACGGAGGGGAAGAAGGGGCGGTCATATGGGATCGGGAAGCGGGTACTTGCTATCTTGCCGTTTTTGCGGAGCCGGCGGCGGAAAAAATAGTAGACGCAATACCGGAGGGGCATATTCCTTTCTTTGTCCTCCATCAGGAATGCTTATTGGCCCCCATGGGAAAAGCTTATAAAATATTGGAGAAAAACACATGCCGCCGAGCGGTCTTTAACAGAAAGCTTCCTTTGGAAATAACGAAGGATGTAGAGATTAGGCCGTTGGATGCATCTTTTTTGGAGGAAGTAAGCAGTCATTATTCCATGGGTTCCAAGGAGTATATGAAAGAACGGCTGGAAAGTGGCAGTCTGTTTGGCGCATTTGCTGACGGGAAGCTGGCCGGGTTCGTAGGAGAGCATGTGGAGGGAAGTATTGGAATGCTGGAAGTATATGAAGAATACCGCAGGCGTGGGATCGGGGAAAAGCTGGAAGCTTATATGATCAATTACCATTTATCCAAGGGGTATCTGCCTTATGGCGATGTGATTGCAGGAAACATGCCGTCTTTTCACCTGCAAAGGAAATTGGGGTTAAAGATTACAAAAGAGATATTTTACTGGGTTATTGTATAACTTTTAAACAGGGTTGCATAATGGTCATTTTTATCTGCCGGCATAAGAAAAAGAACTTGCATTTTTACTGTATCTGTGGTAAAGTATCAGTGTTGCGAAAAAATGGATGGTCCTCTGTACTTTCATGTAGCAAGAACATCTGAATAAGAAGGAGGCACATATGAACGATATTATCAGAGAAATTGAAGCGGAACAAATGAAGGAAACCGTAACACAGTTCCGGGCAGGCGACACGGTTAAGGTTTATGGTAAGATTAAAGAAGGCAACCGCGAGAGAATTCAGGTATTTGAAGGAATTGTCCTGAAGGTTCAAAACGGCGGAAATAGAACGACTTTTACCGTAAGAAAGACTTCCAACGGGATTGGCGTGGAAAAGACATGGCCGTTGCATTCCCCTAACGTAGAAAAAATAGAGGTAGTAAAGAGGGGTAAAGTAAGAAGGGCGAAACTGTTCTACTTAAGAGACCGTGTAGGAAAGAAAGCGAAAGTAAAAGAACTGGTAAGATAAGATAGGGTAGGGCAATTACACACTGTAATTGCTCTTTCTTGTATCATAGGATTTGGTAAAAAGGGATGGGTAGAAGACACAAAGGATTAACTTTTTATGAAAAAAAGAAAAGGATAAACGCTCATGTCCTAAAAGAGATATTTGGCATGTTGTTTGGCACATTTGCGGCAGTCTTTCTTGCGGCAGTGTTGGTATATAGCGTAGGAATGCGTACAAATGTTATTGGGGTATCCATGGAGCCTTCTTTATATAACGGGCAGGAAATTTTGATCAATCGTTTTATTTATAAACTTACAGCGCCGAAAAAAGACGACGTGGTAGTATTTCTTCCGGGCGGGAACCAGAACACTCATTATTACGTGAAGAGAATTATCGCGGTCCCGGGGCAGAAAGTGCAGATTATTGACGGGATGCTGTATGTGGACGGAATACCTGAAGAAAATGATCTATATGATAAGATGGAGGATTCTGGAATCGCAGAAAATGAGATTTTTCTGGGAAATGATGAGTATTTTGTACTTGGAGATAACCGCAACAGCAGCGAAGACAGCCGTTCCGGCAATATAGGGCCAATCAGCAGGGAAATGATTTACGGGAAAGCCTGGTTCCATATGGGCGGGGGCGATGATGGGATGGGGCTTGTAAAATAACGGCACTTCTATCGGATAGACCTTTTGATGTCCGAATCATACGAAATAAATAACCGTGTTATGGAAAGGTTGGGTTTGAAAAAGATGAATTATCAATGGTATCCCGGTCACATGACAAAAGCAAGGCGGATGATGCAGGAAAATATAAAGCTGATCGATCTGGTGATTGAGCTGGTAGACGCAAGGATTCCTTTGAGCAGCCGCAATCCGGATATAGATGGACTTGCGGGGAATAAATCAAGAATACTGCTTTTGAACAAAGCAGATCTGGCGGATGCTGAATATAATAAAAAGTGGGGCGCATATTTCAAAGAAAAGGGACTTCATGTTGTGGAGATTAATTCCAAAAGCGGAGCCGGGATCAAAATGATCCACGGAACGGTCCAGGAAGCCTGCAGGGAAAAAATTGAGAGGGACAAAAAAAGAGGGATTGTCAATCGTCCGGTACGCGCTATGGTAGTAGGGATCCCAAATGTGGGGAAATCCACTTTCATCAATGCTTTTGCCGGAAAGGCCTGTACGAAGACGGGAAATAAACCGGGAGTGACAAAAGGGAAACAGTGGATACGGCTGGATAAAAGCTTAGAGCTTTTGGATACCCCTGGCATCTTATGGCCTAAGTTTGAAGCGCAGGAGGTAGGTATGCGCTTGGCTTTTATAGGATCTATCAACGATGATATCCTCCATATCGATGAATTGGCGATGGAACTGGTATATTTCCTGCAGAAGGATTATCCGCAGTCTTTAGTGAGACGTTATGGGTTGGATGGTTTGGAAAATGTATGTGAAAAGAAGCGGAAAGAGGAAGAGGCTTTGGAAGTCTTGCAGATGATATGTAAAAGCAGGCATTGCTATTTAAAAGGCGAAGAATTTGATATAGCAAGAGCGGCTTCCATGGTGGTGGATGATTTCAGAAGTGGTAAACTGGGAAGGATTACGTTGGAATATCCGGATCTTTAGTGCCAGGACAGTGCGGAAATGAGGATTAGATTGAAAAATCAGCTTGATAGCTGATTTTTCAATCGGCTATTTGTGCCGGAGCATCACAAATAGCCCCGATGGCAGACGCAAATCTGATATTTGCGCCGCCCCGTCGCGTAAACGCTCCGGAATGGAGATGAGTATGAAAAAAGTTTTAAAGGAAATCTTAAGTACCAGCTTATATCTTCTGATTGTATTGTGTTTGACTTATATAGTCATTCATTTTGTCGGGCAAAGGACGCAGGTGTCCGGCGGTTCTATGGAGACGACTCTTAGTGAGAATGATAATTTGATCGTAGATAAGCTGACGTACCGTTTCCGGGAGCCAAAACGTTTTGATATCATTGTATTTCCTTTCCAGTATGCGAAGGATACTTATTATATTAAACGGATTATTGGGATGCCTGGCGAGACTATTTTTATAGATGAAGAAGGAAGCATTTATATCGACGGGGAAATCCTGGAGGAAAACTACGGAAAAGAAGTGATAAAGGATGCGGGCCGTGCTTATGAGCCGATTACTTTAGGGGAGGACGAATACTTTGTTATGGGGGATAACCGCAATAACAGTCAGGACAGCAGGGATCCTTCCGTGGGCAATATTTCGGGAAAGGATATTATCGGCAGGGCATGGATACGGATATGGCCTTTAGATAAATTTGGCATATTAAGGCACCAATAAACCTTAAGAAGGCATGGCCATAGTGTGAGGGCAGATATGGGACAGAAAATAAACGAAATAAAAATGATTTTTCAGGCAGCCGGGATAGAAGAGCTGCCTGAATTTATAAAGATATACTCATTGGACGAAAGAAGCGGGGTAAGGGCATTGGTCAAAAGCGCGCAAAAAAAGCTTTTGGATGTGGAAAAAGAAAAAGAGCGGATAGAGGGAATGAAGCAATATGAATACATATATCGGGAGTACCCGAATATCTGCGGTATCGATGAAGTGGGAAGAGGCCCGTTGGCCGGGCCGGTGGTTGCCGGCGCGGTTATCCTTCCGGTGGATTGTGACATTTTATATCTAAATGATTCCAAACAATTATCCGAAAAAAAAAGAGAAGAGTTATATGATATCATTATGGAAAAGGCAGT
>CAOKPU010000106.1 GCA_948470755.1 uncultured Lachnospiraceae bacterium | reverse complement strand
GAGAGCATCTGCCTTACAAGCAGAGGGTCATAGGTTCGAGCCCTATAGGTCCCATCCTTTATCGGATTATGCGGTAAAGGAGTATATGGCGAGATAGCTCAGTTGGCTAGAGCATACGGTTCATACCCGTAGTGTCGAGGGTTCAAATCCCCCTCTCGCTATTTTAAGGAAGTCCAGAAGCCTTGAAAACAGGGTGTTCCGGGCTTTTTTGATTTTAAGGTAATCAAAAGGTATCCAAATGATAGAACTAATAGAAAATATTGGTAAACTTCATACGACAGAAATGGGTATAGAGCGCATAAAAAGAAACTTGCAAATTGAAACAAACGACATTGTTCAATGGTGCAGGGTTCGCATTTTGGAGGAAGATGCTGAAATTGAGAGGCTTGGGAAAAACTGGGAAAAAAGACAGGGAATTATACTGATAAATTATGTTATGAAGAAAGATGGATAAACTCATACCTATTGAACAGATAAGGAGATGGTTTGGTCGTAATAATCCAAGAATGCCTAAAAGACCCGCGTGTGGAGAGTAGCTTGATATTGGGATGGGAACCTTTATTCCGGGCGGGAATTTAAGGAGTTGCCGAATACCTATACGATTTTTATGCTGATTTTTCAGTGACATATCAAAAAAGCAGGACAAAAAGCCGATACCTTGCATATTTGAGTTCGGAATTACCAGTAGGTAAAAGCGCAATGAGTGAACGTGGAATTACAGAGGCTTGTAAGAGAAAACTGCCAAACAGAGCGGCAGTTTTCTTTCCTTTTACTGCTAAATATGTATTTATTAACCTTATTATATTTGATCGTTTCATCAAATAAAAAGTTCACATTGTTTTCTGCTCTGACAGGCTTTTTTCATCGCAATAGAAGCCGCAGATAGCATTACTTTATTTATGGTTCTTGCGTTTTGAGGACAATTTGATACACATCGCATACATGAAATACACTTACTTTTGTCTACAATTTTACTATTTGAAGCATCTATTGCACCGACTGGACATTGTGCAGCACAAAGTCCGCATTGATTACAGTCTTTTCCGCTTTGCGGAACCATTCCGCCACTCATTTCTTTCTTATAAGGTCGATTGCCTGGAATGTGGATTTCTGTCAAAGTACCATTTAAGAGTTTCTTTTGTATTTTCTCTGCATAATCTTTTAACACCCGTTTATCCTCTTCATCGGGTCTGCCCGTAGCATACTGCCGCATAATGGAATGTTCTGCAACTGCCGCAACTGCGGCTGTTACTTTAAATCCCGCTCCTGCGGCTATATCTTCCAATTCGACTAAAGTATCCTCATAGGCACGATTTCCGTAAACACATACAAGAACAGCTTTTGCACAGTTCCCATGCAGATTTGATATTCTTCTTGTGGCGGCTGCCGGAACCCTTCCGCCATAAGAGGGGATAGCGATTAGAACAATGTCTTCCGGTTTGAAAGAATGTCCTTCCTCCTCATATTTCATGTCGCTAATATCAACCGTATTCCAATTTTCTGTCCATGCTGAAATAAGCAGTTCAGAAACCTTGCGCGTCCCTCCTGTAGGACTAAAAACTACTTGTGTGTATAGCATTGATAATCCTCCTTAATGTAATTTTAAATTTTACATCTTTGACAATTATACTCCCTGTAATGTGTAATGTCAAGATTTACGCCTTTATTTATCCTTTATCAAGTGTTACAATGATAAAAAAGGAGGTTATCTATATGCAAATTAGCAAACGTTGTTCTGTTGCAATTCATTGTCTGATTTGTATTCACGAATTTGGTGATTTAAATAAAGTAACCAGCAAACAACTTGCTTTATCAACAGGCTGCAACCCGGTGATTATCCGCAGTATTATGAGTGCCTTGAAAAAATCCGATATCATTGCCATAAAGCCCGGAACCGGGGGAACAACATTATGCAAAAATCCCCAAAAAATTAATTTGCTCCAGATTTGCTCCAGTGTTGAACCTGACTTTTTGGAAAAACTTGTCGGTGAACATACTTGTGCTTCTAAACTGTGTCCTGTTGGCAGAAATATACACTTGATATTAAAAAAGCCCTACCAAAAAATACGTGACGACATGGCAAACAGTATGTCAAATATTACTTTAGCTGAAATTCTTAAAGATTATCAAACTGTAATTTCCAGTCAGCAAGATTAGGCCAATACATGCATCGGCAAATTAAGAGATGCCATGCAGTATGGTTGATCTTTGCAAGCTATGAATGAGCATTATGCCGTATGAACGGTTATGCAGAGGAAGGCTGGATCATCCGGAACAGGGGGTGTTATGACGCATTCAATATCGGTATTGGGAAGTTGTGGTAGCAATAACAGCGATAATAATTCATTATTGGAAAAAAAGAAAATAGTGATATGTGGAAGTATGATGTTTTATGATGAAATGCTGACATGTCAGGAATGTTTAAGAAAAAACGGGATAAAGGCAATTACTCCAAAAGAAGAAAATAAAGCTATAAGTTTGTATGATGAATCCGCATATCGTGAGTTTAAAAGGAAATTATCCGGTGCATACTTAAAAAAGATTAGGGAGAAAGATACCATAGCGATACTGGTATATAATGGGACTAAAAAAGGTCAGCCTAATTATATCGGTGCAAATACGCTTGTGGAAATAGCAATGGCGTTTATTTGGAACAGAAAAATATATTTATTTAATGATATTTATGAACCATTGGCAGATGAGTTATTAGCTTGGAGATGTCATTGCCTTAATGGGAATATGGAAAAAATTGTTCTTGATATAAAAAAGGGTTTTACAACAGGGAAAGAAGAATATAAGCAATTGTCGCTTTTTGAGGATTATGGCATCCGATAGGAGGGAGTATACCAGTGAAATCCGGGCGGCGGATTTTATACAATAGGAATAAAATCCCACCCTTGTCCATATAATAATACTAATTCTGTTTATGGAAAGATGAAAAAGCTGGAAAAGCAGAAATGGAGGAAATTATGGCAAGAGGCGTGAAAAAATCTTTGGAAGAAAAAATTGCCGATAAACAGGAAGTAATTGAGGCCTTAGAAAGAAGAGTGCAGAAGGAAAAAGAAGAACTGCAGGGCTTAATGGATGAACAGAGGATGATGAAATTGGAGAGCCTTGAGGAAATCATTGAAAGCGCCAATCTGAGTTTGGAAGAAGTATCGAAGATTTTACAAGATCATGCAGACCGTTCGGGGGAAGGGGTGGCTTAAATCCGGACGTGAAAAGCCTTATGCCCAGTTTTGATAATGGCAGATTGTCCTAATTTTTTTCGACAATCTGCCAAACAACATTTATGGGATGGTTGTTATCTGGATTTTTCAGATGAACACCCTTCCCCGCCAGGGCCATCCTTACGCGGCACTTCGTCAGGTATGATGTTTTTTGAACTGTTCTTTGCGTCCGCCGGCTTTTGCCCGCCGGGAGTAGTCGTGATTTCTTCAGGCAGTTTTACTGAATCTTTATATTCTTTCATTCCAATGCCTCCTTTCTTGTGTTGGCATAAGCATAGTCTGTGCTATTATCGTAAATATATGCATTATATAGCATAGTGTTTTTGTGCATTTGGATAGATGGGAAATCCCGAAGACATTTTTTTGCACCCACAAAAGCCTGAAATACGGCATTTGTGGGTGCAAAACCGGGCATGGGGGTTAGAGATGCAATAATATAAACCCCAGTGTTTATGCGGTTTTTCAGTAACCGTTCACAAACACTGGGGTTTTCAGTTTATGGAGATAACGGGACTCGAACCCGCGGCCTATGCGTTGCGAACGCATCGCTATCCCAGCTTAGCTATATCCCCGTGCATATCTATTGTAGCACAATGAGGATAAAAAGCAAGTAAAAAATTATTTAACAAAAGACAATAATTCTTTCCGGCGTGGTTTGAGGCGGGATGCTTCTGGTAGTAGCCCTATAGTAAACCATAAGCAGATTGTTTCCAAGGCTGCAGGTATAACGTTGGCCGTTGGCGGTGGTGACCCTTGTGCCGGAACCGATATTAAGCTGCAATGGATTTTCGGATGAGAGAAGATTGCTGTCAAAATAAGCAATCATTATATTCTCCCCGGGTTCCGTACGGGCGATGAAAGCAGCTTGATACTGCGGGGGATAAATAAGAGGGACCGGCTGGTTTACGTCATAGAAGGCGGTAACGCGCATACCCGTACGTAAAGGAGTATTATCCGTTACATAAGTGCCGGGGGAAAGGATGAAATTTATCATCCCATTCAGCGTGCGGATGGATATCATCTGGTTGCAGCATTCGCTTTGGATAGGGGCAATGCGTTCAATGATGCCTGTAATCCCCGTGTAATAAGTGGAAGGCCTCATAGACTTCCTCCCGTTTGTTTTAGTATAAAATATGCATTTATATATGATATGTGTTATATGTAAAATATAGTGTGAGAAAAGTCAGCTTGATAGCTGATTTTATCAATCGGGCTATTTGTGCCGGAGCATCGCAAATAGCCCTGATCGCAGTAAACTGCTTTGCCATGGGTGGTAAGTGTGAGAAGTACTTCTAACCACTTGCAGCAGAGGCTGCTTCGCGGAGAAGTACTAAGGCTCAACATCATTGGCTGTTTTGTCAAGAACTTCGTCCATCACGCAAAAGGATTTGCTTCGCTGTAAAGATGAGAAACCGCCTTCGCGACTTTTTCATCACCTCTTTGCGACAAGCCGTTCAAAAATAGAGGTTGGTATGAGGTCAGGGGAGGATAAGCTTAATCATTGGAATAATCATGAAAGGGCATAGGCTCCCAAATAATCCCGTTGCCGGAAGATGTGGCCAGGATGGTTCCCTGTTCGTCCGTGCGGAAAACTTTGGCCCCGATGGCTTCTAATTTTTCCATAGTTTCTTCGTGAGGATGCCCATAAGGGTTTTCTTTGCCGCAGCTTATGACGACATACTCGGGCAAAGCTTGTTGAAGCAGGCTCCAGGTAGTGGAAGATGCGCTGCCGTGATGTCCGGCGGCATAGACGTCGCAGGAAAGGAAGTTGCTTTCTTTGCAGAAATCTTCTTCGCTTTCCGCCTCCGCATCCCCTGTAAAAAGAAAAGAATCCTCGCCGTGTACGAGACGGATTCCAATGGAATTATTGTTTTCATCTTCATAATGGTAGGAAACAGGCCCGATGACTGTAAATGAGGCGCTTCCTAAAGAAAATCTGTCTCCGATGGAAGGATAAAGCATAGGGATTTCTTTTTCTTCCAGCGCCGTCAGGAAAGATGAAAAAAGTTTTGTATCGGTTTCATAATCAGGGCAGATAACTGTTTTGCAGTCAAAAGCGTTTAAGGCTCCTACGATTCCGCTTAAATGATCGGCATGGTAATGGGAAACCAGAATGTAATCCAAAGAGGTAACGCCCAGATCCTGCAGGCTGCTTACCACAAAGGAGGAATGGGAACGGTCGCCGCCGTCGATCAGCATAAAATGCCCATCGGATTCTACAAGGGCGGAAGAACCTTGCCCCACATCCAGATAATAAACATGCATAGGGCCGCCCGTAATGGATGTTTCAGATT
>CAOKPU010000105.1 GCA_948470755.1 uncultured Lachnospiraceae bacterium | reverse complement strand
GTCCCCCCTTCTTCCGTTTCCCTTTTATTCCCTACTCTTATTTTCTCCACTGAAATCCGGCCCCCTTTCTTTCCCCCGCTTTGAATGACAACCTCCACCTTCGGCGGTTCGCCATATACCTTTACTTCTTTTATGGCGAACCCATATTCCCCGGCCGCCGGTCCCAATTTCATCCCTATCTCTTTTTCCAACGCATTGGCAGCCTCGTCTTCCCCCTCATAATCCCATACGATCCTGCCCGCCTCCTCTTCCAGTTCCTTTTGAAAGCGTTCCACTTCCTCCCATAATTCCCCATTTCCCCCTTTCAGGAAGACTGCGCGTAAAGGTATGGAAAACTGCGCCAATATCATAATGCCGACTAAAAGCTTCACGTATTTTTCATAAGGCTTGCCGGCGGAAAAATGCAGGAAACTCTGCGCGCAGACTATAAAAATCCCTATTTTTTTCATATACTCCAAAAACGAATATCCCATTTCACAACCCCTTGCCCGTCGTATAAGCCACTACCGCGATTATAATGATAAACAACGCCACTGCCGTAAACGCCGCTTTAAAGAGAAGCAGGCTTCCATCGCCGACCCGGTCTGTGCATCCGGTAATTCTTTTATCGCTGACAATGCCCGCCAGGGCGGCGCTCCCCTTCATCATACAAGCTATCAACAAAAGCTTGGCCAAAGGGATGAAGCAGACAGCCAACAAAAGCAACAGCATTAATATCCCAATGCTGTTTTTAATCAGGACTGCCGAACCGATGACCATCTCCGTTACCCCTTCCGCCAGATTCCCTATGCCGGGAATCGCCCCAACCGCTTTTTTAACTGCCGATACCCTAAGGGAATCCACCACCGGGGCGATCATGGACTGGAACAAGCTTAAGGATGTAACGGCCCCCATCGATACTTTCAACCCTGCACCGATTGCTTTTTTTAAGAAATCCAGCAAAAGCGTCAGCCGCTCTTCCGCCCAGATCCCATTCATTAACGCTAACAGCACATAGCTGTATATCAATGGAATCAGGAAAGAAAAAATAATTCTCTCCATTCCATATGCCAACACTAAAGTAAACTGATAATATACCGCTCCTGTGACAGCTCCCGTCGCCGCCCCTACCGCCATAAAATAAGTAGGGATAAACATCTTAATGAACAATACGATATTCTCCACTGTCTGCCCGGCAATATCCGCCGCCGTCAGGAAAGCCTTCATCAGCACAGACATCAAAAGAAGATAGAGGAAGTAAAAACTGATATCCGCTATCTGATGATTACGGAACACATCAGAAAAACTGGAAAAAAAAGCGGAAATAATCCCAAGCGCCAAAACAGAAGCAAATATGTTCTTCATTCCGGACAGCTCAGCCAACAATTTCCCTTTCATCCCCTCCCATATAAGCCCCACTGCTTCCGTGATCTTCCCCTGCAAAATACATTCCCATATCTTGGACATATCCAATTCATAACCGGGCGCCAAATGCTCCAGGCTTTTTGATACTTCACCCATTCCATACTTTTCCCATGCATTGGCAGCATCCGTTTCTATATCCGCCGCCAATACCGGCTTGTACATGCTAAATACGCAAAAAAGAAAAATGAAAACAGCCGCTATCCTTTTTTTCATCCTGCAATCTCCTGTATGCTCTCTATGATGGCCAAAAGTACAGGCATTCCCGATGCCAATACCGACAGCTTGCCAAATATCTCTATCTGGCTTGCTATAGAAGAATAACCCGCATCTTTGCATATGCCGGAACTGAATTCGCAAATATATGTGATCCCTATTACCTTCAGCAATATGCGGAAGTAAAATCCATCCTCGCTCATATACCGGCCCATTTCATTTATATTTTCAAATACTTTGGAAAGCCCGGACACTGTAAAGGAAAACAACAACAAACATACCGCAAAGCCAATATAAAGCCCGAATTCCGGCTTGTTGCTTTTAAACTGCAAAGCCAGCAGGACTCCCGTCACTCCGAGCAAACCTATTTTCAGCGCTTCCATTCCTTCCCCTTCCTACAATTCAAATAAGTTTTGAATCATCACAAATAAATCATAAATATATGGCACGATCCATGTCAAAACAAGGATCAGGCCCGCAAGACTAATTAAAAATGCATGTTCTTCCCTTCCGCTGTGCTTTAAAATCTGGCTCAGTATTGTAATTAAAATGCCTACTGCAGCAATCCTGAATATTAAACTAACGCTCATATTTCCTACCATACCCCTTATGTATTTTGTTGCGGTATTTACTGTTCATTACAGCAGAATGATTACAAGCATCAGGCCGCCCATGATGCTTAAGCTCGTGATTACCTTGCATTTATCCGCCATATCCTCTTCCATTCTTTTAATCGAAATATCGAGTTTATGCACATACTCCGTTACTGCATCAGCCTGCATCTTCCCATCCATAAAACCAACGCAGCTCCCAAAATCCAGAAAAACACGTTTATCTTCTTTTGCAATGGAAAGACCCTCCATGCACCTTCCCATCTGTCTTTCCCAGATCGTCAAAAAAGATTCCCCATTATTTGTCCTCATTTCTTCCTGAATAGAAAAAAAAGCTTTCCGGTAAGGCTCCCCGGCCCTGCTTCCTATTCTCCCGCAAGCCTCGGGCAGGGGCGCCTTGCTATATTCCATTTCATTCCGGAACATTTGAAGAATCTGCCTCATCCGGTACAAATCCTCCAGATTTCCCTTTAACCTTTCTTTCATAGACCAACCGCCGCCTATACATCCTGTCATCAATAGCAGAACCCCTATCAGACGCAGCATATTTGAAAATCCTTATCGTAAACAGACATGGCCCGGCATCCGGCATTCATCCGCCCAAGGACAATATATCTGTCAAAAATCTTATTTTTCCCGGCATTTCTAAATAAGTCCTTCGCCATAACATCCTCCAAAGAATCTCCGTGGACTGTTGCAATGATCCGGCTCCCGCACTGAAGGGCGCGGGATACGGCTTTCATATCCTCCATACTTCCAAGTTCATCTACTGCCAGCACTTGCGGTGACATCGAACGCAGAAGCAGCATCATCCCAATTGCCTTCGGGCATCCATCCATGATATCCGTCCTCTTTCCTATATCATTTTGAGGGCATCCCATATAACAGCCCGCTATTTCCGACCGCTCGTCCACCACCGCCACATTCATTCCTTCCGAAAACGGGTTCCCATCGGATATCTGTCTGACCATGTCCCTAAGAAGGGTTGTCTTACCGCAGCCCGGAGGAGAAATCAAAAGCGTATCCAACAATCTGCCGTCTTTAAAGATATAAGGCATTGCCGGATCTGCCGCTCCTTTTATTTCATGGGAAATACGGATGTTCATATACCGGATATGTTTGATGTTGCGTATTTTCCCTTCTTCTTCCAAAATCGCCTGTCCCGCCAGGCCGATCCTATGCCCTCCGGGGATTGTTAAAAAACCTTGCCTGATTTCATCGGAAAAGGCGTAAACGGAATAATCGCATATATGCTGGAAAATAGCTTCCATATCCTGTTCCGTCGCCACTTCCGCTTTCCGAATATCGGAAACGATTTGTCCATCTTTATCCAAAAAAAATTCCTTACCTCTAAATATCAGGACGATCTCCCTATACACCCTAAGACGGATTTCCCAAAGCCCATCGATGTCCTTCGCTACATTGCCCCACTTATTTCTCATGTAATCCGGAAAAATATGTAAGATTCCTTTATTTCCCATTGCCTTTATTAACTCCCCGTTTTTTTACCCTGTATTCATTAGTTCCTATCTCAATATATGAAATGATGTCCAAGTTATTCCATTTTTTTTGTATCAAAAAAAATACATATAGAATCTCTTTTTTTATAGACAATAAAAGAAGAAGGTGATATGATATTTTTAAAGAAACAGTAACCATTATTATTATTGCTATTAGGAGGTATTGTTATGTCGAATGCAGCTCAAGTTGAAAATTTAGTAAATTTATTGGACGGATATGCAGAAAAAGGCGGACATCATTTGAATGTAAATGTATTGAACAGGGATACTCTTTTAGATGCTCAAAAACATCCTGAAAATTATCCTCAGCTTACCATCCGCGTCAGCGGTTATGCCGTTAATTTCATCAAGCTGACCCCTGAACAGCAGGCGGATGTCATCAGCAGGACATTCCACGAAGCAGTTTAAGTATTTAAGATATACCCGAATCCTATAAATGAAAAAAGTGTGCGTTTTAACGCACACTTTTTTATTTGACTTCCCACCAATACATTCTATAGCAGAAAACGGCGTTGCCGCCTTATTTCTGCGCTACGTCTTTCATAGAAAAGCTAAGCCTTCCCATCTTATCTTTGCCAAGGCATACTACTGTAACTTTGTCGCCCAAAGTAAGGACATCCTCTACGCGGTTGATCCTTTCCCTTGATATCTTGGAAATGTGGACCATACCTTCTTTACCCGGCGCGAACTCAACAAATGCGCCGAATTCTTTGATGCTTACTACCGTACCTTTAAAAATCTGCCCTTCTTCAAAATCTGTGGTAATAATCTTAACCATTTCCACGGCCTTGTCCATCATATCCGTATCGGTACCGCAGATTGATACTTTCCCGTCATCCGTAATATCAATTTTAACTCCTGTACGCGCAATAATCTCGTTGATTGTTTTCCCTCTCTGCCCTACCACATCGCCAATCTTTTCGGGATCGATCTGCACGGAAACAATCTTCGGCGCATAAGGCCCCACTTCTTTTCTGGGCGTTGCAATTGCCGGAGTCATAATTTCGTTCAAAATATACTCCCTTGCCTCTTTTGTCCTGCGGATCGCTTCTTCCACAATCGGCCTTGTCAGCCCATGGATCTTAATGTCCATCTGGATTGCAGTAATCCCTTCGTGAGTGCCTGCCACTTTGAAATCCATATCGCCAAAGAAGTCTTCCAATCCCTGTATATCCGTAAGGACAATATAATCATCATCCGTCTCCCCTGTCACGAGGCCGCAGGAGATGCCGGCAACCTGTTTTTTAATCGGCACGCCCGCCGCCATAAGGGACATGGTGGATGCGCAAATGGACGCCTGGGAGGTAGAGCCATTGGATTCAAAAGTTTCCGATACCGTACGGATCGCATAAGGGAACTCTTCCTCCGAAGGAAGCACCGGGATCAATGCCCTCTCCGCCAGGGCTCCGTGCCCGATTTCACGGCGTCCCGGCCCTCTGCTGGGCTTTGTCTCCCCTACCGAATAGGAAGGGAAGTTATAATGGTGCATATACCTTTTGTTTACTTCGTTTTCATCCAACCCGTCAATCCTCTGCATTTCCGACAAAGGAGCAAGCGTTGTTACTGTACAAATCTGTGTCTGGCCACGGGTAAACATTGCGGAACCGTGTACTCTCGGGATTAAATCCACCTCCGCCGCCAACGGCCTAATCTGTGTAATCTCACGTCCATCCGGACGCTTGTGGTCTTTTAAAATCATCTTGCGGACGGTGGTCGTCTGGTACTGGTATACTGCTTCATCCAACATACCAAGCCATTATTCATTTTACGCAAAAGCT
>CAOKPU010000104.1 GCA_948470755.1 uncultured Lachnospiraceae bacterium | reverse complement strand
GGAATGTCCCGTGCAACAGAGTGCGCACAAATCTTTTGTGCCATCTGCCAGACGGGGCCGCCGGATGGGCCTTTTGACACCCGAATCCTAATAGGAAATTGCAAAGCAATTTCCTATTAAAAATTATTCTTGCAAAAAGCAGGTATTATGCTATAATAATACCCATATAATTTGAATATCAAATTATTTTAATTTCAAATATATTGCCAAGAAAAGGCAGGGCGGGAGAATAGGGAAGGATAGAAAAGGAGATGGGCAAAAATGGGACACATGAAATGGGACGAAGCGGTAAAGGAACTGGATCAGCGTCGGGAAAGGGCGAAGCTGGGAGGCGGTGCGCAAAAGATTGAAAAGCAGCATATGAGCGGCAAGATGACCGCAAGGGAAAGGATTGACATGCTTTTGGATCAGGATAGCTTTGTGGAAGTAGATAATTTCATAGAATCCAGAATCGATGATTTTGATTTGGACAAACGCCGTGTGGCAGGCGATGGGGTGGTGACGGGATATGGGGAAATCGACGGCAGGCTTGTTTTTGTGGCAAGCGAAGACTTTACGGTAATCGGCGGTACGCTGGGAGAATACCATTCTTTCAAAATATGCCGTATACAGGATATGGCTATGGAAATGAAAGCTCCTTTGATTTGCATTAATGACAGCGGCGGGGCCAGGATTGAAGAAGGGATTTCTTCTTTGAGCGGTTACAGCGGAATGTTTCTAAGGCATACGAAGGCTTCGGGAGTTATTCCTCAGATTGCGGTTATTTTAGGCCCCTGTTCCGGGGGAGCATGTTATGCGCCGGCTATCTGCGATTTCATTTTTATGGTAAATGATATATCCAAGATGTTTATTACGGGGCCGAATGTGGTAAAAACGGTAATAAATGAGGGGGTGACGGCAGAAGAGCTGGGAGGGGCGCAAATACACGCAAAGAAAAGCGGAGTTTCCCATTTTACTTATGAAACAGAAGGGGAATGTCTGATGGGGGTGAGAAAACTGCTTTCTTATCTTCCTTCTAATTATAAGGAAAAAGCGCCTGTGGTGAAGATGATTAGGGAAAAGCAGTCCTTCCTATTCGCAGTAAATAAGATGATTGGAAGGGCAGGGTATTTGAATAGGGTCCTGCTGCAGGAGGAGAGGGATAAGGCGCAGCGGCTTTGCGAAATCGTTCCGGATAATTCAAGAAAAGCGTATGACGTGAAGGAGGTTATAAGCTGCATTGTGGATGACGGAAGTTTCTTTGAAGTGCAGAAAGAATTTGCGGACAATGCAGTCATTGGCTTTGGGCGCATGGAAGGGGAAGTGGCCGGGTTCGTAGCCAATCAGCCGGGAAGTATGGGCGGTTCCCTGGATTACCATGCATCCGATAAAATGGCAAGGTTTATACGTTTTTGTGACTGCTTTAATATACCCCTTGTGACTTTGATAGATGTTCCGGCTTTCCTGCCGGGGACACAGCAGGAACATAACGGGATCATCCGGCATGGGGCGAAAATATTATATGCTTATTCGGAAGCGACAGTGCCTAAGATATCCGTGATCATGCGAAAGGCATATGGCGGCGCCTATATAGCTATGAATTCAAAAGAGATGGGTGCGGATATGGTATTTGCCTGGCCGATTGCGGAAATTGCGGTAATGGGCGCGGAGGGCGCGGTGAATATCGCGTTTAAGAGGAAAATCAAAGCGGCCGATGACCCGCAGGAAATGAGGGAGAAGTGCAGGCGGGAATATGAAGAAAGGTTTTTAAATCCCTATGTGGCGGCGGCCAGGGGATTTGTCAATGAAGTGATCAAACCGGAAGAAACGAGGGAAAGGCTGGTGAAGGCATTGAAGGCTTTCCGGAATAAGTCCGTAGACGTTCCGGGGAAAAAGCACGGCAATATCCCGTTGTAGGAAATCGGCTGCAGGATAAGGATGTAGGAATCTTTTGACCGTTTTGCAGGATGGTGCATGGATGGATTTCTGGATTCGGATCCGTATAGGCATAAAAAGAGGGAAAGAATCATAAACAGATTGGTTTATGGATCCTTTCCCTTTTCATTAACAATAATAGTTAAATAACATGCCGCTGTATGCGCTGGTTATATATGGCGTTGGGTAATTTTTTCCCGGATTCTTATAAGCGACAATTGTTTTGTCCACATAATCCATAGGATTAATGGATATCTGATTCATCTTACGCACCAATGAATTGGCAAAATTGCGGACAGAAGAAAAATCTTCTTTTGCATATTCAGATAAAGCGGCTTGTTCCAATTCCTTTTTATCGATTTTCAGTGTGCCGTTTTCCTGAAGGTTTAAGCCGATGATATCCAGTTCGCTGCGATAGCGGTTGATAATCCCGTTCATTTCCCTAAGCAGCTTCTGGCTGCCGGTAAAATTATCCCGATAGGCGGCCATGCTGTTGATGAAGCTGTTGTAGCCTCCGGTCAAAGTATTGATGTTCTCCGCCAAAGATTCCACATCCGTCTTGAGGCCGAAAGTAGTTTTTTCGCCTTCCATAGAACTGACTCCCTTTAGGGTGATATCAAACATTCTATCGATTGTAAAATGATTGGAAGCGGAAACCATCTTTTCGCCGTTTAAAGAAAATTCTGCATTAGAAGCAGGGCGGGCAAGATAGTCAAGGCCAAAATAAGCGACGGAACCGGACTGCTTGCTCGTATGGTCATCGGACACCATGAAAATGGAAGGATCATTCTTTTTCGTTCCTTCTACAGTGGAACGGAGCCTAAGGGATGTATTCCCTTTTCCGTCTTCAATGACGTCTGCCCGCAGGCCGATATCGGCAGAGCTGATAAGTTTTGCCAGCCTGTTATGGATATCCTTGTTGGTCTCGCCTTCCCGGATATTATATTGGAATTCGTAATTCAAGTCATTGATCATGACGTCAAAAGAATAAGTATCCGGTGGCAAAGCAGGCTTTGTATTGGGAAGGAATGTCCCCATATTTACCTGGCCGGATGCGAGGGAATAAACTTCGATATCGTAAGTAGGAGCCTTGGCGTCTTCCGGGTTATCCCCGATGTAATTAACGGTGACAATATCTTCATTGCTGGAGTAAGAGGCTTTTTTATTTAAGATTTTTTCCTCGTCCAGACCGCCAAGGGAAGCAATGACGTTGCGCAATTCCCTGGCATCCTCCTTAATTCCTACTGCAAAGCTTTTAGACGCTTTGCTGGTATCCATTTTATATAGAGGAGCATCCTTGTTCAGCTTTACAATAGAATTGTATATGTTGCGGAGTTCGCTCTTTTTATGGGTATCATAGCGGGTTGAAGTTTTTGGAGAATAAGTTGTCATATAATAATTATAGACATTATTAAGAATAGCAGTGTTGTATGCCATGATACACCCCTCCTTTCTTCCATGAAAAATACATCCGCAGGAATCTGTTCCTGCGTGGCGGCAGGTACAGCCGCCTCGTATGGGGTACGTTTTTCTACATTATATCATATTTATCGGAAGAAGTAAGGGGAAAAATTATAGGAAATGGAAATAAAAGTTAGGAATTTAGTACCGAAGTACCGCATATTGCGTGCAGGAGAGGTTGTAAAAGGAGGGCGGAGGGCAGGAATCCGGTTTCTCTCGCTTTATGTCGTGTTATTTTTGCGGGCATTATGGTAATATTCTTTTGAAAGAGGTAGTGTGAGAAGAAGTTCTAAAGCTCAACAGTAGTGGCTGTTTCGCCAAGAACTTCTACGACTTGCTTTGCAAGTCTTTCTCACACCGAAAAATGCCTGGAATGCGGCATTTTTCATCAGGATTTGCGCCGCTGCGAAGCAGCGGCATGGGGGTTAGTGTGAGAAGAAGTTCTAATTGCCTTTGGCAATTTCAGCTCAACAGCAGTGGCTGTTTCGCTAAGGGCTTCTAGGGTTCGTTGGTCAAAGGGTGCAGGCTGGGGAAAGGAGAAGGGTTATTTATATGAATCAGGAGCAGATCGGTAAGTGGATCGCTTTTTTAAGGAAGGAAAACAAGCTGACGCAAGAGCAATTGGCGGAGCGTCTGGGGGTCAGCAGCCGGAGTGTATCCAGATGGGAAAATGGACGGTGTATGCCTGATTTTTCTCTGCTCTGGGATCTTTCAGGAGAACTGGGGGTGAGTGTTCCTGAACTTTTAAACGGGATGCGGGCGCACGGGGAAGGGAAAGCCGGGATCATGGATGGTATAAATGTGTTTTTGGCTTGGTCCGGACAGGAGAAACAACGTAAAGCGAAGAAGTTGAGACAATATTTCGGGGCTGGGGCTGTTTTCTTTGCTTTAGCTCTCTTACAGGCCAGGTTTGGAACGGTGTCTGCTTTGCTTCCGGATGGGCCGAAAGATTTGATAACGGGAATTCTTGCGGTTATAGGCATTGTATCGGAGTTTCTCGGATTTGCCTGTAATCGGCAGAATACTATAATGACGCAAAGGGAAATAGAGTTGTTATCTGAGAATGGAGGGATGATAAGAATGAAGGACGGAAAAGAAATGCTGCAATTTGCACAGAAGTACCGTACGGTGGATTTAAAGTGCCATAAGGCCGCGTTTGCGGAAGTGGAAAAGGAAATTAAGGACAGCGAGTCCGTAATCTTTTCGGCAGCCGGCGATGGCTATTCCAGAAATGAACTGCAAATGATGTGGTATGCAGTTATAGCGGTTACGGAGACAAGGCTGTTGATCGGCGGACAGAGAATGAAGGGGATGATTATGGTCCGCTATGAAGTGGAAAGTTTTGCGCTTAGCGATATTACCCGGGTGGAACAGTCGGGTTTTTCGATAATGATCCAGGTTTCAGGGATGGAATTGAAAATAGAAGAAGGGAATCCTGAGGCTGCGGCAAAGATTGTACAGGGGCTTAAGGAAGCGGTTGGCATAAGATAACGGAAAGGAGGCCGGGGACAGGGGTGTCCCGCCTCCCGCCTCCTTTCAAAGAAATATTCCAAAAACAGTTGACGGAGGCGCGATCTTATGGTATTGTTATCACACAAGATTTGTTTAGGTCTTTTTTTTATGCTCAAAAATTGGAGGGAAAATCAATGCGTACGAGAATTACATTAGCATGTACAGAATGCAAACAGCGTAACTACAATACAACAAAAGATAAGAAAACGCATCCGGAAAGAATGGAGACGAAGAAATACTGCAGATTCTGCAGGAAGCATACTTTGCACAAGGAAACGAAATAAAATTGGCCTGCAGTTGTTGAAAGGAGTAGCGCATGGGAGGTTCCACAAAGACAGATAAGACACCGAAACCGAGCTTTTTTAAAGGTGTGAAAACTGAATTTAAGAAGATTGCCTGGCCGGACAAGGATTCGCTTTTCAAACAGTCCGTTGCGGTTGTCTGCATCTCGGTTGTGGCAGGAGTGATTATCGCCGTGCTGGACTTTTTGTTCCAATATGGCATAGATTTCTTGACGACATTGTAGAGTGAGGGTGAATGGATGGCAGAGGCAAACTGGTATGTAGTGCATACTTATTCCGGGTATGAGAACAAAGTCAAAGCCAATATTGAAAAGACAATTGAGAACAGGCATCTGGAAGAGGAAATCCTTGAAGTCCGCGTTCCTATGCAGGATGT
>CAOKPU010000103.1 GCA_948470755.1 uncultured Lachnospiraceae bacterium | reverse complement strand
TGCACAAATCTAGTGTGCCATCTGCCGGACGGGGCCGCCGGATGGGCCTTTTGACGCCCGGATCTTCATAGGAAAATCTTTGTTGTTGTGAAGTGTTGGAAGAAAAGCTTGACACAAAAATCTTACAGATGTAATATATAAAAAGATATAGAAGCGGGACGAAAAACGGAGAGCCGGAAAAAACGGGCATATACTTCATAAACATTATAAGTTACGGAAAGGGAATAAAGGTAGAGATGGAGAGGAAAAAGAGGAAAAGGAATCAAAGAAGAAGGAAGAAACGACAGGGAAGAAAAATAATTGCCGTATTTGGGGGTATTTTTGCGGCAGTCCTTTTGGCGGGAGCGGCCTTTTATGGCCTTCGGTTTTTCAATAAGGAAAGGGGGTGGAAAAAGCCGCCCGAACTTTTGGTGGAATATATGGATTACGCTTCCCGTGGGGAATATGAGAAAATGTATGGAATGCTGGATCCGGAATTATCGGGGAATGTAGGGTTGGAAGATTTTATAAAAAGAAATTCTGCCATTTATGATGGGATGGAAATGCAGGATCTGAAAATCGAAGAGGTGGAATATGATGAGGAAAATATGGCGGTAAAATATCATAGTTCTTTTCAAACGGCAGCGGGGATGGTTGGCTTTGAGAATGAAGCATATTTTGTCAAAGGGGAGGAAGGGTACTGGCTGGTTTGGGAAGACGGGCTGATCCTGCCGGGGCTTAGGCCGGAAGATAAGGTCAGGGTAACGGTGACGGAGGCGGAAAGAGGGGGGATTTATGACAGGAATGGGATTCTTCTTGCAGGAAAGGGGACGGCGTCTTCGGTTGGCATCGTTCCCGGAAAGCTGGAAGGGGGAGCGGAGGCAGTCAGGGAGATTGCGGAACTATTAGAGATCAAACCGGAGAGCGTTGAAAAAAGTTTGTCTGCCTCTTGGGTAAAAGATGATTATTTTGTACCCATAAAGACCGTGGCTAAGGTGGAGGAAATTGACCTCATGTCGATAGAGCCGTCGGAGGATTTGATAAAGGAAAAAGAGAGACAGGAAAAGCTGCTGGCAATTCCAGGGGTTATGATATCGGATACGGAGGTGCGGGAGTATCCGCTGGCGGAAGGGGCGGCGCACCTGATAGGATATGTGCAGAATGTTACAGCGGAGGATCTGGAAAAACATGCGGGGGAAGGATATACGGCGAACAGTGTGATCGGAAGAAGCGGCATGGAAGCATTGTTTGAAAAGGAATTAAAAGGTAAGAACGGATGCCGGATCTATATAGTGGATGAAAATGGGGACTTTAAGCAAGAATTGGCTAACCGGGAAGTGGAAAACGGGAAGGATGTGAAGCTGACCATTGATGCGAAAATGCAGTTGATTATGTATGAACGGCTGAAGGAAGAGGAAGGCTGTTGTGTGGCAATAAACCCTTACACGGGCGAGACGCTCGCATTGGTCAGTACTCCTTCCTATAACAATAATCAATTTATCTTAGGGATGTCGCAGACGCAGTGGGATTCTCTTAATGGGGATGAGCGACAGCCTTTATATAACCGTTTCCGCCAAGTATGGTGTCCTGGTTCTTCTTTTAAACCGGTAACGGCGGCTATCGGCCTGGAAACCGGCGCAATCGACCCTGAAGAGGATTATGGAAAAGAAGGCTTAAGCTGGCAGAAAGACAGTTCATGGGGATCGTATTATGTGACGACGCTCCATGAGTATGAGCCTGCGGTGTTGGAAAATGCGTTGATTTATTCCGATAATATATACTTTGCGAAAGCAGCGCTTAAGATCGGGGCGGGAAAGCTGGAAGAAAACCTGAGGAAATTAGGATTTAATGAAGCGGTGCCGTTTGAGATTGCGATGTCTTCCTCCCGTTATTCCAATGGGGAAACGATAGGAACGGAAATCCAACTGGCTGACAGCGGGTATGGGCAGGGGCAGATGTTGGTGAACCCTTTGCATCTGGCCTGTATCTATACGGCATTTTGCAACGGAGGGAATATGATAAAACCATATTTGGTTTATCAGGAGGAGCCGCAGGTGCAATGGTGGATATCAGGAGCGTTTTCCGAAGATGTGTCGGAACGGGTGCTGGAGGGGATGAAAAAGGTGGTAAACAACCCGGAAGGCACGGGATATGCCGCCCATCGGGAAGATATGGTATTGGCAGGAAAGACCGGTACCGCAGAAATCAAAGATTCCAAGGAGGATCATTCAGGGACGGAACTCGGGTGGTTTGCGGTATTTACTACAGACCGTGAGATGGAAAGGCCGGTTTTGATAGTGACTATGGTGGAAGACGTAAAGGGAAGAGGAGGAAGCGGTTATGTGGTGGAAAAGAACAGCCGTGCCTTGGAACTTTGGTTTGGCAAATAGGATCCGGTTTAACTTGGGATCCTTCCTGCTTATCCTATTGGCCTTTATGGCAGGCGGCTGCGGCTGTCATGAAGGCCTGTCCGGCCGGGAAGAGGAAAGGAAGGCGGTGAGGGAAGCGGAGGGAAAGGAAGAAGAAAGGGCGGGAAAAGAAGAAGAAAAGGAGCGCCGGGAAGAAGTAGAAAAAGCAGCAGGGCTTTACCGCGATCTTTATGAAAAGGCAGCGGAGGAGCATACGCTTGGCCGTCTGGAAACGATGCGCGATATCATAAGGCGGCTTTCACTATGTATCGAACCGGGTGCTTTCCCCGGAGGAAAATGTAGAACCAACATGGTATGTAGATAAGCAGCCCTGATGTGATTCATCCGCAATAAAGGATCCGGGTGTCAAAAGGCCCGTTGCGCGCGGGAATCAATAAAGGCAATGAGGGCAATCCTGCTGTTTCGTAGTTTACTGGGGTTTTACAAAGACTACGCCGAAGGCTTCCGGGCCGATGTGGGCGCCGATGGTGGCTCCGACTTGAAGGCGGTTGTTGGCCGTATAGCCGTTTTCCTGCAATTTTTCTTCAAAACGCTGGCAATTGCCGGTGCCGTAAGTATATATGGTATATATAGGGAAAGAAGGATCCGTTCCGGATTCCTGCAAATGTTTAAAGACTTGTGCGATGGCTTTATTTTTGCCAAGGCATTTCCCTAGTACGCCGACAGAACCTTCCTGGGTTATCGTAATAACCGGTTTGATGTTAGCCAGTTCACCGATAGCTGCGGCGGATTTGGAAAGGCGTCCCCCTTTGCATAAATATTCTAATGTATCCAGCCCGGCGAATAGAGTGATCCGGGATTTTAAGGCTTCTGATTTCTTTATGATTTCTTCGGCGGGAAGGTTTTTTTGTACCAGGGAGTAGGCATAATCGGCCAGGATTTTGATGGAACAGGAGGCCGTAAGGGAATCAATGATATAAATATCCTCGTAATCGACCATGCTTTTCGCAAGCTGAGCGCTTTGGCATGTTCCGCTTAGCGCGGAGGACAAAAGGATGCAAAGGACGGTATCCCCGGCTTCTTTGGCGCTTGTGAAAATATCAAGGAATGCCTGCGGGGAGGGCTGGGAAGTTTTTGGGAAATCCGATGTGTTTGCCAGCATTTCATAAAATTCATTTTTTTTAAAAGAAATCCCATCTATGTAACTTTTTTCCCCAATGGAAATGCTGATAGGGATCAGTTCAAAATTTTTTTCTTTTATTTCTTCCATTTCATAATCGGAAGATGAATCCACTAATATTTTAATCATTGTTTTCCTCCATAATTTTTTCTGCCATGTCGGCAATCAATGTGAACAGGCTGATGGCCTCCCTGGACTTTTCGGGTCCGGCTTTCTTTGAAAGCGCATCAATGAGCTGTAGGCTTTTGCGGTGCTGGATCCGGAAAGATTCAGCTTTAGGGTTTAATGTGATAAAAATCTGCCGTTTATCCAGATGGGACCGTTGCTTTGTAATGATGTTTTTTTCTTCCATGCTTTGTAAAGTGCGGTTCATCTGTGATTTTAGCATTTTCGTCTGCCTGCATAGATCGGTGGCCGTCAGCTTCTGATTCTCCCCCCGCAACTGCCGGCGGTATAAAATATTGCAGATCAAGGCTTCATTATAAGGCATTTCGGAAACAATCCTGCCATTACATAAAATAGTAGAAAGCCTAAGCCAGGCTTCCAGTAGTTCTTCGTTCATATAATCTTATGCCTTTCAATCTTAAGTATATTCTGGCTAAAAAGTTCACAATGTGAAAAGTTCATTTTATATACTAATATGCAAGGCCGGAATTGTCAACTCTTTTTCTATTTTCATCATAGAATGGAAACCATATTGGGGGAATCCTTGATTGAAAATGATATGCTTTCATGTTATATTGAATAAAAAAGAGAACGGCTAAGGGAGGAGAAAAATATGGGGTTATTTTCCAAAAAACCGAAGGAGCCTGATTATGATCAGGAGGATTGTAAAGCGAAGAAACAAAGGATAAGGGAGATTTTTAATGAAGCGGTGGAGGATGGCGACAGTTACGAAGTCCTTTATGCGTATATGAATTCATCCAAGTTTGAAAGAGGATGGATATTCGATACGAATACAACGACTTTTTATTATTATGTCCTCGGATATCGCAAAAGCGATTTCGATGTTATCCTGATCCAGGTGGATAGCGAATTAAAGGAACATACGGATGCCTGCCATATTGATATGGATAGTGTGGTAAATGTTTCTTATGATCCCAAGATCACAAAAGCATGTCTGCAGTATAAAAAAGGGTATGGGAGCTATGGGGAGCTGCTTGCTATTGGGGATACGAGCCGCAAGACAATATATGGGCCTAAAAATATCAATCAGCCGGAGGAACGGGAGGGATTCCTGGGTTTTCTGGAAAGCTTCCGTGCCGTTTTGGAACAAAAGGGCTGTAAGCTGGATAAATGGAAAAGGTAAGGGATATGTTTTGTGATTACGAAGTGATGATAAAGTGATTTTGGATTGAATTCCGGTTAGGCAGATGGTATAATGATTGCAAACGCAAGGATGCTTATTCTTCCGTTATAGGTATTTATCCGGCAGTCCGGGAAAAGTAGTTTAGTAGGTATAGGTGTAAAATGTAGGAGGTAGAGCGCTATGAAAAAAACAGTCATTGCAGGAGTGGCATGCTTGGCAGCCTTGAGTATGTCCGTTCCTGTTTATGCACATGGACGGTATCATTGCGGCGGGCAGAATTGTGACGGGAATTATTGTTTTATTGACGAGAATGGAGATGGCATCTGTGATAACAGCCGCTGTGTGGACGCGGACGGGAATCCTGTCTGTGTGATAGGCGATGAAGATCATTGCCAGTACTATATTGATGAAAATGAGGATGGGATCTGTGATCATTGTGTGAATGCGGAAGCTGAAAGACAGGCAAGCATTCAAAGCTATTCAAGACGCGGGGGCGGCCATCATGGCGGCCACCATGGAAGAGGCCATCATTAAAGGAAGACGGTCCTCATCAGGCCGGAGATAAAATGGGATTCAAAAATTTAAGGATTATCACCGGATATATGCTGCAAAGATCAATCCCCGGGTTTTTCGGAACAGATTCTGAGAAAGAATGCAACGGTTATATGAAAGATGGGAGTTCCGATATAGGGATGCAGGGATTGGCCGGCAACGGAAGGGCTCCTGTAGTATATCGGGGAGAAGAGGCATCAGGGATTGCGTTGATGTGCATAGATTGAAAAATCAGCTTGATAGCTGATTTTATCAGTCTGCTATTTGAGTCAAAGCCTCAAATAGCCCTGATCGCAGTCGGAAATTTGAAATTTCCGACGCGTGTCATCGCAGTAAACT
>CAOKPU010000102.1 GCA_948470755.1 uncultured Lachnospiraceae bacterium | reverse complement strand
GTGCAAAAGCCGTTTGCACAAATCTAGTGTGCATCTGCCAGACGGGGCCGCTGGATGGGCCTTTTGACTCCCGAATCATAATAGGAAATCCACGCTGCGCTGCGGCATAGGGAGGAGAGACGGGACAGTGGGAAAGATTCTTGCAGTTATCTGTAATTATAACAAGAAGGATTATGTAACAGAATGTATCCAAAGCGTGATGGAGTCAGCATTTAAAGATATGGATATCGCAGTGGTGGACAATGCGTCTACGGATGGATCGGCGTCGCATATCAGGGAACGGTTTGGAGAGAGGATAAAGCTGTTTGTGAATGAGGAGAATCTCGGGGGAAGCGGCGGCTTTAATACAGGAATACGGTATGCCCTGGAAGAAGGGTATGAGTACATTTGGTGTCTGGATAATGATGTGCTGGCGGATGAAAATGCAGTAGGGGAATTATATGCTTTTATGGAGGGGCATCCGGAGGTGGGGATGGCCGGCTCCAAAGTATATCATATGGAGGAGCCGGATTACGTGCAGCAGTTCGGAATCGATATCGTATGGGATGAATATTGCTGTGAGGCAAAATATCATGGCCGCCTGGAAGACGGTTCGATGCCGGCCGTCGTGTATTCGGATGCGGTGGCAGCCTGCTCGGTTTTGGTAAGGGCTTCCGTGATCCGCGAGATCGGCCCGCTGCCGGAAGAGAATTTCCTGTATTGGGATGATACGGAGTGGGGATATAGATGCAATCTTGCGGGATATAAAGTGGCGTCTATCGGCAGTTCAAAGATCCTGCATTCCATGGGAGCCAAAAAAGAGGATGTGAGTACATTCCCGCTTTACTATGCGTGGCGCAACTGGATCCGCTTTTTTATGAAATATACGCCGGACGAAAAATGGGAAGATATGTGCAATGCCTTTCTGGAAGGGATCTTTGATGTGATTTACAATGATCTTTATCTTGGGGAGGAAAACAGGGCGAAGACGGTAATGTTTGCATATGATGACGCTATCCATGGCAGGATGGGGAAAGCGGAGGTTGGCAAGATCTACCCGGTAGTGCATGTGGAAGAGAAGCTGGAAGGCCTGCTGGCGGGGCGGGAAGAAGTGAAAATATACGCCAACGGCTTAGAGGGACAGGCCGAAGAATTTGCAGGGCGGGTAAGAAGGATTGCCCGGAAGGCGGGAGCCGTAACAACAGTCAGTATTGTGGAGGGACATCCGTCACGGGAGGCAGGTTATGGGAAATCTGTGCAGAAAAAAGACGGGAAGGCATTACATTCATTTACGATGACGAAGGATATTTTCCGCTTGGATGATTTGGATCTTCATACTTGGTATGTGGATGGGGAGGGGAGGATCCTGGCTTCGGAAGAAGATCTGTTTTTGGCGATTAACCGTGATTACAGCCGGAGAATGTTTATATTTAGCCAAAAAGGGCTGTTTTTGTCTTTGGTAGGAAAGGTAAAGCGTGATTTTTTATAAATTTTTAATTGCCCGTTTATTGATATCCTATAGAGAAAGCATTACGATAAGAAATATCCTGGCGTCATTTTGTGAGGCAGGCTGTGGTTTTACTGGGTAAAGGGGTGTCATTATGTTTGGATATGTGATAATCAATAAAGGGGATATGAAATTCAGGGAATTTGATATTTATCATGCATATTACTGCGGGCTTTGCCGTGTGCTGAAAGAAAAATACGGGCTTTGGGGCCAGATGACATTGTCCTATGATATGACATTTGTCATCATGCTGCTGACTGGCTTGTATGAGCCAAAAGAAACGGCGGGAAGCTGCAAGTGTGCGGCTCATCCTTTTGAGAGGCATGGGGTGAGGATCAATGAATTTACGGAATATGCGGCGGATATGAATTTACTGCTGTCTTATTATAAATGCAAGGATGATTGGGAAGACGAGGGGAAATACCGCCAGCGTCTTTGTGCCGCTCTTTTGAGGAAAGGATATCGGACGCTTGAAAAAAAGTACAAAGGGAAAATACGCAGAGTTGAAAGATTGATGAGCCAGCTTGGCAAAGAGGAAAAGGCAGGATGCCGGGATATTGATAAAATGTCGCGTCTGTTTGGGGAAGTGATGGCGGAAATCATGGTCTGCAAAGAGGATGTCTGGGAAGAAAGCCTTTACAGGCTTGGGATGTATCTGGGGAAGTTCATTTATTTGTGCGATGCATATGAAGATATTGAGAAGGATCTGAAAAACGGCAATTATAATCCTCTGTCAGGAATATATGAAAGCCCGGATTTTGAAGAAGAGTGTAAAGGGATCCTGACCATGATGATGGCAGAATGCTCGAAGGAATTTGAAAAGCTGCCTATCTTGGAAAATATCGGGATATTACGGAATATTATCTATTCCGGCGTATGGTACCGTTATGAAAGGGTAAGGATAAGGCGGAAATCTGAAGAAAAGGGACAGGCGAAAGAAAATGAATAATCCTTATGAAGTCTTAGGTGTGCCGGGGAATGCCTCAGAGGAAGAGATCAAGAAAGCGTACCGGACTCTTAGCAGAAGGTATCATCCGGATGCTAACGTGAATAATCCCAATAAAGCCCAGGCGGAAGAGAAATTCAAGCAAATCCAGGAAGCATATCAGCAGATTATGAAAGAGCGGACGGAAGGCTATGGGAACCAAAGCTATGGAAATACCGGTTATGGGAATCAGGGGTATGGGCCAAGGGAAGGCTATGGCTATGGGGGAGGCTTTGGCGGTTTCGGTAGTTTTGGCGGTTTTGGGAATTTTGGCGGCAGCACTGGCTATGAGGAAGACGGCCATTTGAGGGCGGCCGGCAATTATGTAAGGAACGGGTATTATAAGGAAGCAAGGAATGTGCTGGACGGCATGCCGGAGAAAGGGGCAAGATGGTATTATTACAGCGCCTTGGCCCATGCCGGGCTTGGGAACACGGTGGCCGCCATGGAACATGCAAAAAGGGCCTCTGCGATGGAGCCGGATAATATGGATTACAGGAACCTGGCATACCGGTTTGAGAACGGGGGGACCCAGTACCGGCAGCGGCAGTATACTTACGGCAGCCCTTATGCCGGCAGCGGGAATATGTGCATGAAGCTTTGCATTGCAAATCTGATATGCAATATGTGCTGCGGCGGCGGGGGAATGTGCTGCGGCGGGATTCCCTACGGGAGGTTCTGAATATGGCGAAGCGCTGTTAAATGCTTTGCCATCTGCCGGATGCGCCGCAAGGAAGGATCAGCCCGCTTTCCTTGACGGGAAGGCCGATTTCATCTGCAGCCACATGGCCGCCGAAGGAAGGCACAAGGACGGTGTTGATCATATAGGACAATACGGCGGGCTGCAGGCCGGTGGTATAGGAATTTACCAGGTAAAAAACAGCATCCTTAGAAAGGATTTTAGAAGTCAGTTCTATGAAAGAAAAGATATTTTCTTCTATTTTCCAAATTTCCCCTTTCGGGCCTCTGCCATAAGAAGGGGGATCCATGATGATGCCGTCGTAAGTATTGCCCCGCCGGATTTCCCGTTCCACAAATTTTACGCAGTCGTCCACCAGCCAGCGTATAGGGGCGTTTTCCAAGCCGGAAGCGACGGCGTTCTCTTTTGCCCAGGCAACCATGCCTTTGGAAGCATCTACATGGGTTACGTTTGCTCCCGCTTTAGCCGCCGCCAAAGTAGCCCCTCCGGTATAGGCGAACAGATTTAAAATTTTCAGCGGCTTTTTGGATGTACGGATTAAGGGGCCAAACCAGTCCCAGTTTACCGCCTGTTCCGGGAAAAGGCCGGTATGCTTGAAACGAAAGGGCTTTAACCGGAAAGTAAGTTCCTGGTAGCGTATGCTCCACTCATCCGGCAGCCGGAAAAATTCCCATTCGCCGCCGCCCTTGGAACTGCGGTGATAATGCCCGTTCCTTTTTTCCCATCCGGGGTTTGTTTTCGGCGTATTCCATATCACCTGCGGGTCGGGACGCACTAAAAGATATTTTCCCCAACGCTCTAATTTTTCCCCGCCTGATGTATCCAGGACTTCATAATCACTCCATTTATCTGCTGTCCACATAATATTACTCCTTTTTTATATGATAGGGTTTGGGCGTTAAAAGGCCGGCCCGTCAGCCCCGCCTGCCGGATGACGCAAAAATATGTACGCACTCTATTGCACAGGGCATTCCGATGAGCCTTTTGACGCATTCAATATACACTAAGACCAACGGTTTGGCAAGGCTTCTTTGGCGGCCGGGCCGATATGCGGGAAAAAAGTAAAAAAGTACTTGCATTTCCTGAAAACATCATGTATACTAACAATTGCTGTGACATGATAGCTATGAAGCGTGAGGTTGCTGCCTGCTGGCAGGTTTTCCGTGGAGCGAATGTCAAGAGGCCGGCAGGGCCGGCTTGAAGAAACTGACGACAAGTCACTGTACAGGCAATAATGTTACTTAGCAGTAGTGTAACGGTGTGTGAAGGATGGAAAAAGCCTGATAAATGAGTTGTGTAATTTATTAGGACACACACGGACGAGTGTACAGTCACCGCTTGTCGTACTTAAGGATTAAAAAGTGCGAAAAGGAGGCGACTTTTTTTATGGCAAGTCAAGTAATGAGGATTACCTTAAAGGCTTACGATCATCATTTGGTAGATGCATCTGCCAAGAAGATCATTGAAACGGTTAAGAAGAACGGGTCCCAGGTGAGCGGGCCGGTACCTCTTCCTACCAAGAAAGAAGTGGTTACTATTTTGAGGGCGGTTCACAAGTATAAAGATTCGAGAGAACAATTTGAACAGAGGACCCACAAGAGGCTGATCGACATTATTACGCCAACGCAGAAGACGGTTGATGCATTGCAGAGGCTGGAGATGCCTGCCGGCGTATATATTGACATCAAAATGAAGACAAAATAAAGGCTCTTCATTTCAATGGAACAAAGAACCCCTACTAGTATGCATAGTCTTGGAGGGTGGGAAAGATGCTGCGGGATGCGGTGTATGAAAAACCCGAAAGGCTAGGCCGCTGTAGAACAAACAGGAGGTAAAAATGAAAAAAGGTATTTTAGCAACAAAAGTCGGAATGACTCAAATCTTCAACGAGGACGGTACGCTTGTCCCGGTAACGGTGCTTCAGGCAGGGCCTTGTTACGTGACGCAGATCAAGACGGTGGAGAATGACGGCTACAAAGCGATCCAGGTTGGTTTTGTTGATAAGAAGGAAAGGATCAACAATAAAGACAAGGGCGGCAAGAAAGAAATCATTCACAGACACGGCGTAAATAAGGCTATGAAAGGCCACTTCGATAAGGCGGGAGTTTCCGGCAAAAGATATGTAAGGGAATTTAAATTTGACAATTCTGAAGAATATGAATTGGGCAAAGAAATTAAAGCGGATATATTTACAGCCGGCGATAAGGTGGATGCATCTGCGATTTCCAAAGGAAAAGGATTCCAGGGCGCGATCAAGAGGCATGGGCAGCATAGAGGGCCTATGACCCATGGTTCCAAATTCCATCGCCATCAGGGTTCCAACGGCGCATGTTCTTCACCGAGCCGCGTGTTTAAAGGAAAAGGGATGCCCGGCCATATGGGGTGCGTAAAAGTTACTGTACAGAATCTTGAAATCGTACGCGTGGATGCGGAGAAGAACCTTCTTCTTGTAAAAGGCGCAGTACCAGGGCCGAAAAAAGGTTTAGTAACAATAAAAGAAACCGTTAAGGGTTAATCCCGGGCGGGCGAAAGGAGGATCATTCAGATGGCAAACGTATCTGTTTATAATATGGAAGGCAAAG
>CAOKPU010000101.1 GCA_948470755.1 uncultured Lachnospiraceae bacterium | reverse complement strand
CCATCTGCCGGACGGGGCCGCCGGATGGGCCTTTTGACGCCCGGATCTTCATAGGGAATTGCCCTGCAATTTCCTATGATGCAAAAAGACTCCCCACAAGAATAGTCTACTCTATCTCTCATGGGGAGTCAAATCATCCGGAATCTTATTTTTCAGTCAAATGCTCCGCTGCAAGCAGCAGCCTTAGTTCCGACAAAGGAACATTAACAAGCTACGGCAAAACGTCTCATGCACTGCTCAAAATCAGCGTTATAGCCCGAATAAGAAACTGTCAAAACCTGATTAAAATCCAATCCCAATACGCCGACGATGGATTTTGCATCTACAATATATCTATTATATGCAATGTCAACATCAAAGTCACATTTTGACGCTGCTGCCACAAAATCCTTCACTTCAACGGGTCTTAACTTAATTCTATGTCTCATAATAAATCACCCTTTCCTTGAAAAAAACGTTTTCTTTGTGGTTACAATTGTATTATATCCCATAATCTGTAAAAGTAAAGCAAAAAATTTATGAACTAAAATGGCAAAATTTTCTTATTTTTTAATAAGTTTCAAATTTGCCTTTGCAGACTTGCTGATTCCGGCATTCTTTTGTAAAAAATCACTATTATTCTTTTACTGCTTTACTGTTGGAATTTGCATATTGATAATTATTGCCCAAATTCCACCATATATTCTTGGAATCTAAGAGGGAGCATATTTCTTTGTAATTTAAGGTTTTTTCTTTCTTTAATGGCTATTTTATGACAAAAAAATGTAAATAGTTCCTGGTACTCCATTTCTTTTTCCGCATACCTTCCTATTTCTCTTTCATCAAAATCTTTATCTGTGACAAGATACCATTCCCTTTTCTTTGGATGTACGACAAAGATCCCCCTCTTTTCATCATAAATCATAAAATCAAACAAAGGCAGCCTGTCCGAAAAGTGAGGTGCGAGAAAAGTAACCACATTATTCCTGGGGCCTATTTTGGAATATAATATCCCATTTTCCAGTTCCTGAAACCTTAAGAATTCTTTCCAATGATGTACTTCGTTCCTGGTACGGCGGGACAATTCAAATACTTTATGGACAAAATCATCGGCCAATGCCCCCATTACCCGGCTTCCCTCCTTCATCCTCAGCCCGCGCACGACCGTCTTATACACCGCTTCCCCCTTTTCCCCATCTTCAGCGGCCAATGCCCTGCATAGATCCAGATACACTTCCGCTCCCAACCGCCTATTAATAGTCGCCGCCACTTTCGCCGCCTTCACGTCGTCCGGCGTTACCTTAATATAAACTGCAAACAGCCTGAAATTCTCTTCCTCTCCTATTTGTATATGCATATGCCCATGATCCCCCTTCATGGCGTAAGCTTCATAAATACCTGTAAAAACCCCTTCCAGGGAATCCTCACAGATTAGGTACTTCTCTTCCATCCCAACAACCACGCCCCTTTCCTTCCATTGCTATCCGTCCTGCTGCATTTGAAAGTTCACATCATCAAACAGAGATAATTGCCGATATGTCACACCATCTTTGTCAAAAGGCAGCTTTTCCTTCACTGAAAGAAGATTTCTCGTAATATAATCTTCTTCTATCTTCGTATGATACATCATCTTCCCGCTGCATGTGATAAAGTAAAGAGCCCTTTTCAGCACGACCCCTATCTTTTTTAAATCCTCAAACCGGAGGGAACCATTGCGCCTTGCCCTGATAATCCGCTGGGCGCTCTTTACTCCCACTCCCGGTACGCGCAAAAGCTGTTGATAATCCGCCCGGTTGACCTCCACCGGAAAAAGTTCCAGATGCCGGAGCGCCCAATCTGCTTTCGGATCCAGCAGAACATTAAAATTCGGCCGCTCTTCGCTTAGCAACTCACTAGCCTGGAAGCCGTAATAGCGCAAAAGCCAGTCCGCCTGATACAGCCGGTGTTCCCGCAAAAGCGGCGGGCCTCCGGGAAGGGCCGGAAGCTCCTTATCTTCGTTTACATTCACAAAAGCGGAATAAAATACCCTTTTTAAACCAAATTTCTGATAAAGGCTCTCCGCCACCATCATAAGCTGATAATCATTCTCCGGCGTTGCCCCTACGATCATCTGAGTCGATTGTCCGGCCGGTACAAAATAAGGCGCTTTCTTATATAATACCAATTCATTTTTATTTTCCAAAATCCCGTTTTGTATTTGCCGCATCGGCGCCAATATGTTTTTCCTATGCTTGTTCGGCGCAAGCCGCCGCAGGCTTTCCGCCGTAGGCAATTCCAGATTCACGCTCATCCTATCCGCCAGAAAGCCTGTCTTCTGAATCAGCATAGGATCCGCCCCCGGAATCGCCTTTACATGGATATACCCTTGAAACCGGTATTCCCGCCGCAATTTATAAATAGTCTGAAAAATCAACTCCATGGTAAAGTCCGGATGGTACAAAATCCCTGAACTTAAAAAAAGCCCTTCGATATAATTCCTCTTATAAAAACCCATTGTCAATTCACACACTTCATCCGGCGTAAAAGAAGCCCTTGGCACATCATTTGACTTCCTGTTAATGCAATATTTACAGTCATAAATGCATTCGTTGGTGAACAAAATCTTAAGCAAAGAGATACATCTTCCGTCCGCGCTGAAACTGTGGCAGATCCCCCCTGCCTCCGTATTGCCCATTCCTGTCCCATCCCCCCGCCTGTCCACACCGCTGGAGGTACATGCCACATCATACTTAGCTGCATCCGTAAGTATCCCCAGCTTTTCTTTTATTCCCATTTTTTCCGCCGCCTTATAGTACATCTCCTCTCACCTCGACCCAAACATTTGTTTGTAATATTTTAACATAATGAATCCCAATTGGCAACACTTTTGCGAACATTTGTTCTTAAATATTCCTTGCCTGTTTATAGGCCCTTTATCCGGGTTCCTCACGGCATCGCAAACCAAAAAAATCCAATCCCCCCTTGCAATCTTCATAAAAAAGCGTTTAAATAATAAAGTAAGTTTACAAAACATACAAATTTATAGAAAAAGCATAAGCGAGGATGATCTATGATGAAAAATTTATCAATTCCGGCTGGTTATGAGCCGGCTTTAAATCTGCATGATACGCAGATTGCAATTAAAACTGTCAAAGATTTTTTTCAGAATCTGCTGGCGGAACGCTTGAACCTTTTGCGCGTTTCCGCCCCCCTGTTCGTTACTCCCCAGTCCGGGCTGAACGATAACTTAAACGGCATTGAACGCCCGGTTTCTTTCGGCATCAAAGACCAAGGGGAGGCACAAGCGGAAATCGTCCACTCCCTTGCCAAATGGAAAAGATACGCCTTGCAGAAATACGGTTTTTCCGTAGGGGAAGGCCTTTATACCGATATGAGCGCTATCCGCAGGGATGAAGAAACAGACAATATACATTCCATTTACGTCGACCAATGGGATTGGGAAAAAATCATTACCAAAGAAATGCGTACCTTGGATACTTTAAAGGAAACGGTCAGGAATGTATACAAGGTTTTAAGAAAGACAGAAAAGTATATGGCCATCCGGTATGACTATATTGAAGAAATCCTGCCTCACGACATATTTTTCATTACTACAGGCGAACTGGAAGAAATGTTCCCGGATTGCACTCCCAAAGAAAGGGAATATCATATTTCAAGAGAAAAAGGGGCTGTATGCATTATGCAGATAGGGGATTTGCTCTCATCCGGCGAAAAACACGATGGCCGCGCCCCTGATTATGACGACTGGGCATTGAATGCGGATATCGTTGTTTATTATCCTGTCCTGGATATTGCTTTGGAATTATCTTCCATGGGCATCCGCGTAGATAAAGAATCCCTGCTTTCCCAATTGGAAAAAGCCGGCTGCCCGGAACGCGCAGGACTCCCTTTCCAGAAAGCCGTCATCTCCGGCGAGCTTCCCTTTACAATCGGGGGCGGGATCGGACAGTCGCGCATTTGTATGTTCTTCCTGCGCAAAGCACATATCGGGGAAGTCCAATGCTCCCTCTGGCCGGAAGATGTAATGGAAGAAGCGCAAAAAGCAGGCCTGCCATTGCTATAGAGCTTCATATGCCAGCATTTTTACCCATTTATGCCATCCGGGCGATTGCATAAACAATAGCTGTTGAGGCATCCGCGCCGGAACGCGGCTGCTCCAACAGCTATTTCTCTTTTGCGTATCATGCACTTCTCCCGGGATGGAGATGAGGGTTCAAAATTGTAGAAACCTCTGCCGAACGCAATTTTGCTTTCCAACCGACTACCCTTCGGCAAGGAACGATATGAGTTACATATTGTATCTGCAACATCCTTTCTTTAAGCGGCCATAAAGCCTGGCATACAACATAATGTTTCACATACATCCTCCATCCGCGCCGGAGCGTTTCCATTTAGAAGAAAACTCTTTTATGTAGAACGCCATGGACAATACCGTTGCCACAATCCAGCCAATCGGCCAGGAAACCCAGATCCCCATGCTGCCCAACCGTCCTGCCAGCAAAAAGGCAAGGACTACCCGCAGCACCAAATCCACAAAAGTTGCCGTCATAAAATGTTTCATAAGCCCGGATCCTCTCAGCACGCCGTCCGCCATCAGTTTTGCGGCAACAACAAAATAAAAAGGGGAGATAATGCGCAAAAATACGATTCCCGTCTGTAAAGCCACCGAGCTTCCCTCTTTCATAAATAAACGGATCATGCTTTCACCTGCCAGGAAAAAGGCGGTAAAAAAAGGAATGACGGTAATCATTGCCATCCGGATCCCTGCCCGGAAGCCTTCCCGCACCCGTTCTTTTTTCCCGGCGCCCATATTTTGCGCCGTAAAATTAGAAATGCCGTTTCCTAACGTCGTAAAACTGGTAATTGCAAACGTATTCAGCTTTATCGCCGCCGAATACCCGGCAATTACCGAAGAACCAAAGCTATTGACCAGCCCCTGTATAAAGATATTCCCAATGGAAATAAAACTTTGCTGAAAAATAGAAGGCACCGCGATCAAACTGATCCTGCGAAGCATACTCCATGAAAAAAGCTTCGCTCTCCCTTCCGTCTCAAATCCCCCAAGCCGCCTTGCCATCGTGATAAGAGCCAGAAGCCCGGCGGCCCCTTGGGCAATAAAAGTAGCCCATGCCACTCCTGCAACCCCCCAGTCAAACTGCGCTACAAATATATAATCCAACAGAATATTACCTACGGAAGACGCCATCAGGAAATAAAGCGGAGTTTTAGAATCCCCCAAAGCGGAAAAAATACCGGTAGCGACATTATATAAGAACAAAAATACGAACCCTCCAATATAAATTCCCAAGTAAAGCGCCCCTGCATCAAAAATATTTTCCGGAGTCCGTATCATCGTCATCAATGCCTTTGTTCCCGCCAGCCCCAGAATGGTTAGTACCGCAGACAGCGAAAATGCGGCAATCAAAGTAGTCGATACCGCGGTTTTCATTTCCTTATATTTCTTCGCCCCAAAAAGGTTGGATATAATGACGGAACAGCCAATATTGCTGCCCACAGCGATCGCCATAAAAATCATCGTAATAGGATACGACGCCCCCACAGCCGCCAAGGCATCCTCACCTGCAAATTTCCCCGCAATAACGCTGTCGGCGATATTATATAGCTGCTGAAAAATGACACTGATAAACATTGGAATGGAAAACTTCCATAATACTTTTCCAGGGCTACCTTCCGTTAAATCTTTCATCTGTCCAGCCACGCTCCCTTCTTAACGTACGGATCGGTTTCTTCCGGCATAGGTTTTTCATTGGCTTCCCTTCACACTAACCCCCATGCCGCTGCTTCGCAGCGGCGCAAATCCTGATGAAGAATGCCTGTATTTTGGGCATTCTCCTGCGTGAGAAAAGTCAGCTTGGCTGACTTAGAACTTC
>CAOKPU010000100.1 GCA_948470755.1 uncultured Lachnospiraceae bacterium | reverse complement strand
AAGCCGTTTGCACAATATCCTTTTGTGCCATCTGCCAGACGGGGCCGCCGGATGGGCCTTTTGACACCCGAATCCTTTATAGGAAAGTTCGTCATGAGACGGACATAAATTGACGAGGAACCTCCGGGAGGATGCGCACTGCGCGCAAGAGGAAAATGGCTGTTCTGACATGGGGGATAAGATTGAAAATTAAAAATTTCAATCGCGGGATTTGTGTCTGCGCGTTGCTGGTCACAAATTCGTTATGCGTAAAAAGCAGCGCAGAAATGGAGAGAAAAATGAAGAAGGATTATACGAGGGAAGACATCATACGTCTTGTGGAAGAAGAGGATGTGGAATTTATACGGCTTCAATTTACGGATATGTTCGGGAACTTGAAGAATGTGGCGATCACGGCGAGCCAATTGGAAAAGGCATTGGATAATAAATGCATGTTTGACGGTTCTTCCATCGAAGGCTTTGTGCGGATCGAAGAGTCGGATATGTATTTATATCCCGATTACAGTACATGGCAGATCTTCCCCTGGAGGCCGCAGAGGGGGAAGGTGGCGAGGCTGATCTGCGATATTTACCGTCCTAACGGGAATCCTTTTGAGGGGGATCCCAGATATATCCTGAAAAGGGCAATGAAAGAAGCTGAAGAGATGGGTTATCATTTTGAAGTGGGGCCGGAATGTGAATTCTTCCTGTTCCATACGGATGAAAATGCGCTTCCTACGACGATAACGCATGAGCAGGCGGGATATTTTGATTTGGGACCGGTGGATTTTGGGGAAAACGCCAGACGGGATATGGTTTTGACTTTGGAGGATATGGGATTTATCATTGAGGCTTCCCATCATGAAGTGGCGCCGGCCCAGCATGAAATCGATTTTAAATATGATGAGGCATTGGCTACGGCGGATAATATTATGACGTTTAAGCTGGCGGTGAAGACGATTGCAAAAAGGCATGGGCTTCATGCCACGTTTATGCCCAAACCGAAGTTTGGGGTAAACGGTTCGGGAATGCATATCAATATGTCTTTATCAAAAGAAGGAAAAAATATATTTGCGGATCCGGCCGGACAATTGGGCTTAAGCGAGGAAGCCTATCATTTCATCGGAGGCATTATGAAACATATGAAGGGGATGGCGGCAATTACGAATCCGTTGGTGAACTCTTATAAGCGTCTGGTCCCGGGGTATGAAGCGCCTGTCTATATCGCATGGAGCGCTACAAACCGAAGCCCTCTTATACGGATTCCTGCATCCAGAGGGGAAGGGACGAGGATAGAGTTAAGATGCCCGGATCCATCGGCGAACCCTTACCTTGCCTTGGCTGTTTGCCTCAAAGCGGGGCTGGACGGCATCCGGAATAAAATTATGCCGCCGGAGAGCGTGGACAGGAATATTTTTACGATGACGGAAAATGAAAGGGAAGAAAAGGGGATTGAAGCGATCCCGGGTACATTAATCGAAGCGGTCTATGCGCTGGAAGAAGACGGTTTTATCCGTTCCGTCCTTGGGGAACATGTCAGCGATAAATATATACGGGCGAAAAAAGCGGAATGGACGGAGTACCGTTCCCAAGTTACGGAGTGGGAAATAGGGGCTTACCTGAATAAATTTTAAATTGAAGATATTACGGGGGAGCCGGTTGCAGCGGATATAGCGGTTGTACGGGGAGTGGAGGTGAGTATATGACAGGCATTATTGTTGCTCTTCCGAAAATGGAAGATGCAAAAAAGATGAAAAACCTTTTGGTAAGGAATGGTTTTGCGGCAGCCCCTGTCTGCACCGCCGGTGCGTCGGCGCTTAGCCTGGCTGAGAATTACAACAGCGGTATTGTGATCTGTGCTTATCAATTGCCGGATATGATTTATTCCGAATTGCACCAGTGTCTGCCGCCAGGGTTTGAAATGCTGCTCATGGCTTCCCGGCATATACTTGCCGGATGCAAAGATAATGATATTGTCTGTCTTCCGATGCCGGTTAAGGTTTTGGATCTGGTAAATACGGTGGATATGATGCTTCAGGCGGCGGAAGGCAGGCGGCGAAGGCGCAGGGAAATGCCGAAGGGACGCAGCCGGGAGGAAATCAGGCTGATTCAGGAGGCAAAATATCTGTTGATGGAAAGAAACAATATGACGGAAGAAGAAGCGCACCGGTATCTTCAAAAATGCAGTATGGACAACGGTATGAGGATGGCGGAAACGGCGCAGATGACGCTTTCCTTTGTAAGGTAAGAAAGGCCCATCCGGCGCCCGCCTGGCAGATTGCACAAAAGATTTGTGCAATCTGCGCGCAAGAGGAAAATGGCTGCCGCCGCAGCCGCGCTCCGGCGCGAGTGTGCGTCGGAACGCATACTTTTTTACATGATAGGAAATTCCGTCGTCAGACGGACATGAATTTAACACAATGCCGAAGGCATACTCTAATTCATTTGGATTTCTTAAGGATTTCTTTATTTTTCATTGTACATCTTATTTAGTTTTTCCTTTTAAGATAAAGAATGTAATGGATAAGGCATCAGGGCGGCAGCGGGAAGGTTTGTATGCCGGAAGGTTGTAGCGCCTAAAATGCAGATACCGGTGACGGAGGGATAGAATGGATATTTTACTTTCTTGAAAATATGGTATACTTTCCACAGCGGGGAAAGAGAAAGGAGCATAAGTGAAATGGAAGGGTATCATATATTGATTGTCGAGGATGATAAGGATATCAGGGACGGCATTGAGATTTATCTAAAGAATCAGGGATATACCGTTTCTCAGGCGGCGGATGGCATGGAGGGGTTAAAAGCGGTTGAAAAGGAGGAAATCCATCTTGCTATAGTGGATATTATGATGCCGGGAATGGACGGGATTACCATGATGATGAAGATACGGGAAAAGGGATATGATTTTCCGGTCATCATGCTGTCGGCCAAATCGGAGGAAGTGGATAAGATCATGGGCCTGAATATGGGAGCCGATGATTATGTGACAAAGCCTTTTACAACGATGGAACTGCTGGCAAGGGTGAACTCCCATTTAAGACGGTATGGCAGATATCTGCAGGCGGTAGGGGATAAGAAGGAGAATGATAAGATTCATATAATCGGCGGGCTTGAATTGAACGAAGAGACGGTTGAAGTCTTTGTGGACGGGAAGCCGGTGAAGATGACTCCGCTGGAATTTAAAATCCTGCTGCTTTTGATGAGAAACCCGGGCCGGGTGTTCAGCGCAGATGAAATCTATGAAAGGGTCTGGAATGAGCAGGCGGTCAACACGGATACCATTATGGTGCATATCCGGAAAATAAGGGAGAAAATAGAAATTAATCCGAAGGAACCGAAATACTTAAAGGTGGTGTGGGGCGTTGGATATAAAATTGAAAAGCAATAAAAAAGTCAGTTTACTGATTGCGGTGGCGATAACTGCATTATTTTCCATTGGGTTTATGGCTTTATATCCTACTTTTGAAAAAAAAGCGGATATATATTACAAGGACAGCCTGTTGAATGAAGGATTTCTTAAATTCCTTTATCGGGGCAATTATATACTATATAAAGATATCCGGGAGAAAGCGGACGGGATCGGTTATAATTATGAAGATTTGTATCTGAAAATGGAAGGGGAATATGTGTCCGACCTATATATGGGCGAGGGAGGCATAGCGGATGAGGAAGTATATGACGGGATCGATAATCTGCAGATGGAAATGAAAGTCGGCCTGGAGAATATTTTTCAAAGGTGGGAGGATGAATTCCGCGGCAGTCTGGCCCAAAGGGCGGATTATTGTGTAATTGATGAAGAAACAGGGGAGCTTATAAAGAATACGGGGAGAAATATCGAGTCGTTAGCATCTTCCGGAACGGACAGCGAAAGACAGGAGCTGCCGTATATTTTTTATGTGGCAGTGACTTATGATGGGGCGGGGAATCCGGACAGGGTTGCGGTAAAGGGCCGGAATCCCGATGAACTTTTAAAGAGCGTTCAGGCTATAATGAGAAGCAGGCAGTTGGAGGAGGAATTTGGCTATGTCTATGAAAACGGATATTATGTAAAAGAAAGGGATTATTACGGATACGATGCAAATAACCGGGCAAAGAAGGTAAGCTGCGCCGTTTATTCGCCCAGAAACGCTACTTTCATATATGCGCTGACGCAGGGACAGAAGGATGCGATGGTAAGCGGGGGAATGATTTCTTCCGGCTGGGAGGAATGGTATGCTTATTACCGGGCCGGGGTTGGCAGTATTTACATGATAATGCTTGGGGGGCTGACAGTAGCGGCTTTTCTTATGATGCTGAACAAGAAATACTGCCTGCATCATAGCAAAGCGGTGAAGATACCATTGGAGGCCGCGGTATTTTTAGCGGTGATGATAGCCGGCGGCTTTATGAATACGGTTATAGATTTGGTGAATGAAACGAACAGAGGATATTTTAATACGGTATGGAATCAATACTTATTTTTCCTGCCGGCGGACTGTTATGAAGCCGTAACTTGGGCTGTTAATTTTGGTTTCCTGTTTTTGATGTTCGGGGGATGGTTTTATGTCGTGAATACGTTAGGGGAGATCCCGGCCTATGGAGTAAAAGGGTTTTTAAAAGAAAGAAGCTTTCTGATCCGGTATATGTGCAAGTTTGGCAAATGGACGGGAAAAGTCATCCGAGGATGGAAGGATGAATTCCTGCATGTAGATTTGGACGGGGATGTGAGGCATACGCTTCACAAAGCATTGTTGATTAATTTTATCCTGGTAGGGATTATGTGCGGCATGTGGATGTTTGGATGGTTTGGACTGATCGTATATTCAATTGCCCTTTACATCCTGCTGAAAAAATATATTAAAAAATTACAGGAGCAGTACAGGAATCTGCTGGATGCCACGGGTTCTATCGCAGACGGGAACCTGAATACGGCTCTTGATAAAGATTTCGGAGTATTTGAATCTTATAAAGACGCGCTATATGAGATCCAGGAAGGGTTCCGCAAAGCGGTGGATGAAGAAGTAAAAAGCCAGCGGATGAAGGCGGAACTGATTACCAATGTTTCCCACGACTTAAAGACTCCCTTAACGGCTATTACTACTTATATTGAGCTGCTAAAAGAAGAAGGGATTACGCAGGAGCAGAGACGGGAATATATAGGGGTGTTGGAGAAGAAATCTTTGCGGCTGAAAACCTTGATTGAAGATTTGTTTGAAGTGAGCAAGGCAAACAGCCGGAACGTAACAGTGAACCTGGTGGATGTGGATATTGCCAATCTGATGCGGCAGGTATATCTGGAATATGAAGATAAGATAGAAGAGGCGAATCTTTTCTTCCGGTTCCGTATGCCGGAAGAAAAGATAATCTTAAAACTGGATAGTCAAAAGACATACCGCATTTTTGAAAATCTTTATATCAATATCATTAAATACGCCATGACGGGGAGCCGGGTGTATATTGACCTGGAAAAACTGGATGGGAAGGCGGTGATTGGGCTAAGGAATATGTCCGCGGCGGAACTGCGCGTATCGCCGGAGGAGTTGACGGAGCGTTTCGTGCGGGGCGACAGTTCGAGAAATACGGAAGGGAGCGGCCTGGGGCTTGCGATCGCAAAAAGTTTTACGGAGATTCAAGGGGGGAAAATGGAAATAGTTGTGGACGGGGATTTGTTTAAAATAGTTCTTGTCTGGAAGTGCGAAGGGTAACATGGAGGAGGCCGGATGGCAGTTTATGCTTTCCGGCCTCTTTCATGCCATGATTGTATTATAACAATTCGGAAGAAAGAAACCTGTGGCTGATGCACAGCGAGGGGTTGGCTGTAAGGGAAAAAAGTGGTATGATAAGCACGTAAAATTGAAGTATGCAATGAGGAGAATGGATTGAAAAATCAGCTTGATAGCTGATTTTATCAATCGGCTATTTGT
>CAOKPU010000099.1 GCA_948470755.1 uncultured Lachnospiraceae bacterium | reverse complement strand
GGCCGGATTCCCCTGGAGAAACTACGAGCCGGGCCTAAAAGGGAACCGGAAGACGGGGGGCCGGGGGATCAGGTTCCCAAATATCATGAAATGAGAAAAAGGTTTGGAGATGTCTTAAATACGGATGAAGCTTACATTATAATCAGGCAGGAGTAAGGGGGATGCAATGGAAGAGGAAAAAAGGAAAGAATCCTTTCCCTTGAAAAAATGGGTGGCAAAGAGGGGAAAATATAAAAAGTTAGGAAAGGATCAGTTTGTGATTTGTATTCTTGCAGGGATACTTCTCATTGTGCTTGCGATACCTACCACAAAAAAAAGCGGCGCGGAAACGACAGGGGACGGATTATTGGACAAGGAATCCGGCATAATAGAAGAAAATACCGCCGATGGGACGGGGAGTACTATAGAATTGGAAAAAATTAGCGGCACGGAGGAATATGAAAGGTATATGGAGAATAAATTAGAACAGGCAATATCGGTGATGGAAGGGGCTGGGAAGGTTAAAGTTATGGTGACTGCAAGTGCTTCTAAAGAGCTGGTAGTAGAAAAAGATATGCCTGTGACGAGAAGCAATACGGCAGAAAATGATTCGGAGGGCGGAAGCAGGAATGTAAATGAATGGAACAATATGGAAGAAACGGTATACAGCAGGGAAAGCGACGGGACTTCTTCGCCGTATGTCATAAAAACGCTGCAGCCTTTGATAGAAGGGGTGGTTGTTGTGGCTCAGGGCGGGGATAAGCCGGAGGTAAAGAAAAATATTACTGAAGCAATTGTGGCATTATTTGATATCGAACCACATAAAATTAAAATAGTAAAAATGAAATCCGAATAAGGAAAAGGGGAGAAACGGCATGAAAAATATGCTTAAAAAAAATCAAATCATGATTACGGCGCTGGCAATTATGATTGCGGTGGCGGGATACCTGAATTTTGCGGGTACAAAAGTGACGGAAGAAGAAATAATGACGGTGGACAGCGATACGGTTGTAAATGATGATGGAAGCATTGTATTATCCGATCAGGTAGACTCAGGGTCTGCGGATGCAGACCTGGCAGCGATTCTGGATATTTCCGACGAGGATACGATGCAGTCTTCCGCGTATGGGGATATTGAAAGCTTAGATACGGATATCAGCGACCTTGCGGCAGATTATCTGGATGAAGGAATGGCGGAAAATGTAGGGGAGGCTGCGCCTTCGGACAGCGAAGTACCAGGGGAGGCAGTGTTTACATCCACATCGGGCATGAATTCTTTATCCGGCGCGAAGCTGCTAAAAGAGCAGACAAGGGCGAAAAATAAAGAAACGTTGATGGAGATCATTAACAATGCCAATATTACGGAAACGCAGAAACAGGAAGCGATAGACAACATGATTTCCATTACCGATATTGCGGAGAAGGAAACGGCGGCCGAAATCCTGTTGGAATCCAAAGGCTTTTCCGATGTGGTAGTCAGCATTAATGATACGGGCGTAGATGTGGTAGTCAATGCAACGGATTTGTCGGAGGCGCAAAGGGCTCAGATAGAAGATATTATTACAAGAAAAACAGGAGTTTCCCCGGAAACGATTATTATCAGCACAATGGCGTCTGAGTAAAGTTAGGAGTTTATTTGATGCACCAGGTATGCTATAATACTAGTCATTGGGTAAAAGGAAGCAAGTGGCGCTTATGAAGCGTATATGTTTAATGAAACATGACGGCGTAGGGACCGGGACAGGGGATGCGGGATGATTTAGTGATAACGGATGGACGCTTTATCTTTTGCCGCATCCTATACTTGTGTCCGGCGCGGGAAGATAAAAAGCGATTACGCTAAGAAAAACAGGGAGGAAGAACACATGGGAAGTTATGCACAGGAAATAAATAGAAGAAGGACTTTTGCAATCATTTCACATCCGGATGCGGGGAAAACCACATTGACCGAAAAGTTTTTGCTTTACGGGGGCGCGATCAATCTGGCAGGAAGCGTAAAAGGGAAGGCCACGGCCAGACATGCGGTTTCCGACTGGATGGAAATTGAAAAGGAAAGAGGTATTTCCGTTACGTCCAGCGTCCTGCAGTTTGAATATGATAATTTTTGTATCAATATACTGGACACACCGGGGCATCAGGACTTCTCGGAGGATACCTACCGTACCCTGATGGCGGCGGATTCGGCAGTGATGGTAATTGATGCTTCAAAAGGGGTGGAGGCGCAGACGCGGAAGCTTTTTAAAGTATGTGTGATGCGAAAAATCCCTATCTTTACCTTTATCAATAAGATGGATAGGGACGCGGGAGATATGTTTGAGCTGTTGGATGAAATCGAAAAGGAACTTGGGATTGCCACATGCCCCATGAACTGGCCGGTAGGCTCGGGGAAGGGGTTCAAAGGGGTCTACGACAGGGAGGAAAAATGCATCCATATTTATTCCGATACCCAGAAAGGGACAAAGGAAGGGGAAACGACGGTCATTCCTGTTTCTGATGAAGAAAAACTGGCAAAGTATATAGGGGAAGAAAAAAAGGACAAGTTGTGTGAAGATGTGGAACTGTTGGACGGGGCCAGTGCGGAATTTGATTTGGATGTGGTGAGGGCAGGGGAATTGACGCCGGTATTTTTTGGCTCCGCTTTGACTAATTTCGGCGTGGAAATCTTTTTGCAGCATTTTCTTAAGATGACAACGGCCCCTATTCCCAGAGTGGCGGATATAGGCCTGATAGAGCCTGCAGAAAAGGATTTTTCCGCTTTTGTCTTCAAGATCCAGGCAAATATGAACAAAGCGCATAGGGATCGGATTGCATTTATGAGGATATGTTCCGGCAAGTATGAGGCAGGCATGGAGGTAAAGCATGTGCAGGGAGGGAAGGTCATGCGTCTTTCACAGCCTCAGCAGATTATGGCCAGTGAGAGAAAGATTTTGGAGGAGGCTTATGCCGGCGACATTATCGGGGTTTTTGATCCGGGGATTTTTTCCATCGGGGATACGCTTTGTATGCCGAAGGAACAGTTCCAATACGAGGGGATACCTACGTTTGCCCCTGAGCATTTTGCCAGGGTACGACAGATGGATACTATGAAAAGGAAACAATTTGTAAAGGGGATCACACAGATTGCCCAGGAAGGCGCCATTCAGATTTTCCAGGAGTTTAATACGGGAATGGAAGAAATTATTGTGGGAGTGGTAGGAACGCTCCAGTTTGAAGTGCTGAAATACCGCCTGGAAAATGAGTATAATGTAGAAATACGGCTGGAAACACTTCCCTATGAACATATCCGGTGGGTGGAAAATAAAGAAATTGACATGGCGAAGCTGACAGGGACGTCGGATATGAAAAAGGTAAAGGATATGAAAGGCAATCCACTGCTCCTGTTTATAAACCAGTGGAGTATCGGTATGACGCTGGATCGGAATGAAGGGCTGGCCTTATCCGAATTTGGACGTGATTGATGAAGAAGATGATGGACAGGCAAAGAATGATTGGAAAATATGAAATGAAAAAAATTTCTTTTTTCTGTTTTATGATAATCTGGACGCTGCTTTGCAGTAGCTGCGGAACAGGCTATGAGAAGGAAGAGCCGCGGAAGGATCCGGGGATTCAACAAGAGAGCGGCGGGGAAAAGGAAGAAGATTCTGCCGAAGAGTCATCTCCGGCAGAAGAGAAAGTGACAGAACTGATGACGGGGGATAAAGATGATGACGATATCCGCCGGTCTGTCGGCCTGTCGGAAGAAAATATCCCCCGTCTGCTTGCGGAACAGAAAAATAATTATAATTTTAGTTGTTTAAATGAAAATGAAAAACTGGTTTATGTGGAAATCCTGCAGATTTTACAGGAGCGGGGGGAAGAAGTGCGGCTTACCGGTATGGATACCGGAGAGATTGAAAAAGTATTTCAATGCGTTTTAAATGACCATCCGGAAATTTTCTATGTGGACGGCTATACATTTACAAAATATACTTTGGGGGATGAACTGAAAAAGATTACCTTTACCGGCACATATTTAATGGACGAAGAGGAAGTGAAGCTTAGACAGGAAAAAATAGACGGCTATGTGGATGAATGCCTGTCCGGCCTGCCGGCAGGGACGGATGAATACGGGAAAGTAAAGTATATCTATGAATACATTATCGATCATACGGAATATGATGCAAACGCTGCAGATAACCAGAACATTTGCTCCGTATTCTTATATGGGCGTTCGGTTTGTCAAGGTTATGCCAAAGCATTCCAGTATCTTTTAGGAAAACTGGATATTTTTTCCACTTTAGTGATCGGAAGCGTATCCGGAGGGGAAGGGCATGCATGGAACCTGGTGGAAATAAACGGGGCTTATTATCATGTAGACCCTACTTGGGGAGACGCTTCTTATCAAATGGAAGAATCCGGGGAAAATAATGAATATGATGGAAATCATCTGCCCACAATTAATTATGACTATTTATGCGTAACGACTAAGCAGCTTGGAAAGACCCATACAATAGGACATGTAGTGGAATTGCCGGAATGCACATCCATGGAAGCCAATTACTATGTGAGGGAAGGGGCTTATTTTACATCGGTGGATGAGGACAAGCTGAGGGAGCTGTTTGAACGGGAATATGAAAAGGGTACGACTTATGTTACGTTAAAATGCAGCGGGGAAGAGGTTTATAGGCAGATGGAAGAAGCGCTGATTGAAAAACAGGAGATTTTCCGTTATCTTGACAGCCCGGACGGAGTAGTCGCATATGCGGATAATGAAGAACAGCTCAGCTTAAGTTTTTGGCTGTAAAAAAGTCTATGCAAAGTCCGTAAATTTTGGTATGATATATGAAAATAGATATCATGCCAGTAACCTTGAATGGAGGAAGCAAAATGGAAAAGGAATTAGATAGAAATGCATATGTATTAGAAGAAGGGGAAAATACGGGAACGGTTAAAATTGCGGATGACGTGGTGGCTATGATTGCAGGGATTGCGGCGACGGAAGTGGATGGAGTGGCGGCTATGGCCGGCAATATATCGCATGAATTTATGAGTAAAGTAGGGGTGAAGAACCTGAAAAAGGGCGTAAAAGTGGATGTGATTGGAAAAAAAGTCACCGTAGATCTGGCATTGATCATGGAGTATGGTTATAATATTCCTGCTACCAGCAGAAAAGTGCAGGAAAGAGTAAAGAATGCGATTGAAAATATGACAGGGCTTGAGGTGTCGGATGTAAACATCCGTATTGCCGGTGTCAATATGCAAAAAGACAGATAGGATAAGGCAATACCATGGGAAGAAGAGAATTAAGGGAACAGATTTTTAAATTGCTTTTCCGCATAGAATTTAATCCGAAAGAGGATATGCCGGAACAGAAGGAACTGTTTTTCCAGGAAGAGGAAAATGCAGTGAGTGAAAAGGACAGGCAGTATATTGCGGCAAAGTATGAAGATATTGTTTCTAAATTGGAAATCATCGATGATATGATAAATGGAACGGCTAAAGGGTGGGATATAACCCGTATGGGTAAGGTGGATCTGACCCTTATCCGCCTTGCCGTATATGAAATCCAATATGATGGTGAGATACCAACCGGGGTAGCGATTAACGAAGCGGTGGAGCTGGCCAAAAAATTCGGGCAGGAGAATTCATCAGTGTTTGTAAACGGGATTCTCGCTAAGTTTGCATAGGCGTAAAACAATGATGCGGAATGTATATACGGTAGCACAAGTAAACTCTTATATAAAAAATATGTTTACACAGGATTTTATGCTGCAGGCGCTTTTTGTAAAGGGTGAGGTAAGCAACTGCAAATATCATACCTCAGGGCATATTTATTTTACGTTGAAAGATGAGAAAGGAACGATTTCCTGCGTGATGTTTGCGGGAAACCGTTCCGGTCTTGCTTTTCGGATGCAGGAAGGACAACAGG
>CAOKPU010000098.1 GCA_948470755.1 uncultured Lachnospiraceae bacterium | reverse complement strand
CTGACTCAAATTGCCGATTGATAAAATCAGCTATCAAGCTGATTTTTCAATCTATCTCCTTTTCATTCATTTCCATCCGTCAGCCTTGTCATATAATTTTCCAGATCCATTAAGAATTTATACCATGCATCCTCGTGTTCCACATAATATTTCGGGCAGTTTTTCCCCCCTTCATCATAATGCCTAAGCACATTCTCCGGCCGCAGCTCATACTTATGCAAAAGCCACGCCGTCAGTTCGATCAGTGCATCATAGGTTTTCTCCTCAAATTTCCCGTTTTCATCCAAATAGCAGCACTCAATGGATATGGAATCATAATTGCGGCCTTTTACGGCATATGCGATTTCCTTCGTCGGTATACACTGCACTATCACCCCGTCGTATCCTATCACAAAATGCGCGCTGGCGGAACGCTCATGGCTTTCGGAAAGCGACTCGAAATAACTCCTGTTCTGCTCTGCGGATGTACCCGCATTTGCCGTATAATGGATAAAAATGCTTTTCACTTCCGGCAGTTCTTCGCCCGGCCTGGAATATTCATTGACCGTCAGCAAGTCTACCGCCAGTTCCGGACGTTCCAGCTCCAACGCATAGAACTTTGCCCACTCTCTGATATCCTGAGTTCCTGCTTCTGGTATCTCTTGTGTTGATACCGGCAGGATTTCCTCTTCTTTCGTCATTTCTTTATATACATGCACCGCAAACCAGGCTATCCCAAGAAAAAAACCGGCTGCCATGGCCAGGGTAAACCCCGCTATCATTCCCCTGATCATTCTGGCCCGCCTTCTTCGTTTTTTCCTGCACCTTCTCCTTTCTTGCTGTATATCGACAACTTTTGCCGTCCGGTACTCTGACGGGACAATATTTTTCCGTCTTTCGGCAGGCCCTTCTTTGAAATGCCTTTCCTTTACCGGGGCTTCCTCCCATTCATACTCTTCCCACTCGTCTTCCTCCGGTCCTTCCTCCCACTCGTCTTCCTCCCAAACGTCTTCTTCCGGCCCTTCCTCCCACTCATCTTCTTCCCACTCGTCTCGTCCCCACACATCGGGCGACGGCTTTCCGGCCGTATATCTCTCCCCGCCCCGGCGCACAGGCCTTTTTCCTGTTTTCCGCACCGTTTCCTCTTCCGTATCAATATCGATTAATTCCAGCTCTCGTAATCCCATCATTTTTCCCGTGTAAACAACGTCCTTTTTCTTTTGCGGCCCTCTTGCCCTGCAGCTTTTATGCCATTCAATCGGACGCTTTCCCGCCCCCTATATTATAGATATCACAAAATAAAAAACAGGTATATACTTTTATAAATTATTAAGATTTTTTCTTTCCCTACACCCCTTCCGGCGTCAGATCATATCCAGAAAATTCAACTGCTTGTCCCCGTAATTTTTTTTATATGCATGGACTATATCTTTCATACGGTACAGCATCCCTCTCTTTTCACATTCCTCCCCCAGCATACGGTATAACTGCGCCACTTTGGGAGAACGGCATTCATAAGAATTCCCATATTGCTTCCTGTACTTCCCCACCAGATTTTCCCCTGGAAAAATACGGTTTAACATTTCATAATAATAATCCCTCTGATTCTGCCTTAACGTCATTCCAAAAGCAGGGTAAATAAAATTACACCCGCTCTCCGATGCATGTTCTATGACGGCCATTACATCCTCTTCGTTATCTTCTATAAAAGGCAAAACCGGCATAAGCAATATGCCGGCAAATATCCCCTTATCGCGTAGTTTTGCCAATGCCTGGAAACGTTCCGAAGAAACGGCCGCTCCCGGCTCGACCTTAGCCGCCAGCTCATCCTTGGCTGTTGTCACCGTCATTTTACAAAGCACCGGCGAATGTTCCAAAATGCTGCACAATATATCAATATCCCTTGTCACTAACGGGCTTTTCGTAGCAACAGCCACGCCGAATTCATAGGCATCTATTAATTCCAGGGCATGTCTGGTCAGGCAAAGCGTTTCTTCAAACGGGTTATACGGATCGCTCATGGCCCCTGTTCCGATTACCCCTTTTTTCACCTTCCTGCGCAAATCATCCCTGATAATCTGCAAAGCATTTTCCTTTGCCCGCACTTTCTCAAAATTGTCAATATGATAACACTCCGAACGGCTGTCACAGTAAATACACCCATGACAGCAGCCCTTATAAATATTCATATTATAATCCACGCCAAACCAATCGGAAGTTTTGGTCTTAGTGACAATCGTCTTTGCCGGAATATATTCTATCACCCAATCCCCTCCATGGCTTCGTTTTGCAATACCCAAAAAACAAGACACTCTTGCCGGTTAGGGGGAAAGCTATGCCCGCACCTGTAACAGCCGGTTTTTTAAATCGCCTTCAATGCGGCGGAGTTCCAGTTCCGCTTCCCTGCGTTTTTCCCGCCCTTCCGTCTGTATCCGCAGTACTTCATCCAATGTAGATATCAATGACTCATTCGTCTGTTTGAGAGTATCAATGTCTACAATACTTCTTTCCGCTTCTTTTGCCGTTTCTACCGTAGCCAATTTCAGGACGGCCGCATTTTTCCTCAACAATTCATTGGTCATGTCCGTCACTTCGCGCTGCGCCTGCGCCGCCTGTGTGGAATGATTGATCCCAAGGGCAAGCACCATTTGGCTCTTCCATAAAGGAATCGTATTTACGAGGGTTGACTGGATTTTCTCGGACATAAGGGTATCATTGCTCTGTACCAGACGGATTTGCGGGGCCATCTGGATGGAAACCATCCGCGTCAGTTCCAAATCATGGATCTTCTTTTCAAAACGATCGCACATCGCCACAAAATCATTGACTTCCTGTGCATCCTCCGGCAGGCTGCTTGCCTGTGCCTTTTCCATAAGCACAGGGATATCCTCTTTTCTCACCTTTTCCAGCTTTTTCTTTCCTGCCAGGATATACATGGAAAGTTCCTTGAAATAATTTTTATTCAAATCGTACATTTTATCCAACATAGCAGTATCTTTTAACAACTGGATCTGATGCTCTTCCAATACATCGCAGATTTTATTGATGTTCACTTCCGCTTTGTCATATTTGCTTTTCATTGCCGCAATCTTATTGCCGCTTTTCTTAAAAATGCCAAGAAAACCCTTTTCTTCCTCTTCATCAAACTTTTTTAATTCGTAAACCACATTGGATAACAGTTCTCCGATTTCCCCAAGATCCTTGCTTCTTACATTGGCAAGCGCCGTTTCCGAAAAATCTGCGATTTTCTTCTGCGCCCCCGCCCCATATTGAAGCACTACCGTGGAATTCTTCAAATCAATGGAGTCTGCAAACTCGTTCACCATTTTGCGTTCCTCGATAGTCAGCGTGCTTTCATCAAAAACCGCCGCTTCCCTGGTTTCTTTTACGGCAGCCTCCGTTTTCTGTTCCGGCACTGCAGGAGCCTGCGGCTGGGCCGTCATTTCTTCAAAAGGATTCAGCGTCAATACCGGTTCTGCATTTTTCATTTCTTCCATCATCTTCTATTTCTCCCTCTCAATTCATTTTTAATCCGTCTTCCAAAAGCCCTTCCTGTGCCAGCATTGTTGACAAAACGGAAATGTCCGTAGAAATATCCAGCGCATCATCTTCAAACAGCTTATCGAACATTTTTTCAAACGCCTGATTAATGCTGTCCAGCATTTCTTCAATTTCCCGCTTCGATTTCTTTATGTTTTCCCCCTGCACCGGCTGCTCGCTGAATTCATGATATGTCTGCACCAACTTCAGCGTAGTCGGAAGGTAATAATTCATAAATTTCCTGATATCAGGCAATTTATCCGGATTATCCCCCACATGTTCAAAGATTTCCTTACATACCCGTTCCAGGCGGTAAAGCTTATTGGAAATCTCTTCCCCAGGGATATCGTCATTAATTTCCCGTATCCGCCGGATATATTCATTCCCCTCTTCCACCGTCAACTTAAGCTGCTTTTTTACCGGATCCCTTTCCAGCATTTCCTTCTCCAGCTTAAGCCTTTGCTCCTCTTCTTTTTTGCGTTCCAGCTCCTTTTGGGCATTTAAGTACAGCCCGTAAGACTCGTCCGTCAGCATAAAGCATGTTTCCTGTTCATCCAGATGCCCTTCCTTAAACCAGCCTTTGTCGATCATCTTCCTCAAATCTTTGATTACAAATTTTTCATTTTTATTTACCGCCTTAGCCAGCCCCTCAATTGAATAGAAATCCCTTTGGCCCATAGTCCTGATATATTTTTTAAACCGCCTGCCTCTGCGCCTTAAATATCCTCCCGCCACCGCCATAACCGTACACAACACTGCCGGAATCGTAAACACGCCGGACACAATCATACCCTCAAAAAACTCCCCGCTGACTATCGTCGCAATATATCCGAGAAAAGCCAGCATCCAGCCTGCTACTGCGCCGCATGTCCCAAATACAGTCATCAATATGCCTATCGTCCTTCCGCTCGGGTTTTTTACAACAGGAAGCTGACGTTTTTCGCTTACGGCGTACCGCCGCCTATCAGCCGCATCCTCCGACGCCGTACGCCAGCCTTTAGAATTGATTTTCTCCGAAAGATTTTCCCGCTGGATTTCTATATTTTTATTTACATAACCGGCAGCGTCCTGTGCCGATCTGCGGACATCTTCCATCCGGCTTTCTACCGTATTGCGGATATTCTCCTGCAGTTCCTTCATTTCCTTAGAATTGATAAACTGCTCTATTTTATCCCCAATTTCCCGACCCAAATTAGAAAAATCCATATCGCCCATTTTAAACCGTACCTTTCATAAAACTGTGAATTATGTACTATTGTAGTATAGCACATACATTACAGATAACACAAGGGGAGGGAACGGGTTGTTTTTGCAGATGTCATACGAAAGCGGCCGCCATAAGAGTTCTGGACAAACCTCTTATGGCGGCCGTTGCTTCCCGCCGGCGGCTAGGCTCCACCTAGTTGCCTTTATCCGTTATTTTCGCTTCCGATCATTTCCTGTGCCATGCCCAGCATCTCATCCGCCCCTATGGAAAGATCAAATCCGTGAATTGTATAAATAACCCCTTCCTTTATCCAACCGACATAATGCGACTTGTTTATTTCTACCTGATCAGTTCCATAAGCCAACTGGAAATGCCCGCTTTCCATGTTTTTCTTATCTTCCTCCGTCACCTCATAGTCTACCGGCACAGCTTTATAAGTATCGCAGCTATATACTACCGTAATGCCGCCCGCCTGCAATGTCTTATCAGCATCCGTATTCATCCAGCCTTCCACATTCTCCCCTGGCAATATCTTCCTTGCAAAGACGGTCACTTCTTCTTTTCCCTTGGAATAGTCAATCTTAATGGATTTTTCTTCTCCTAAGACCTGCCCTGACTCATCCTGTAGGATTTCATCCGCAATATGGATATCATCAAAACGGAATCCATTTCCAAAACTTTCCACCGCATCCACGGGATATCCAATCTCCGCCTCCGCCTTCCCCATATCTTCAAACTTTGTGTAATCCGGGATGGCAGAACTGGTTCCTGTAATAGATACGGCCCCGCTGCCTGCAACTACGATCGTACCCACAATGAGACAGGCCGCCGCCGCACCGATTATAATCTTTTTTATACTCATATGTTTCATTTTAATACCCATTCCCTTTCTCGCAAATCCGGATGAAGAATGCCGGCATTTCAGGCGTTCTTCCAACCTGTTTCCCAACTGAAAGTCAATTCTTTGTTTCAAGCTGTCGGAGGCTTCTATTTTCCCGCCGATATCGTGTAAGGTCCTTTTTACCATTCTCTCTTTCTGCTGCCATTCCCTTTCATTTCCCGGATCTCCACCCGCATTGTCCTTTTTACAAGAAATATAATCCGCAGACATCTTCCCGGTTTTCAACGTTTCCATGGCCTCTGCCTCCTTCCCCACATGCTGCCAGCTTTTCTTTCAGTTTTTTCCTTGCCGCGAACAACCGGGATTTTACCGTTCCTTCCGTGCATCCCAGAATCCGGGCAATTTCCTTCGTCGTCATTTCATTGTAGTAATACAATACAACCACAGATCGGTGTTTAAAATCCAAAGACTGCACCGCTCCATTGACCAGCCTTTCGTTTTCCGTCCGTATGATCCGGTCCAAAGAGGTAACTCCGTCGGTAGCATCTGTCCGAACGGCAATATCTTCATCAGGAATCTCACGTTTCCTTTTTTTCGCCTGACGGTATGCGGTACGGTATAGTATCTGAAAAAGCCAGGGTTTAAACCCCTCTTCCTTCTTCAGCTCCCCGATATGAAGAAAACATTTCACAAACGTTTCCTGGACAATGTCTTCCGCATCAAATATTTGACCGCTTACCAGATATGCCATTCGCAGAAGAATATTTTTATATTTTTCGTACAAAGCGTCAAAAGCATCCCGATCCCCGCTTTTCAGCCGCCGCACCAATTCTTTTTCATCCACGGTTATATGCTCCTTTTCGTTCCTTCCGATACGTATCTGACTATAAGAGC
>CAOKPU010000097.1 GCA_948470755.1 uncultured Lachnospiraceae bacterium | reverse complement strand
CAGGTAAATCAATACCTGCGAATACTTTTTCTAATATTTAACTGTCAAACTCCCGAATAAAGGCATTGAATTGATTTTTATTGATAACAAATTCAAAAAAGAACCCCGCAGGTTTTTCCTGCGGAGTTTTTGTCTTAACTTTTAGTGGAATTTGGGTTATAATAATCTTCAGAATAATTTATATGAGATGGTAGGTGATTTCCTGTTGCAAAGGAAACAACGTCAGGCAATAGAAAGGAAACTTTCCTAGTGAAAAAATATATACTGATAGCAGGTGTCAACGGAGCAGGGAAATCAACTTTATATCAGCCTTTGCAGAGTTTGCGGGATATGCCGAGAGTGAATACCGATGAAATATTAAGAGAATTTGGCGACTGGAGGAACATGAGCGACGTTGTGTGGGAAATCTGTTTAAAAAAATATTGATAAGGAATATATTATAAAATGTTATTGGTAAGTGACGGGTAACTAACAAATGTTCCGAAAATGCCATATTTTATGCATTCGGAACTATGCAAGAGATAGGTAGTTTATATTTGTAAAGGATGGATTAATGCTGAATTATAAAAAGAAACTGTAGATAAAAGAGGAATGGGTGATACGATGGGAAACGTTACGGCGTATTTATTAGAGAACAACAATATACTGATCACAATATTTGCAACAGTAGTGGCAGCAATGGGATATATGCTTTTAAATAAGAGGATGAATTATAATTCACGTATGCATGAATTGGAATTAAGAAGCGCTATAATAGAAAACAGGAACAGCCAAAGCGAGGAAAAAATTAAAAAAGCTGTTGCCCGTGTGCCGGAGGGAGTAAGTGAAGATGAGTTTTTTGAAAGATTAAAAAAGGAATTACTTGCAATTAATTACATTCAGTTGCAAGATGATAATAATCCGAATGATGATAATTCGTTATATAAGTTTTTGGAATCGCATCACCGGCAGGCATTATTGCAATCAAGTGTACATCTTCGGGAAGTGAATGGTATGAGATTGTTGTCAAGGTGTTGCCCGGAGCGGTTATAGACGCAATTTCCGTATTGTTTTTTAATCAGGCGCATGAAACGCGGGATAGGGCGGCTGATTTCTTTAAGGAACTTACTTATGACAAGCAAGTAGCGAAGAGCGTAGCTATTGCGGACGCGATAGAAGACAAGGCGGTCAAGGCAACTGTACAGGCGCGGATTGCTTTACATATTGCAGGGCTGAAAGATGAAGACATAAAAAAAGAATAAGGGAAAACAGGCAGGGCCGATGGGAGGGAATATGGAAATATATTTTGCCCCGTTAGAGGGGATCACGGGGTACATATATAGGAATGCGCACCATGATGCTTTTGCCGGCGTCGATAAGTATTTTACCCCATTTTTATCTCCGAACCAAAACCGTGCGCTGGGGCCAAAGGAAGTCAGGGACGTACTTCCGGAAAATAATAAGGGAATGCATTTGGTTCCGCAGATCCTGACGAACCGGGCGGAGCTTTTTTTGCAGGCGGCTGAGGAGTTAAAAGAAAAGTACGGGTATCAGGAAGTGAACCTGAATCTGGGTTGTCCTTCCCGTACGGTAGCGGCAAAGGGAAAGGGTGCAGGATTTCTTGCAGATCCGGAGTCGCTTCATGTCTTTTTAGGACAGGTTTTTGAAAAAATAGAGATAAAAGTGTCGGTAAAAACAAGGATAGGAGTGGAAAAACCGGAGGAATTCCTTCATTTGATAGATATTTTCAATCAGTATCCGCTGCATGAATTGATCATCCATCCAAGAGTACAGAAGGATTATTATGATAATATACCCAATTGGGATATTTTTGCAAAGGCAGTGGAGCGAAGCCGCAATCCTTTGTGTTATAATGGGGATATTTTTACTGTCCAGGATTTTAAACGGTTCCAAAGGGAATTCCCGGATGTAGAAAGGATTATGCTGGGACGGGGCCTGTTGATGGACCCGATGCTGGCGGAAGGGCTGAAAGCGGATGCGGATGTATGCAGGCTGGATAGAGGGAGGATGAAAGCATTTCACGATAGGCTGTATGCGGATTATAAGGAAGTGATGTCCGGGGAGAAAAATGTATTGTTTAAGATGAAAGAATTCTGGGTATATGCAGGATGCTCATTTCCGGGAGAAGAAAAACTGTTAAAAAAAATCAGGAAAGCCTCCGGATTAGCGGATTACGATGCGGCATCGGCTTGCCTGCTAAGAGGAAAGCACGATTAATAATATTTGAAAGAAGACGGATCTATGAAAGCCGTAAGGCAGGAGAAGATGGAAAGCAATTGCGGAGGGAATAAAAAAGATGCATAATCAGTTGACAAAGCAGGATATCAAACGAATGGAGGAGGAGATCGAATATCGCAAGCTTGTGGTGCGCAAGGAAGCTTTGGAGGCGGTGAAAGAGGCGCGGGCGCAAGGGGATTTGAGTGAAAATTTTGAATATTATGCGGCAAAAAGGGAGAAGAATAAGAATGAGGGGAGAATCCGCTTTTTAGAACGGATGATCAAAACTGCGGAGATCATATCCGATGAGTCGAAAGAAGATGAAATCGGGGTCAATAATACTGTGGAAGTGCGCTTTGAAGAAGACGGCTCGGTCGAAACATATAAAATTGTAACGACGATGCGGGGGAATTCTTTAGAAGGGCTGGTAAGTACGGAATCGCCGATTGGAAAAGCGCTTCTGGGACATAAAAAAGGCGACCGGGTCTGTGTTCAGGTGAATGAAAATTATAGCTATTATGTTATAGTGGAAAAGATAGAAAAAACAGGGGATGATGGGAGCGAGAAAATAAGGAGCTTTTAAAAGGGCGGAAAGCAAGGGAGGGGTGAAGGAATGGGGAAGAAAGAAGTTGAGGAAAAAGATATTGAAAATGTGTTGAAGATTTTGGAGAATTTTTCAGCAACGGAGACGGGAAGATTGAAAATCCAGGTTTCCGGGGAAGAAGAGGCGGAGACGGTGAAAAAGACATATCATTATGGACGCTGTGATGTGGGAAGCCCTTGGGCGAGAGGGGAATGTTATGATCTGCCGGAGCAGGATTGAAGAAGTTATTATATATAATAGGAAGAAAAGAGGAGAGACAGATGATTATTGAAAAATTATTTGAAGAAAAGAAGCCGGTAATCTCGTTTGAAATATTTCCGCCTAAAAAGGAAGCGGAATTGGAAAACATTGACGGGACATTAAAGACACTTGCTAGGCTTCATCCCGATTTTATCAGCGTGACTTTTGGAGCAGGCGGGAGCGGGACGAATAACCGTACCGTAGGACTGGCAAAGAAGATAAAAGACGATTATGGGATCGAACCGCTTGTCCATCTTACCTGCATCAGCCATAGCAAGGAAGAAATCCGGGAGATCCTGCAGCAGATGGAACGGGCGGATTTGAAGAACGTGCTGGCATTGCGTGGGGATGTAAATCCGAATGTGCCGATAAAAGATGACTTTAAATATGCCAGTGAACTGATAGCCTTTATTAAAGAGCAGGGCGATTTCCATATCAGCGGGGCCTGCTATCCGGAGGTACATTTGGAGGCGCCGGACGAGGTGACGGATATCCGCAACCTGAAAAAAAAGGTGGATGCCGGGGCAGGGCATCTCGTATCTCAATTGTTTTTTGATAACGATGTATTTTATGATTTCCTCTCAAAGGTGAGGATTGCCGGAATAGATACACCGGTGGAGGCCGGGATTATGCCGGTGACGAATAAAGCCCAGATTAAACGGATGGTGACGATGTGCGGGGCGGTATTGCCGGATAAATTTGAAAGGATCTTAGAAAAGTACGGGGAAAGCAAGGAAGCATTGTTTGATGCAGGGATGGTATATGCTGTGAATCAAATCGTGGAGCTGATATCCCACGGGGTAGATGGAATACATATTTTCACAATGAATAATCCGATAGTGGCAGGGAGGATCTGCGATGGAATTAAAAATCTTATTTAAGCATAAGTACAAACAGGGAGATGCCGGGATATACTGCCGGTTAAGAAAACCGAGGGATAGGAAGGAGAGAATGGTCAAATGTATGATTTGATTATTATTGGGTCGGGGCCGGCCGGGCTGTCGGCAGCAGTATATGCAAAGCGGGCCGGTTTAAATTTATTGGTGATAGAAAAAGGGGCCATGAGCGGCGGGCAGGTTTTAACGACTTACGAAGTGGATAATTATTTAGGGATGCCGGGTATGAATGGTTTTGATCTGGGAATGAAATTCAGGGAACATGCGGACCGCATGGGAGTGGAGTTCCTTGAGGCGGAAGTGCTGAACGTGGAAGCGCCTGCCGGGACGGGCGGGGGAACTGCCGCTGAATTAATCGCATGTGATAAGACGGAGGATAGGATCTACCATATTGTGACGGAAAAGGGGGAATATGAAACAAAGACAGTATTGGCGGCAACTGGGGCGGTACATGCCAAATTAGGAGTGCCGGGGGAAGAAGAACTGGCCGGCATGGGTGTTTCTTATTGCGCGACCTGCGACGGCGCTTTTTTCCGGAACCGGACGGTAGCGGTAGTAGGAGGCGGCGATGTGGCCGCAGAGGACGCCGTATTTCTTGCGAGAACGAGCAAAAAGGTGTACCTGATCCACCGCCGGGATGAACTGCGGGCGGCAAAGATTCTTCAGGAAAAGGTAAGCGGGCTTCCGAATGTGGAAATCTTATGGAATACAGTGGTAGATGAGATTTTGGGGGAAGGCCGGGTGGAGAAGATAAAAACCCGCAATGTATTATCGGGGGAAACGAATGAGATGGAGATGGATGGCGTTTTTATAGCTGTCGGCATCCACCCCAATACGGAATTATTTAAAAACCTTGTGGACTGCGACCGGAAAGGATATATTGTTGCCGGCGAAGATGGGGCGACCAATGTCCCGGGGATTTTTGCGGCAGGGGACGTACGTAAAAAGCCTCTCCGCCAGATTGTTACAGCCGTTGCTGACGGCGCCAATGCCATTTCAGGCATCCAGGAATACTTTTTGCAATGAAAAAAGAAAAAATATTTTTATTATATTTTTTGCCTAAAATTTTAGAAAGCTGTAAAAACCCGGTAAAATGGGGGATTGGGAAAAGAAACCATAGGTTGACAAATGTGTCGTGAAGTGTTATATTATTTAACAGATGTAACAAAATTGTAACAAATTAAAAAAGTAAGTAACAATTTTCGGAGGACGCATCCTATGAGACAAAAGAACGTGAAAATGGCTATGTGTGCAGTCACAGCAATTCTCGCATTTTCAAGTATGGACATAAGGGCAAATGCAGCAACGGATCTTTCATCGGTATTGCCGTCTGCAGGAGTGGATTATACATTACAAGCTAACGCAACTTCCCTTAAGAATATAAAAGAAGAAGCGGATACGGAAAAGGGTATCGATAAGCAGGAAATAGAAAAAGAGGGTACGGAAAGGCAAACGGATGAAAGCCAGCCGGAGAGTGTTTCCGGTAATGAATCCGAATCGGCAGTTGGTTCCCGGATGGAGGCTGCAGATGTTTTAAACCAGACAGGCGCAGCGGATCTTACAGGGGCTGGGATTGAAGAAAAGGTAATAGAAGAGACGAAGGAAGTGGATACTTCCAATCTCAGTGAAAAGATTTTAAAAGATGTAGCGAAAAAACTGGACAGAAAAGATGAAGAGGAAAGTTTTAAGAGCCTCGTTATCGCAAAGGTGAATGATTATGTAAATGTAAGGAGCATACCGAGCGAAGAAGGGGAAATTATCGGGAAGCTTTATGATAAATCGGTGGGAAGCTTTATCTCAGAGACAGAAGACGGCTGGTACGAGATCAAATCGGGGTCGGTTACTGGCTATGTAAAAGGTGAGTATTGCGTCACAGGCGATGACGCTGTGGAATTAGCAAAGCAGGTAGGGACGAGGATCGCGACGGTTACTACGACTACTTTAAAGGTGAGGGAACAGCCTGGCCTGGATACAACGGTATTAGGAATGGTTCCCATTGAAGATCAGCTTGTTGTAACAGAAGAATTGGACGATTGGGTAAAAGTAAATATTGAGGAAGGCGATGGCTATGTGTCTATGGATTACGTAACGCTTTCCACTGAATTTGTCCAGGCCGAATCCAAGGCGGAAGAGGAAGCAAGATTAGCAAAAGAAGAAGCGGACAGGAAGGCAGCCCAGGCAGCGGCGAGAAGGGCGGCGGAAAGATCAAATTCTTCCAACGGCGGTTCGGGCGCGCAGATTATGTATGCTTCCGGCAATGGAAGCGAGATGGGCCGTGCGGTTGCAAATTATGCCCTTCAGTTTGTCGGCAATCCGTATGTATACGGCGGAACCAGTTTGACAAACGGTGCGGACTGCTCCGGTTTTGTAATGAGTGTATATGCCAACTTCGGCGTGAGCCTGCCTCATTCTTCGGCAGCGGATAGAAGCGTAGGTGCTGCAGTCAACGGGCTTGCAAATGCACAGCCAGGTGATTTGGTTTGCTATTCAGGGCATGTGGCATTGTATATCGGGAATGGACAGATTGTCCATGCCTCAACTTCTAAGACGGGAATCATCGTTTCCAGCGCCAACTACAGGACACCTCTTTCCGTAAGGAGAATATTCTAATTGAAGTCTAGGATGGGCGGATGCTTTTAAAAAGGCATCCGCTTTTTTGTGTCATAGGATTCGGGCGTCAAAAGGCCCATCCGGCGGCTCCGTCTGGCAGATGGCACAAAAG
>CAOKPU010000096.1 GCA_948470755.1 uncultured Lachnospiraceae bacterium | reverse complement strand
TCATAATCGGAAAATAATATTTGATGGGCATCATTTAAGATTGCTATTTTTACAGTGGTTGAACCGATGTCGATTCCCAAAGTGAAATGTAACTGATTCATAGTATCCGCCCTTTCTTTTTTATGCTGTTGTTTTCCTTCCCTGCATATTGCCTTCATGGGAAAGGATGTTGTTAATGGATGGCCGGAAAATGCCGGATGGGAAGGATAAAACCAGATTCTTCCTATTATAATGTATGGCAGAATAGTTCCGGGCATACCTAGACATTATACGACACGATATTGCAAAAAGCAATGAATCATTGCTAAGAATTTGTAAAGAATTCATTTAAAAAATAAAAAATTTATGACTTGCCATAGAAACAGTAAGGAGTTTATTTACTTTTAAATAGGGGAATGTTAGAATATCTGTAAAATATTTTCAGTATAAGGGCTTACGGCTGAAAATATAGGGAAAGAAAATGCATATGGATACGAGATGCAGGAGATAGAAAGGGCAAAAATCTATGATGAGCAATTTTGAGAAAAAGTTCGGTAAATATGCGATCAAAAATATTTCGTTGACGCTGATTATGTGTTATGCGTTCGGTTATACGCTGCAGTTGATCGCGCCGGAGATTTTGTATTATCTGACGCTGAACCCATACGCCATCCTTCATGGGCAGATTTGGAGGATTGTGACATGGATTGTTATACCGCCGGGATCGGGCAATTTATTTTTTACGCTGTTAATGTTGTATTTTTATTATTCCCTGGGAACAACTTTGGAGAGGACATGGGGGACTTACCGATATAATATCTATCTTTTGTCCGGCATGGTTTTTACGGTGGCCGGAAGTTTCCTGATGCTGGGCTATTGTTATTTGTTCCAGCCGGATAACATCATGCTTTTCGGGGCAAGCCCCTTTTTTGACTATGCTTCTTTGTATTTCAGCACATATTATGTCAATATGTCGATTTTCCTCGCGTTTGCCGCTACATTCCCGGAAGTACAGGTGTATCTGATGTTTATCATCCCGATTAAAGTAAAGGTGCTTGGCATTATTTATGGGATCCTGTTGCTTGTAAACTTTATTCAGGGAAACGTTTACGGAAGGTTTGCGATGGGGGCCTCCCTGCTTAACTTTATCGTTTTCTGGGCGACCAGCAAAAATCATATCCATATGTCTCCCAGGCAGGTAAAAAGACGGCAGGAATTCAAGCGGGAGGTAAAAAGGAATACAGGAGTAACAAAGCATAAATGCGCCATCTGCGGCCGGACGGAAAATGACGGCCCGGATCTGGAATTCCGTTTCTGTTCAAAATGCGAGGGCAATTATGAGTATTGTAAAGAACATTTATTTACCCACCAGCATGTAAAATATTAGTACAGCTTAAGTGGAAAGGATATGGAAATGGACAGGGAAATCGTATTTGCCAAAACATTGGAGAAAGTAAAACGGCTTGCAAAGGAACAGGGCAATTGCATCTCGCAAAAGCAGATGGAAGAAGCTTTTGCAGATCTTGGGCTGGAAAGCGGGCAGTTTGCATTAATCGCGGATTATTTGAAAAAACATAACATTGGGATTGGGGAAGCACCGGATGCGGAAGAATATCTGACCGGGGAAGAAAAGAGTTATCTTGACGCTTATTTGGAGGAATTAAAGGGGATAAAGGAAGCCGGCAGAGGGGAACAGGAGGCCGTTACATTGTCGGCTATGGCGGGGGATAAGCAGGCGCAGGCGAGGCTTGCGGAAATCTGGCTCCCTAAAGTGGTGGAAATTGCCAAATTATACAGCGGGCAGGGGGTTTATCTGGAGGATTTGATCGGGGAAGGCAACGTGGCGGTGGCGGCAGGGGTTTCTATGCTGGGTTGTCTGGAGCATCCGGAGGAAGCGGAAGGGATGCTTGGGAAAATGATTATGGATGCGATGGAAGGGTATATTAGCGATAATCTGGCAAAATCCGGGGCCGATCAGAAAATAGCGGATAAAGTGAACAAAGTGGCGGACGCCGCCAGGGAACTGGCCGGACTGCTGCAAAGAAAAGTAACTGTGGAAGAACTGGCCCGGGAAGCGGGGCTTTCCGAGGAACATATAAGGGAGGCGCTCCGTTTAAGCGGCAGCCGTATAGAGCATATTACTTCAGGGCAGGCTTAGGGAGTAAAGAACGTATGGATGGACAAAACGAATTACAGGATAGGGATTTTAAATATGTTATGCAGGATGTAGGAGCTATTTATTTTGGCGCCAGGTACAGTTATGAAGAGCTTTTGGAAGAAGAAATGGTTGCATTCAAACTGAAAACGATCATATCCCGCTATATTTTAAAAGATGTGGAGCCGTCCACTACGCTGGAAAGCCATTTTTATTATATGAAAGCCGACAGTTTTTCTTATCAGACGTTCCGTGAACTTAAGGTAAAGGTAAAAGTGAGCCTGCCGGAGGAAAAAAGGAGCCTGACAGGGAAGGTGAGGATTTGTTATAAGGATAAAGTTTATACGCTGAAAGAACTGACGGATTTAAACCTGGCGAGAAAAAAACAACTGGGAATGATAATCCGGGAAATAATTTTTTCCAAATTGGGAGTTATGAGCTTTTCCGTATAAAGGGAACAGGAAAACCGCGCCAGGGATCGTTTATTGCAATGATGAAAGAGGATAAGATATGCGGGGCTGTTTAACTGCTATACTTGTCAGAACCGCAGCTTACGGGGATAAAGAAAGGACAATGCAGGATGGATAATCAACGGATGAAACAAAAAATAGAAGAAATGAAAAGCTATGAGATCATAGAAGCGAGGCAAGCGCCGGATTTAAACTCTTACGGCTATTTTCTGCGTCATAAAAAAACCGGCGCCAGGCTTACTTTGCTTTCCAACGATGACAATAATAAAGTATTTTATATCGGGTTCCGCACTCCGCCCAAGGACAGTACGGGGGTGGCGCATATTATTGAGCATACGGTATTGTGCGGCTCAAAGGACTTTCCGGTAAAGGATCCATTTATCGAATTGGCCAAAGGCTCTCTGAATACATTCCTAAATGCGATGACCTATCCCGATAAGACTGTCTATCCGGTGGCAAGCTGTAATGACAAGGATTTCCAGAACTTGATGCATGTTTATCTGGACGCGGTTTTTTACCCTAATATTTATAAAGAAAAAAATATCTTCCTGCAGGAAGGCTGGCATTATGAGTTGGAAAATATGGAAGATGAAATAACAATAAACGGGGTGGTTTATAACGAGATGAAAGGTGCGTTTTCCTCCCCGGACGATGTCCTTGACAGGGAAGTGCTTAATTCCCTGTTCCCGGATACTCCTTACGGCACGGAATCCGGCGGGGATCCGGATGTGATCCCGGAACTGGCCTATGAGGATTTCCTGGATTTCCATAAAAAATATTATCATCCTTCCAATAGTTATATTTATCTTTACGGCGATATGGATATGGCGGAAAAGCTGGAGTTTATAGATAAAGAATATCTTTCCCGCTTCGATGCCCTTTCGGTGGATTCAGGGATAACGATACAGGAAGCTTTTGATGCGCCAAGGGAAATCAGGAAAGAGTTCTCCATCATGGAGGGGGAATCGGAAAAGGGGAACACATACCTTACCTATAATGCGGTAATCGGGGATAATCTGGATAAGAAACTGTATATTGCGTTTCAGGTGCTGGATTATGCGCTTTGTTCCGCTCCCGGGGCGCCTTTGAAGGAAGCTCTGATCCGGCAGGGGATAGGAAGGGAAATCTACAGTTCTTACGATAATGGAGTGATGCAGCCCTATTTCTCCGTTGTGGCAAAAGGAGCGGAAGAGGCGCAAAAGGGGGAGTTTGTCCGTCAGATTGAAAGCGTGCTGGAAGAACAGGCAAAGAGAGGGATTGATAAAAATGCTTTGGCGGCGGGGTTAAACTACCTTGAATTCAAATACAGGGAAGCGGATTTTGGAAGTTATCCTAAGGGGCTGATTCTCGGGCTGCAGGCCCTGGATAGTTGGCTTTACGATGATGACAAGCCGCTGATCCATGTGGAAGCGAAGGAGACTTTCGCTGTTTTGAAGGAAGAAGCGGACAAAGGGTACTATGAAGGGTTGATCCGAAAATATCTGTTAAACAATAATCATAAATCCATTCTTGTTTTAGCGCCAAGCAAAGGGCTGACGGCTAAAAAAGACGCAGAGCTGAAAAAAAGGCTGCAGGATTACAAAGCGTCTCTTAGTAAGGGAGAAATAGAGGATGTCATCAGACAGACAAAAGGGCTGGTGCGGTATCAGGAAGAACCCAACGCGAAAGAAGACCTGGAAAAAATCCCTTTATTAAAAAGAGAGGATATAAAAAAAGAAGCGGAAAGCTATGTGAACGAAGAACGATATGTGGACGATACATTGTTCTTGTTCCATCCTATTTATACCGATGGAATAGGATATCTGCGTTTTATGTTTGATATCAGCCATGTGCCGGCGGAGCTGTTTGCTTATATCGGCATCCTGAAAAATGTGCTTGGCATGGTGGATACTCAAAACTACACTTACGGCGATTTGTACCATGAGACGAATATTAAGACCGGCGGCGTCAACATTGTGGCAAATACGTATATCGACGCCCTGCATATGCCGGAGTACCAGGTGATGCTGGAAATCAAGGCAAAGGCATTCTACGAAAATATGCCGGAAGTTTTCCGGCTGGTGGAGGAGATCGCTCTTCGTTCCAGCTTTGCGGATGAAAAACGGCTCTATGATGTAATTGCGGAGATGGAATCAAGGATGCAGGCTTCTATGGCGTCGGCAGGACATTCCTTGGCGGCAGTCCGCGCTTTGTCTTATATATCCCCAACCGCTGCCGTGGCAGGACAGATAAGCGGGATTCCCCAATACCGCTTGTTGGAAAGGATAGAAGGCGGGTTTGAAGAGGAAAAAGAAGATCTGGTTAAGAAGCTGGAAATGCTTGTAAAATGTATTTTCCGGCCGGAAAATTTTATGCTGGATTATACCGGTGAGGAAAAAAGCTTACAGGGGATGGAAAACCTGGTGCGTGCTTTCAGGGAAAAGTTATTTACTTCTCCGGTGGAAAAAGATAATTACCGGCCAAAGCTGGAAAAGAAAAACGAAGGGTACCTGACATCGGCGCAAGTGCAGTATGTATGCCGCGCGGGAAACTTTATCCGGAAAGGCCTTTCCTATACAGGGGCTTTAAAAGTATTGAAAGTAATGATGGGATATGATTATCTCTGGAACCGGGTAAGGGTAAAAGGCGGGGCCTACGGATGTATGTGCAGTTTTGGAAAATCGGGGGACAGCTATTTTGTTTCCTACAGGGACCCGAATCTTGAGAAAACCGTGGAGGTGTATGAAAAGGCGGCGGAATATATTGAAGGGTTTGAAGCGGATGAACGGACGATGACCCAGTTTGTCATAGGGGCGGTCAGCGAAATGGATGTGCCGATGACCCCGGCGGCGAAGGGGCTTTACTCCCTGACCGGTTATATGACAAAGCTTCCCTTTGCGGACGTGCAAAGGGAAAGGGATGAGCTTTTGGCAACAACGCCGGAAGACATCCGCAAACTGTCCGGCCATATCCGGGCGTTTATGGATGAAGATTGTTTTTGCGTGGTGGGCGGCGAAGAAAAGCTGAAAGAAAACAAGGGAATGTTCCGGACGCTGGAGCCATTGTTTCATTAAAGCCGGTGTAAGGAACGAAGGACATGAGGAAGCGTTAAGGCTGCAGGAAATGCAGCCTTAGAATTTTTCGTTAGTTTCAGATGTACGGAAGAGTGACCGAAATACGGGGATGGGAAGGAGATTATTTTGAAAGACAATTTTAAATCAGGATTTGTTACCTTGGTTGGAAGGCCCAATGTAGGGAAATCTACATTGATGAACCATTTGATAGGGCAGAAAATCGCAATTACGAGCTATCGCCCTCAGACGACCCGCAACAGGATACAGACAGTCTATACTTGTGAAGAAGGACAGATTGTTTTCGTGGATACGCCAGGCATTCATAAGGCGAAGAATAAGCTGGGGAACTATATGGTGCGCATTGCAGAGAGGTCGTTGACTGAGGTGGATGTTATTTTATGGCTGGTGGAGCCCACTACATTTATCGGCGCCGGAGAGAGGCATATTATAGAACAGTTAAAAAAGGTAAAAACGCCGGTGATCTTAGTTATTAACAAGACGGATAAGGTGAAGAAAGAAGAAGTATTGACGTTCATTGATGCCTACCGGAAAGAAATGGATTTTGACGAGATCGTCCCGGTATCGGCATTGAAGGGGGATAACACGGATGTGCTGATTTCCTGTATTATGAAATATCTTCCTTATGGAGAAGCTTTTTATGACGAAGATACGGTGACTGACCAGCCGGAACGCCAGATTGTATCGGAACTGATCCGGGAAAAGGCCCTGCTTAGCCTGGAGGACGAGATCCCCCATGGTATTGCGGTAGTAATTGAGAGCATGAAATTCCGCAAAGCTTCCGGAAAAAGGGACAGAAACGGGAAAGCGGATGCGATGGAAGGGAAAAATAATATAAATCCTTCGATAGTAGCTGATATTGAGGCCTCTATCGTATGCGAGAGGGAATCCCACAAAGGGATCATTATAGGAAAGCAAGGGGCAATGTTGAAGCGGATCGGAAGCAAGGCGAGGCCGGAAATCGAAGAAATGCTGGAATGCAAAGTGAATCTCCAGCTTTGGGTGAAGGTAAGAAAGGACTGGAGGGACAGCGATCTGTATATGAAAAATTTCGGTTATAATCCCAAAGATCCCGAATAGGAAAGATAAAAAAGGCGAACCCTAACAGTAACAGAAAATTTAGGGGGCACAAGATGAAAGGATTAAATTACTGGCAACAATTCTTAAGTACCGG
>CAOKPU010000095.1 GCA_948470755.1 uncultured Lachnospiraceae bacterium | reverse complement strand
CAGATTATTGAGAAAGAACGCCCAGACGCTCTGCTTCCCAACTTGGGAGGACAGTCCGGGCTTAATTTGTGTGCAGAATTAAACAAAGCAGGGGTTTTGGATAAATATAATGTGAAAATCATTGGCGTACAGGCGGATGCCATCGAACGAGGGGAAGACCGTATAGAATTCAAGAAAACGATGAACAGTTTGGGGATTGAGATGGCCCGCAGCGAAGTGGCCTATTCGGTAGAGGAGGCGCTTTCAATTGCTGAAAAATTAGGATATCCGGTAGTGCTTCGCCCTGCCTATACGATGGGAGGGGCCGGCGGCGGGCTCGTATACAATAAAGAAGAATTAAAAATAGTCTGCGCCCGAGGGCTTCAGGCCAGTCTGGTAGGGCAGGTCCTGGTAGAAGAATCTATCCTTGGCTGGGAGGAATTGGAGCTGGAGGTTGTCCGTGATGCTGATAATCATATGATTACCGTATGCTTTATTGAAAATATTGATCCTTTGGGAGTACATACCGGCGATTCTTTCTGTGCGGCGCCAATGCTGACGATTTCAAAAGAATGCCAAAGAAGGCTGCAGGAGCAGGCCTATAAAATAGTCGAATCCGTGCAAGTCATCGGGGGGACCAATGTACAATTTGCCCATGACCCCGTTTCTGATCGTATCATTGTTATCGAAATCAATCCACGCACCTCCCGCTCTTCTGCGCTGGCTTCCAAAGCTACCGGCTTCCCCATTGCGCTTGTTTCCGCTATGTTGGCTGCGGGCCTTACTTTAAAAGACATCCCTTGCGGCAAATATGGTACATTGGACCGATATGTGCCGGACGGCGACTATGTGGTGATTAAATTTGCCCGCTGGGCATTTGAAAAGTTCAAAGGAGTGGAGGATCGGCTTGGCACTCAGATGCGGGCGGTGGGCGAAGTGATGAGTATTGGCAAGACATATAAGGAAGCTTTCCAAAAAGCGATCCGTTCTTTAGAGACGGGGCGCTATGGCCTGGGTCATGTGAAAGACTTTGCTTCTTTGACGAAGGAAGAATTGCTGCATCGGCTGATCACCCCTTCAAGCGAACGCCATTTCCTGATGTATGAAGCTCTTAGAAAAGGGGCGACGGTAGAAGAGATCTATGAGATTACAAAGGTTAAGCCTTATTTTGTCGAGCAGATGAAGGAATTAGTGCAGGAAGAAGAGGAGCTGCTTAAGAATAAAGGCGGTATGCCGGAAGATGCTGCGCTGGTAAAAGCGAAGAAGGATGGATTTTCCGATAAATATTTAAGCCAGATCCTGGGGATAGAAGAAGAAGCAATCCGCCGCCGCCGTATGGAACTTGGCGTAGAAGAGGTTTGGGAAGGCGTGCATGTGAGCGGGACAAAGGATAGCGCTTACTATTATTCCACATATAATGGGGAGGATAAAAACCCGGTTTCCTCCCAAAAGCCCAAGATAATGATCCTGGGCGGAGGGCCAAACCGTATCGGCCAGGGGATTGAGTTCGATTATTGCTGTGTCCATGCGGCAATGGCTTTGAAAAGGCTGGGCTTTGAAACGATTATTGTGAATTGTAACCCGGAAACGGTATCTACCGATTACGATACTTCCGACAAGCTGTATTTTGAGCCTTTGACTTTGGAGGATGTCTTAAGTATCTACAAGAAAGAACAGCCGTTGGGGGTAATTGCCCAATTCGGCGGGCAGACGCCCTTAAATCTGGCGGCGGAGCTGGAAAAGAACGGCGTTAAGATTCTGGGGACTTCCCCTTCCGTGATCGATCTGGCGGAGGATAGGGATCTGTTCCGCGAAATGATGGAAAAACTGGGGATTCCTATGCCGGAATCAGGCATGGCGGCTACCGTGGAAGAGGCGGTTTCGATTGCCGCCCGGATCGGATATCCGGTTATGGTGCGTCCTTCCTATGTCTTAGGCGGGCGCGGCATGGAAGTGGTATATGATGATGCGGGTATGGCGGAATATATGAAAGCGGCGGAAGGGGTGACGCCGGACAGGCCTATTTTAATTGACCGTTTCCTGAATAACGCCCTGGAATGTGAAGCGGATGCGATTAGCGACGGGGAACATGCTTTTGTACCGGCAGTGATGGAACATATTGAATTGGCAGGCATTCATTCCGGGGACTCCGCATGTATCATCCCTTCGGTGCATATATCCGGTGATAATTTGGAAACGATTAAAGAATACACGAGGAAGATTGCTGAAGAGATGCATGTCAAAGGGCTGATGAACATGCAGTATGCCATTGAGAACGGTAAAGTCTTTGTGCTTGAGGCCAATCCGAGAGCATCCCGTACAGTACCGTTAGTCTCTAAGGTTTGCAATATCCGTATGGTGCCTTTGGCAACGGAGATTATCACATCCGGGATTACCGGCCGTCCTTCTCCGGTTCCGGGGTTAAAAGAGCAAATGATACCGAATTATGGGGTAAAAGAAGCCGTATTCCCCTTTAATATGTTCCAGGAGGTAGATCCGGTCTTAGGGCCTGAGATGCGTTCTACCGGAGAAGTGCTTGGTTTATCCGGTTCCTATGGGGAAGCGTTTTTTAAAGCACAGGAAGCGGCGCAGTCAAAACTCCCATTGGAAGGCACGGTGTTGATTTCCGTCAACGATAAAGATAAAGATGAAGTGGTGGAGGCTGCCAGGAGCTTTGCCCGGGATGGTTTCCGGATTGTGGCCACAGGAGGCACTTATGATTTGATTGTGTCTGCAGGGATACCGGCAGTGAAGGCGAAAAAATTATATGAAGGCCGGCCTAATATCGGGGATATGATTACCAATGGGGATATTCAGTTGGTAGTCAATTCGCCTATTGGCAAAGACGCCGTCCACGATGACAGCTATTTGAGAAAGGCGGCGATTAAGGCAAAAGTCCCTTATTATACTACGGTGGCGGCAGCTAGGGTGACAGCGGAGGGAATCCATTATGTGAAGACTCACAAAGGCAGCGAACTGAAATCTTTACAGGAGCTGCATGGGGAAATCCATGATAAATAAATCCTTTAACAATAAAGAAAAATGGATGATGCACAAGAAAGCAGTGCGGAATGGAGGAAATATGAAGTTATTGTCGCTGGGACAGGAATTGAAAGAGAATGCATACCCGGGAAGGGGGATCGTGATCGGTAAATCGGAGGATGGGACAAAGGCTGTTGCCGCATATTTTATTATGGGCAGAAGCTCCAACAGCCGGAACCGTATTTTTGTAGAAGAGAGGCAGGGAATCCGTACGGAGGCTTTTGACCCGTCTAAGTTGGAGGATCCCAGTCTGATTATTTACGCGCCGGTCAGGGTGTCAGGGGGCAAGACGATTGTTACAAACGGCGACCAGACGGATACCATCTATGATGGAATGGAAAGGGGGATGACTTTTGAACAGTCTTTAAGAAGCCGTAGGTTTGAGCCGGATGGACCGAATTATACTCCCAGGATCTCGGGGATTATGCATGTGGAGGACGGGAAATTTGATTATGCCATGTCTATTTTGAAAAGCAATAATGGAAACCCGGATTCCTGCAGCAGATATACTTTTTCCTATGAGGATCCGGCGGCGGGCGAAGGCCGTTTTATACACACTTATATGCATGACGGCAGCCCGCTGCCAAGTTTTGAAGGAGAACCTAAGCTGGTTGGGATAAAAGGGGATATTGATGAATTTGCGGAAATGATATGGGAAAGCCTGAACGAAGAAAATAAGGTTTCTTTGTTTGTAAGATTTATTGATATTGTTTCCGGGACGTATGAAACGAGGATATTAAATAAAAATCATTGAAAGAACGGTGGAGTGATGTTATTTTCAGGAACAGGAAAGGATAGGAAAGAATGAATGAGATTCAGTTGAAATACGGATGCAATCCGAATCAGAAACCGTCCAGGATTTACATGGAGGATGGGAGCAGCCTGCCGGTGGCTGTTTTAAACGGGAGGCCGGGTTATATAAATTTTTTGGATGCGTTTAACGGATGGCAGTTAGTAAAAGAACTTAAGGCGGCGACAGGGCTTCCGGCAGCGGCTTCCTTTAAGCATGTCTCCCCGGCGGGAGCGGCAGTGGGGCTACCGCTTGACGAAACATTGGCGAAGATTTATTGGGTGGATGATTTAGGGGAATTGTCTCCGTTGGCTTGCGCTTATGCGAGAGCGAGGGGGGCGGACAGGATGTCTTCGTTTGGTGATTTTATTGCCCTGTCGGATGAATGCGACGGCGATACGGCAAGGCTGATCAAGAGGGAAGTATCTGACGGTGTGATCGCCCCCGGCTATACACAGGAAGCATTGGAACTGTTAAAAGCGAAGAAAAAGGGTAATTACAATGTGATTCAGATGGACGCTTCCTATGAGCCGGCTCCTGTCGAGCGAAAACAGGTATACGGCATCACTTTTGAGCAAGGCCGGAATGAGTTGGATATTGACGGCGGGCTTTTATCCAATGTGGTGACAAAGAATAAGGAAATACCAAAGGAAGCCTTGATGGATTTAAAGATTGCCTTGATTACGCTCAAATATACCCAGTCCAATTCTGTTTGCTATGTGAAAGGAGGACAGGCGATCGGCATTGGCGCCGGGCAGCAGTCCCGGATCCATTGCACCAGGCTGGCAGGTCAGAAAGCGGATAACTGGTATCTGCGTCAGGCTCCTCAAGTGCTTGGGCTGAAATTCCTGGATTCATTAGGACGGGCGGACAGGGATAACGCTATTGATGTGTATATTGGGGACGAATATGAGGATGTCCTTAGGGAAGGCGAGTGGCAGAAACGTTTTCAGGTAAAACCCCCGGTATTTACAAGGGAAGAAAAGCGTGCATGGCTGGACGGCAATCGGGAAGTGGCGTTAGGATCGGATGCATTTTTCCCGTTTTCCGATAACATTGAAAGGGCGTATAAGAGCGGCGTAAAATACATTGCCCAGCCGGGCGGGTCGGTAAGGGATGATCTGGTTGTGGAATGCTGCGATAAATATGGGATGGCGATGGCGTTTACAGGGATCCGTTTGTTCCATCATTAGGCCGGAAGGGGTAAACATATCCCGCAAAAACGCCGATATATATGGCAGATACCGGAAATTTTTCAAAAGGGACTTTGAAAAGCGGATTCAAGGAGGATAAAGCTATGAATACGAGCGGATTAAATCAAAGTGCTTATGCGAATGCGATTGCATCGGAATACCCGAATACGAGGAGCAATAGCACGAAAAAGGATGAACGGGTAAATAAGCAGTCCCCTGCTTCGTCGGAAAAACTAAACGATGTCAAAGGAAGGACGATCGGGGAACCAAAACTCAGCGATAAAGCGCTGAAATATTATGAGCAATTGAAAAAGAAATATTCCAACATGGAGTTTGTCCTTGTCTCCCCTGACAAGAAGGCGGAAGTGGAACGGAACAAAGGAATGTATGCCAGCAGCAAGGAGTTGCTGGTGCTGATCGATTCGGATAAGATTGAACGGATGGCGGAAGATGAAGAATACCGCAAAAAATACGAAGGGATCCTTGCGAATGCTACATCCCAGATGCAGATTATGAAACAGAAGCTTGGAACGAATGCAAGCAAGGTAAGTTCGTTTGGGATGACGTTTGACGATCATGGCAATGCATCTTTCTTTGCGGTCGTTGATAAGTCTTTGGCAAAGCAAAGGGAAAGGATTGCCGCTAAACGGGAAGAGAATATCCAGACTAGGAAGCAGGAAGCGAAAAAAGCTGCAAAGAAAAAGGCAGAAGAACAAGCGGAAGCAAAGCGTACCGGTTCTTCGGCCGAAGAGAGCGGGGAAGCGGAAATGATCGATAAGAACAACAAAGTAACCGTTACCGCAAAGAGCTGGGATGAACTCTTTAGAAAAATCGATGATGTTGTTATGTCGGATATGTCAGGCAGTATGATGACCGCAGGTGAACGCAGCATCGGACAGAATTTTGATTTTGCGTTATAAGAAAATCCGGATGGATGGAGCAAAGAACGTCGGCACATGGGATGCTTTTCCTGTGTGCCGGCGTTTTTATTCCTTTATAGGAAAGGTTGACGTTGAGAAACGGATGTGGCATTATGGACATAAGGGTTACACAAAAAGAGAAAGAGAGGGTATTGTTATGAGATTGGTGACACGGTCGGATTTTGACGGTCTGGCTTGCGGGGCGCTGCTGAAGGAAGCAGGGATTATTGACCATTGGAAATTTGCTCATCCGAAGGATCTGCAGGATGGCCTGGTGGAGGTTTCAGAGGATGATTGCCTTGCCAATGTGCCATATGTGGAAGGCTGTGGGCTGTGGTTTGACCACCATTCCAGCGAATTTGAAAGGAATCAGTTGGAAGGGAAGTATAAAGGGGAAAGCAGGATCGCGCCTTCTTGTGCCAGGATAATTTATGAATATTACGGCGGGCAGGAGAGGTTTCCTCAGTTCGGGGATATGATGGAAGCGGTAGATAAAGTGGATTCCGGCAATTTGTCAATCGATGAGATACAAAATCCGAAAGGATGGATATTAGTAGGGTTTCTGATGGATCCCAGGACCGGGCTTGGAAGATGGAGAAACTTTACCATTTCCAATTATCAGTTGATGGAAAAGCTGATCGATGCATGCCGTACGATGACTACGGAGGAAATCCTTTCTTTGCCGGATGTAAAAGAAAGGATTGATATTTATTTTGAACAGGCGGAGAAATTTAAGGAGATGGTAAAAGCCAATACAAGAGTGGAAAAGGATGTGATTATTTCCGATCTTAGGAAAGTGGATCCTATTTATTCCGGGAATAGGTTTATGATTTACAGCATGTATCCGGAACAGAATATTTCCGCATGGATCGTCAGCGGAAAGGGAGGGCTGGGATGTTCCGTAGCCGTAGGCTACAGCGTGCTGAACCGGACTTCGGACGTGAACGTGGGAAGGCTGATGTTAAAGTACGGGGGCGGCGGGCATAAAGCGGTAGGCACTTGCCAGTTTAAGGATGAGGATATTGAAAAGATGCTGCCGATGCTGTTGGATGAATTGGTGAATGCTTGAAATACGGCATCCATATGCTGGAAAGTATGTGGATGCCGGTGTTTTCGTATCATAGGATTCGGGAGTCAAAAGGCCCATCCGTCGGCCTCGTCTGGCAGATGCACACTAGATTTGTACGCACTCTGTTGCACGGGACATTCCGATGAGCCTCGGAAAGCAAAA
>CAOKPU010000094.1 GCA_948470755.1 uncultured Lachnospiraceae bacterium | reverse complement strand
TCGACATTCTGTTACATCCGGCCTTTAGGAAGGATGCGTACTGCGCGCAAGGAAAAAACGGCTGATATGGGTGGAATTTTTTTACACTATCGTTTAAAATAACATTAGACCGGCAGGATGCGTACTGCGCGCAAAAGGAAAATGGTTGCAGCCGCGTTCCGGCGCGAGTGTGCGTTACACACACCTTTTTACATACAAATTCATGATACGAGGAGGAAAGAAAATGAAAGTCAGGAAATGTCTAGTTCTGCTGGCAACGATTGCAATGTTGGCAACGCCGCTTAGCGCGCTTGCGCAAGAGCCGGCAGAGGCTGGGGAAGTGACGGAAGAAACGGTGGAAACAGAAACTGTAATTGATGAAGGGATGCCGGATGAAGAACTGCCGCCTTCGGAAGGGGAAACAGAAGACGGCTCCACAGAGGACGGGGACGTGGATGAAGACGGTTCCGTAGAGGACGTGGATGTGGATGAAGACGGTTCCGCAGAAGATGGGGACGTGGATGAAGACGGCTCTGCAGAAGACGGGGACGTGAATGAAGACGGCTCTGCAGAAGACGGGGACGTGAATGAAGACGGCTCCGCAGAGGATGGGGACGTGGATGAAGACGGCTCCGCAGAGGACGGGGATGTGAATGAAGACGATTCCGCAGAAGATGGAAGCGTTACGGATATTATCTCTTCCGAATTGGGTGGAACAGAGATAGAGGGAATCATAGAGACAGAGGAAATCGCAGAGACGTTTCTTTTCAATAATGTTGTATCAGAAGATGAGCCGCTGGTATCAGAAGACGGAGTGACGGGCTTTGTATCCCGTATGTATACGGTTGCGCTTGGCCGTCAGGCTGAGAAAAAGGGGCTTGCTGACTGGGTGAACAGGCTGCGGACAGGAAGCGCTGACGGATCTGTAGTCGCACAAGGATTTATTACAAGTGAGGAATTTGTAAACCGTAAGTTGAGTGATTCTGATTATGTGGATGTATTATACCATACCTTTTTTGACAGAGATGCCGATGACGGAGGAAGAAAAACATGGATGGACAAACTGGAAGGGGGAATGTCCCGGGAATATGTCCTTCGGGGATTTGTGAATTCCCAGGAGTTTCAGAATCTCTGTGATGCATATGGAATTAAAAGAGGGACAATGCAGCTCGGAAATAAGAGAGACCAAAATGAGGGGATTACCATGTTTGTTCACCGTCTTTATGTACAGGCATTGGGGCGGAAGGGAGAACCGGAAGGCATGGAGGATTGGACCGGAAGAATTCTTGACAACATTATGAGTCCGGAAGCCGTAGCAAAAGATTTTATCTTTTCTGAAGAATTTGTAAAAAAGGGACTTGATGATACGGAATATGTAAAAGTCCTTTACCGCACATTTATGGGCAGGGAATATGATCAGGCGGGTTTGGATGACTGGGTGAAGAAGATTGCGGGCGGAATGAGCAGGGAAAGGGTGCTAATCGGATTTTCACGGTCAGTGGAATTTGCTAATCTGCTTTCAGAATATGGTTTATCTTTGGGGCCTATAAGCGTTACAGATTTTGGAGCTGTTCCTAATGACGAGGGCGATGATACCGACGCGTTTAACGACGCGTTTGAGCAGGAAGGAGTGGATTCGATATATGTTCCTGCCGGTACTTATGTAATTGATGCAAGAAAAGGGATTAAACCTAAGAGCAATAAGAGTTTGGTTATGGATTCTGAGGCAGTGTTGGATGTGGTTGGCAATTCCCAGGGTACTTATAATGTAATTGATATCAGAAATGTTCAGAATGTATCGATATCAGGCGGCCAGATCCGGGGAGAACGCGATAAGCATACCGGTTCCGGCGGAGAGTCGGGAATGGGCATTGGTATTTATGATGGCGTCAACATCAGGATTTCCAATGTAAGCATATCCGGCAACTGGGGGGACGGCATATACCTTGGAACGATGGATGACAAAGATGATATATATGGCTGTGATAATATAAGGATTGAGAACTGCAAGATTTTCAATAACAGAAGAAGCAATATTTCTATTGTGGACGCGGATAATGTTACCATTGACGGATGTACTATTTCCGATGCAAAAGGTACGGCGCCTCAATGCGGCATTAATATTGAACCCAACAGGGACAGCAGCGGCAGGATTCCGGAAGATGCGATATGTAAGCATATCCGGATTACCAATACAACAATTAATGTACTTGGGAAAGATGATTATTATGGGCAGTATTTCTGTTTTATGACGGCTTATTATCCTAACGATAAATCCATGCACACGGCGGATGATATGATAATTGATTCCTGCACGTTTAATGGGGATTGCGGTAATTATTCGGGAACCAATGTAACAATATCCAATACTGTGATTAGAGGGACGTTTTATGATTACCAAGGCACGAATTTGAAAAATGTAAATTATGAGAATATATGGAGAGGTTAGGAACATCCATGTTTTTCTGGCATATCGAAATGAATCATTTCACGGAGAGCGAAGCATGGAACAAAAAGAAAGCGGCGGTTAAGGGCAATTGGCGATGTATTGCAATGCTATCAATTTCAAGGTATGCGATGATCCGGGATGAACTGTTGCGAAAAATAAGAATAATAAAAAGATGTATGCTATAAAATGGTATATGCTTATGTAAAAGGCGGATTGATGGTACAGATGGTGTTGCATTGGTATTAAAAATTATCAATGCAACACTTTTTATATTGAACGTTATGTGTTGCACTGTTTTTTTGTAAAATATTCAGAAAATACTTGCAAAATGCTTGAAAATATTATATAATATCAATATCAAATAAGAAAAGAGAGAGAATAAGAAGAACGGAAGAAAAAATACAGAAATCATGAAGAAAGGAGGGCTCGGTATGATGGGATATATGCTAGTTCAATATTTTTCAGATACTGATTTTGGTCACATGCTGACGCAACCGGGTATTTCGAGATCGCTTCACTGGTTTAGAAGGGGTGCACCGCCGGGAATAGATGGCAGTGTCCGCACTGCCTGATAAAAAAGAAAAACTCTTGTGCAAACTTTTATTATAGATGATAAGAAAGGGAGAATAGCTTTTAGATAATCAATTTTTTTGATTATAGGAAAAGAAAGTTGTTTTGGCCAGCGGGCATCATGTCCGCTGGCTTTTTTACCTTATAGGATTCGGGTGTCAAAAGGCCCATCCGGCGACCCCGCCCGGCAGATGGCACACCAGAGTTGTACAAACGGCTTTTGCACGATGGAGAGGAGACTCTAAAATCGTGGAAGCCTCTGCTGAACACGATTTTTGCTTTCCGAGGCTCATCGGAATGTTCCGTGCAACAGAGTGCGTACAACTCTGGTGTGCCATCTGCCGGGCGGGGTCGCCGGATGGGCCTTTTGATGCCCGGATCCTCAATAGGCGTGTATAAATTGTAAAGCATTGAGGACACTTTTTTACCGGGATACATATTTTCACTTGTACAAGCATATAAAAGCATAGGACAAAGTACAAGCGGAGGAAGGAATATGTATGAGAATAAGCAGGTCCGGGAAGTCGGGCAAATCTTAAAATGTGATACGGAGAAAGGGCTAAGCAATGTGGAAGCGGGAGTGAGGAGGAAGAAATATGGGGAAAACCTGCTGAAAGAGCAGAAGGAGAAGACGAAGATCGCCTTGTTTTTGGAACAATTGAACGATCCCCTGATTTTTATCCTGTTTGTTGCGACCGCCATATCCATGTTTTTAGGGGAGATGGAAGATGCCATGATTATTGTTACGGTAATTACGGTGAATGCCTTTGTGGGTGTGGCGCAGGAAGGGAAAGCGAGGAAGGCGATCGATGCTCTGAAAAAATTGACAAGCCCTCATGCGATTGTGAAAAGGGGAGGCAGGCAGATGGAGATCCCGGCCAAGGATCTGGTACCGGGGGATGTAGTCTGCTTGGAGGCGGGACGTCAGGTGCCGGCGGATTTGCGGCTTTCCCGGACGATGAGCCTGAAAATCGAAGAATCCGCTTTGACAGGGGAATCCGTGCCGGTGGAGAAGGATGCAGGATATCTGGCGAGGGGAAAGGCGGATATTGTGGATTGCAGGAATATGGCCTATATGACTACCAATGTGACCTATGGCAGAGGGGAGGGGATCGTGGTTGCCACGGGAATGGAAACGCAGATTGGCCGCATTGCGGGAATGATTGGCGAAGCGAGGGAAGAGATGACCCCGCTGCAGAGAAGGCTGGCGGATTTGGGGAAGCTGTTAAGCGTTCTGGCAGTTTGTATCTGCGTCTTTCTGTTTTGCGTGGCACTGCTGCAGAAAAGGGATGTGGGAGATATGCTGCTGACGGCGATTTCCTTGGCGGTTGCGGCTGTGCCGGAAGGGCTTCCGGCGATCGTTACTATTGTGCTTGCCTTAAGCGTATCCAGAATGGTAAAGGTGAATACGATTATCCGCAAACTGCCTTCCGTAGAGACGTTGGGGGCGGTCAATGTGGTTTGTTCGGATAAAACAGGTACATTGACCCAGAACCGTATGACTGTAAAAAAGTGCTATGCGGAAGGAAAGGTATTTCCCGTGGATGGGATAGACGCAGGAAGACATAAGGAATTGTTGCTCGGGTGTGTTCTTTGTAACGACGGGGTGATTGGGGAGGGGAACAGGATTGGCGACCCTACGGAACTGGCCCTGCTGGATCTTGCGGGAAAATATGGGATGCGGAGGGAAGAAGTGGAAAAAAGCTATCCGAGGATAGGGGAAAAAGCATTTGATTCCGACAGGAAGATGATGACTACCTTGCATAAAAGCAAGGCGGGCCGAGTATCTTATACAAAAGGGGGAACAGAGGAGGTTCTGAAGCGTTCCAAATATCTATGGTCCCATGGAAGGAAAGCGGCCTTAACGGAGCCTGCGAGAAGGGATATTTTGAACGCGGCGGGGCAGATGTCGGCGGAAGCGCTGCGGGTATTGGCGGTAGCGGTAAGGGAAGATGCGCCGGAGGCGGAAGAAAAGGAGCTTACTTTTGTCGGTTTGGTAGGGATGATGGATCCTGCCAGGCCGGAGGCGGCAGAAGCGGTGGCGGCGTTCCGGGGAGCGGGCGTGGACACGGTGATGATAACGGGCGACCATGTGGATACAGCTTATGCAATTGCCAGGGAATTGGGGATTGCCAAGAGCAGGAAGGAATGTTTGAGCGGCAGCGAGCTGGATAAAATGGGGGAGGGTGAGTTTGCCGGAAAAGCGGAATACATAAGGGTATATGCCAGGGTTTCGCCGGAGCATAAAGTGAAAATCGTAAATGCACTGAAGAGAAAGGGGAAAATCGTTGCCATGACAGGGGATGGCGTAAACGATGCCCCTTCCTTAAAAGCGGCGGACATCGGCATCGCCATGGGGATGAACGGTACGGATGTGGCGAAGAATGCATCGGATATGATACTTACGGATGATAATTTTGCAACAATAAGGAAAGCCATCGAAGAGGGGAGAGGGATATATGAAAATATCAGAAAGGCTATCCTGTTTCTGCTTTCTTCTAATTTTGGGGAGATTATTACAATGCTGGTGGCTATTCTTGCCGGATTTCCTTCCCCGCTTAAAGCCAGCCATATTTTATGGATTAATCTGATCACGGATTCTTTTCCGGCATTGGCGTTAGGCGTGGATGAAAATGACGGCGAAGGATTGATGCGGCAGAAACCAAGAAAGAGCGGGGAAAACCTCTTTGCCCATGGCGGGCTTGCCTGTACGCTTTGTTATGGAGCGGTGATCGCGGCAATCAGTATTACCGCGTTTTTACAGGTGCCTTATGGAGCTTTGGTGAGGCAGGGGCTGCCGGTCAGCCTGTATCATTTAATTAAGATGCTGGATATCCCCGATTTATTGAATAAGGCTCAGACCCATGCTTTTACAGTGCTTGGCATGAGCCAGCTTGTCCATGCGATCGGTATGAGGGATGTGAATAAATCCGTATTTAAAATGAATCATTTATCCAATCGTTCTATGATTTTTGCGTGTGCGGCCGGGATTGGTTTACAGGCTTTGGTAACGGAAGTGCCTTATTTTGTCGGTTTGTTCGGGACCGTGCAGCTATCCTTTCGGGAATGGGGCTGGCTGGCCGCCCTTTCCTCCATGCCTTTAGTGGTGCATGAACTTCTCTTATTTGGGGGGATTGCGGAGAGGGGCAAAAAGGAAGCGAATAAACCTCCTGCGGATTGGGATGATGCGGCAGTGCAGGGGGAACCCGGGGCTGATGCTGTATGGCAAAACCCTTCTTCCCATCTGCCGGAGATGATGAGCGCTTCTTCAGAGAGGAAGTAGAAGCGTATGAGGAGGCGCTGCACGGCACGAATGCCGGGCGGCGCCTGAAACCGCCTTTTATCAGATTAATTTGGAAAATGCTAAAAAGAGAAGCAGAAACCCTCCGACGACGGCAAAGTTAAATTCCAGCTTTGAGGCAAGAAGACGGCCGAGGAAGCCGCCGCCGCAGATAGCGATCATGCCGATGAGGAAAGTGAGGACCGCAGTTAAAGGAAGGGAGAATTCCAGGGAGGCGGCCCCTATTCCCGCCGCTGCGCTATCTGCGGAAAGGGCGAAGCCAAGGGAAAGGGCTTCTGCGGGGGATAAGACTTCCACATCATCGCAGTTGGCTTCTTTAATCTTCTTTTTTAAAGAGCTGTCAAATATTTTTACTAAAGCTAATACGAATAAAATGGAGAAGGATAAAAGGGATGTGACGGACGGTGGGATATATGCTTTAAAGAGGTTCCCCAGGATGAGGGAGGAAACGAGCAGCAAATCCGAGAGGGCGGCCACGATTACGGAGGAGAGGAGAGGGATCTTTACTTTATCTGCACCATAGGCAAAGCCGGCGGTAAAAGCGTCGGCGGAAAGGGCGATGATAAGCAGTATTAGTTTGGAGACAGAAAAAAACAAATGAGTTCACCTGCCTTTATTGTTTGCTTTATAGTATGTGGTTATGATATAATTGACTTCAAATTACAAGGAAACGGTGGAAAGATTTTTTGATTTTTCCATCCCAGGCTTGCGTCTGTGCTGCGACCGCTTGCCGGGGGAACGGAAAAAAGCAGCGCGGAAATGCAGGGAATGATGGATAACAGACAGTATAAGACGGGGGAATTGCTAAAGAGGTTTTTTCCATATTTCAGACCATACAGAAAAACGCTTTTTTTCGATTTGTTCTGTGCAGCGCTGACTACGGTATGCGAGTTGGTGCTGCCGCTTATTATGCGCTATATTACGAATGAAGGGCTTTACCGGCTGGCGGAGCTTTCCGTGCGGACGATAGGAGGATTAGGGCTGCTTTATCTGCTGCTTCGCATCGTGGACACGTTGGCAAGTTATTATATGGCGGATATGGGACATGTCATGGGGGCAAAGATTGAGACGGATATG
>CAOKPU010000093.1 GCA_948470755.1 uncultured Lachnospiraceae bacterium | reverse complement strand
TTCTCACACCGAAAAATGCCCAAAATACAGGCATTTTTCATCAGGATTTGCGCCGGGATGCTGTTGGAGACGGGCAAAAGCTTACAGGACGAAAGAAAGGTATGGTTATTAGGATGGGTGGTACCAAAGCAGATATTAAATCAATGGATTTGGAAGAACTAAAGAAAGAGATGGAGGACGCCGGGGAAAGATCTTTTCGGGCGAAGCAGATATATGAATGGATGCATCAAAAACTGGCGAGAGATTTTGGGCAAATGACGAATATCTCGAAAGAATTAAGAGAAAAATGTAGGGAAAACTACTCTTTTACAGTGTTAAAGCCTCTGCGTACGCAGGAATCGGAAATGGACGGAACGAAGAAATTCCTGTTTGGGCTGGAGGATGGGAATACGGTGGAAAGCGTATGGATGAAGTATAAACATGGGAATTCGGTCTGTATTTCGTCCCAAGTAGGATGCCGGATGGGATGCCGGTTCTGCGCTTCCGCGCTGGATGGGCTGGTCAGGCCGCTTGCGCCTTCCGAAATGTTGGAACAGGTGTATGCAATCAGCCTTTTGACAGGAGAGAGGGTTTCTAATGTAGTGGTTATGGGAATGGGGGAACCCTTGGATAATTACGATCATGTCGTAAAATTCATCCGTATGCTTACCGATGGGAACGGCCTTCATATCAGCCAGCGGAATGTGACGGTATCCACCTGCGGGCTTGTTCCCGGAATGAGGAAACTGGCAGAAGAAGGGCTGCAGATTACGTTGGCTTTATCTTTACATGCGGCTTCTGACGAGAAAAGGAGAAAGATAATGCCTATCGCGGAAAAATATACGTTGGATGATTTGATGGAAGCCAGCAGATATTATTTTGAGAAGACGGGCAGAAGGATAACCTTTGAATATAGTTTAATAGAAGGCGTCAACGATGCCGGGAAGGATGCGGATGCGCTGACAGATTTGATCAGAGGATTGAACTGCCATGTAAACTTGATCCCTGTAAACCCCGTAAAGGAGCGGGATTTTGCTCAATCTTCCCCTCAAAAGGCGCTTGCATTTAAAAATAAACTTGAAAAAAATGGAATAAATGTTACTATAAGAAGGGAAATGGGGAGAGATATCGATGGGGCGTGCGGTCAGTTAAGGCGCAGGGAGCTTCACCGTTAATGCAGGAGGTTTCATTGTGTTAAAGACATTTTCCATTACGGATATTGGAAAAAGGAGAAAATTAAATCAGGATTATGTGTTTGCATCGGAGAAGCCTTTGGGTAATCTTCCCAATATTTTTATTGTTGCAGACGGGATGGGCGGGCATAATGCGGGGGATTATGCGTCCAAATATGCGGTCGAAACGATAAAAGAGGAGATTGAGGGGTCTTTTGAAAAAAGCCCGGTAAAGATATTAAGAAAGGCAATTGAGGCTGCCAACAGCCATATAAGGGAAAAGGCGATGGCGGAAGAAGATCTTAGAGGTATGGGTACCACGGTGGTGGCGGCCACTTGCCTGAAAGAAAAGTATCTGGAAGTTGCCAATGTAGGGGATAGCAGGCTGTATGTAGTCAATGACAGAAAGATAGAGCAGATAACAAGGGATCATTCCCTTGTGGAAGAAATGGTACGCAGGGGAGGCATTGCCAGAGAGGCGGCCAGAAACCATCCGGACAGGAATATTATTACCAGGGCGATTGGGGCTGAGGATAAAGTAAACGCTGATTTTTTCCATGTGGAACTGGAACCGGGGGATATTGTGCTGATGTGTTCTGACGGGCTGACCAATATGCTGGAGGATGAAGAAATCCGTATGATATTGAGCAGTCAGGAGGATGTGGAAGTAAAAGCGGAAGAATTAATCAAGGCGGCAAATAATAACGGGGGCCGGGATAATATCGCGGTCATATTGATCGAACCGTTTGCAGAGCCTTAGGCGGTATGCCAAAAAGGATAAAATCTTTGACTTTTAACCGGAGAGCCGTGTCAGCGGTTTTGTGTATGGGAACGGATATCTCCAGACTTTAAAAGGAGCATGGTTATAAAAATGATTAAAATAGGAATGATGATTGGCGACCGGTATGAAATACTGGAAAAAATTGGAACCGGGGGAATGTCGGATGTATATAAATCAAAAGACCATAAATTGAATCGTTATGTAGCGGTTAAAGTGTTAAAACAGGAATTTTCTGAAAATGCAAATTTTGTTTCCAAGTTCAGGGTGGAGGCCCAGGCGGCAGCCGGGCTGATGCATCCGAATATAGTAAATGTCTATGACGTGGGTGAGGAAAATGATATTTATTTTATTGTGATGGAGTTGGTAGAGGGCATCACCCTGAAAAAATATATTGAAAAGAAGGCGAGGCTGTCCGTAAAAGAAGCCATCAGCATTGCCATCCAGGTTTCGATGGGCATTGAGGCGGCGCATAACAACCATATTATACACAGGGATATCAAGCCGCAGAACATAATCATCTCCAAGGAAGGGAAAGTAAAGGTAACGGATTTTGGCATCGCCAAAGCTGCGACAAGCAATACGATTACATCCAATGTCATGGGGTCCGTACACTATACATCGCCGGAGCAGGCGCGAGGAGGCTATAGCGATGAAAAGAGCGACATCTATTCTTTAGGCATTACCATGTTTGAGATGTTGACCGGAAGGGTCCCTTTTAACGGGGAAACTACGGTGGCGATTGCAATTAAGCATATTCAGGAGCCGCTTCCTTCGCCAAGGGAATATATCCCGGAAATCCCGGTCAGCGTAGAACAGATTGTGCATAAATGCTGTCAGAAAAGCCCTGACCGCCGATACCAGACAATGGGCGATCTGGTAATCGACCTAAAGCAGTCGTTGATTAACCCGGATGAAGATTTTGTAAAAATTGTCAATCCGGACGAAGAAGCTTCCACCCGGATGATCACCGATAAGGATATGGTACAGATTAAGAGGCAGTCTAACCGGAGGGATTCCATGGACGAAGCGCTCCGTCTTAAGAAAGACGTCCGCAGGAAATATCAGGAAGAAGAGGAGTATGAGGAAGAAGAACCCATGGATGAAGAGGAAGAGGCCGATATGGATGAGGATGTCGATGAAGACGAGGAAGAGTATGATTCCAAAATGGAGAGGATCACTACCGTTCTGGCGGTGGTTGCCGCCCTGCTGATTGGCTGTATCGTCTTATTTTTGGTGGGAAGGACTCTGGGGATATTGCCCTTTGGAAAAGATGGTGCAGATCAGGAACAGAGTACGGAAGGGGCGTCGGATTCCGGCCAGGTTGAAATGCCGAAGGTGGTAGCCAGACAATTGGAAGAAGTAAAAGCGGAACTTCTGGGCCTTGGCCTGATGCCGGAAATCAATTACCGGGAAACGGATGAATTCGAGGCGGGCCTTGTGCTGGAATGCAATATAGGTATTGGGCAGATGGTGGATTCCAAGTCAGACATTGTGCTGACGGTCAGTGCGGGGGCCAGCGGCGTGGAAGTGCCTGATGTAGTAGGCATGTCTACGGCGCAGGGAGTTTCCAATTTAGAGCAGAAAGGCTTTGTGGTGAACCGGACGGAAAGCTATGATACGGCTGTGGCCAAGGGGGATATTATTTCCCAAAGCCCGGAAGGGGGCGCAAAAGCGCCCAGCGGGTCAGCGGTGACAATCCGTATCAGCCAGGGGGCGGAAGATAATAAAGTTAGGGTTCCGAACCTGATCGGGATATCCGAGATGGATGCGATGGCTTCCATAACGGAAAGCGGGCTTGTGGTGGGGAGCGTTACGGAAGTGACGAATGAAGATGCTTCTTTAAGCGGGCTTGTCTGTTATCAGAGTTATTCGGTAGGTTCTTATGTGGAACCGGGTACAGCCATTGACCTACAGGTAAGCATTGGGCCGAAACAGGCTACTTATAGTTATAATGGGAGCATTGAAGCTCCTTCTGCGGCGGAGGATCCGGAATACCGGGACGGGTTAAACGTTACGGTTACGATTGATACGGAGGATGGGGTGCAGTTGCTGAATACCAATACGGCTTCTTTCCCTATTTCGGTAAACTATACAGGAATCCGTTCAGCCACCGGAACGGTTACTTTTACGTATATGGTAACTACCGATGCTGTGACGGATACGAACCCGGAGACAGGGGAAGTGACGACGACGGAAGGGACTTCCGTACAGAAAACGATATCGAGGGAAATACAGTTTACTCCGGAGTCATAAGGGGCAGGGGATATGAGAGATAAGGATGTAGCGCGCAATAGCGAAGAGGATGGAATGATACAGGGAAAAATCATAAAAGGGATTGCCGGCTTTTATTACGTTTATGCAGGAGAAGACGCAAAAGAGGGAGATAGGGTTTATGAGTGTAAGGCGAAAGGGATCTTCCGTAAAGAAAAGAAAAAGCCGTTAGTAGGCGATAATGTGTGGATGGAAGTATTGGAGGAAAAAGCGCGGATTGGGAACATCATCGACATCCTTCCAAGGCATAATGAACTGATCCGCCCGGCAGTGGCGAATATTGATCAAGCCCTTATTATATTTGCAATCGTGAAACCGGAACCCAATTTTAATTTGTTGGACCGGTTTCTTATTATGATGGAACAGCAAGGCCTTTCCAGTATTATCTGTTTTAATAAGCAGGATATAGCGGAGAAAGCAGAAAAAGAAATGCTTCAAAGGGCTTATGCGTCCTGCGGGTGCCGGATACTTTTTGTAAGCGCCAAAGACGGGGAAGGTATGGAGGAATTACGGACTCTGCTCCGGGAGAAGACGACTGCGGTGGCGGGGCCGAGCGGCGTGGGAAAATCCTCCGTCATCAATTACCTGAATCCTAAGGCGGGTATGGAAACGGGAGAAATCAGCAGGAAAATAGACAGAGGGAGGCATACCACAAGGCATTCGGAGATTATAACCCTTCAGGAAAATACCTATATCATGGATACGCCGGGTTTTACGTCGTTAAAGTTGTTTTCCATGGAAAAAGAGGATTTGCATAAATATTATCGGGAATTTGCAGAATACGAAGCAGGCTGCCGCTTTTTAGGCTGCGCCCATTTAAACGAGCCGGACTGTGAAGTAAAGCGGGCATTGGAGGAAGGGAAGATAAGCCGTGTCAGATATAAGAATTATAAGGCATTGTATCAGGAACTGCAGGAGAGAAAAAGATATTAGGCTGCATTTTCCCCTTTTATCTTTCATGCGGCATCCGGCAGATTTCATGGGAATGTATCGGGCTATTGTTTTTTTGTAAAGGAATTTTGTGCGCCAAAATTATAGGGGCATATATCCCTGCATTTATGACAGTTTATAATCCAAGTCTGTATTTCTTTATTATCTCCAAAGGCATAATCCCAGCAGGACTGTTGTTTTATTTCGGGATGCTCCAAAGCATTTACAGGACATGTTTCACACATGCATTGCAGTTGCTGCATATATTTTTTTTCATCTCGTCAGGTTCCAGCTCCTGTTCGCACAAAACCGAACCCAGCCAAATCATGCTGCCAAACTCCGGCGTTATCAATAAGGAGTGCCGTCCTATCGTTCCTAATCCCGCGGCCTGTGCCGCATGTTTCTGGGAAATAATAGAACGCCATCTCTTAGTGTTTTCGTCCCATTGGCTTTCGTTAGTTGGTATTGGAACACATACGGCCTGGTGTTTTTCCATCTCTATACAAAAATTAAGCGCCATTGCATCCATTTTAGGAGTGATGGAATTTCTTACTTTTGTATAGGGTGTATGGGTATTACAGCGCAATGTTCCTATCGGAAACCGGCATCCAAAGGAAATAACGGACTTACATGTTGGCAAAACATCTAAAGGATGATAGCCCTTCGGTGCATCTGCAAATCTGTCTATGCCTGCTATGCCACATAGGTCGGCTCCTAATCCAAACAAAATCTCTTTCGCCAGTTTACTGTCGATCATAGTTCCTCCTTAGTTTTCCTTTATGAATAATTATAACACATTATAGCACGAGAGAAAAGAGCATGGAGAAAGGGCAGGCGGCGCTGAGTGGAGGGAACGGGCAAGGGCAAATGATGATTGCGCGGGACATGACGGATAAAAACTAAGCAATACTATATGGAATTGCGAGCGTGGCTGTGATAAGATAACCATGTTAGATGGTTTAACAAATCAGGTTTGTAGAGATAAAAGGATAAAATTTATGGACGAAAACATTAGGAATACAATCGAATCATTATTATCGAAAGAATACTATTGCGAAAGTGTAGCATTGTCTGAAAAAGGGACTGTATTTACAGTCAATCCCGAAACTAACAAGCTGTTTGTAAAGATATTGGCATATCGGAATTGTGTTATTGTTTGCACTTCAAGAAGCGTTCGGGTAAAAATAGAAAAGCTGTTGCAAAACAGGAGCAGAGATGAAATTTTTGAATTGCCGTATGTCTATGGACAAACGATACATTATGTTCCTGATGTAAACAGAGAATATAGCGGACACATAAAATCCGGTTATACAAGTGATTGTGTTTGGGGTAACGATATTTTATCTCTTATTGGCATATCCGGTTTTGAAAATTCTTTATCATTTGACAAAACTGGAAAAACACCTACAAAGGCAATTTGTATCGCAAAATATAATGATAAAATAGTCGGAATAGCAGGAGCAGCCACCACGTCAACAGATGGAGTATGGGAAGTTGGGGTTGATGTTGTAATCGGGCATAGGAACGTCGGATTGGCTTCCTATTTGGTGAGCGTATTGACAAAAGAGTTGCTTGCACAGGGAATTGTGCCGTTTTATTCTGCTTCCGTAACAAATATCGGTTCACAAATGGTGGCAAGCAGATGTGGATATATACCATTTTGGATTGATACTTTTGGAACAATTTTTGATAAGCGCTATGTATATGATAAGTCGATTTTAAATTTTAATGAATGATAACTTCTAGTTTGTCGGAGTAACTATTACCTACTAAAAAGAGTTAATAAAAATTGATATGGGTATATTAACCAGTGAAAGCTATGATGATTGCCAGCATATAGCAGCGGCGGTTGTTGCAGAATGTAATTGATCATATCATGGAATTTTAAGCATATTGTATACATCAAAATGATTCATGGTATAAGAGCGATTACTAATTTGACAGGATATAAGGCGATAGATATTCTGAACCCTACTGTTTTATTAGAAAGTGAGGGATGATTATGGAAAAACCTGTTTTAAATCCTGATTTTACGATTGAGGATATTCGCAAGTTGAGAGAGTATAATTATTGCCCTAAAATGTAAATTTTTTGTGAATCTGATTAAGAAGTCCTTTACAAAACGTCTCCGGCAAGATGCGAAGCTCTATCCTCATTTCTTACGGCGCCAGGTTAGCACCCTTTGACATAAGGGAGCTGCGGGATATGCCATACTTATTCGTGAAGAGTTGGCTGCCCAAAACAAAAATAAACAGA
>CAOKPU010000092.1 GCA_948470755.1 uncultured Lachnospiraceae bacterium | reverse complement strand
ATTTCATACTCATTCAGCATAATTCCCTTATCCTCCTTAGATTTATATGCAAAATATTGGTTTTGTGTTGTTTGTAGTTTTATAATACCACCAAAAACAACATAAGTCAACTTGTTTTTATGTTGAATATGGCTTATTTCGCTATGTTTTTAATTATTTCGGAAATTGTACGGCGATTTTAAATCCCGGCTCCGGACCGGGCGGACGGATTTCATTTAATGAAAGAAGGATGAATAAAAGAATCACGCCTTTCTTTTAACCATCCCTCTTTTCCCAGGGCATCACATCCCCTTCTTCCCTAAGATATTCCAGTATTTCCGGGATACCCTGCTGCTTTTTAGAATCCACAAAAAAAATTGTTTTGCATCCCGTCAGCCTAAGCCAGCGTTCCGCCCTTTTGGGATCAGCGTCTTTTTCGTTGATTTTCGTTACAATCCCTACCACTTCCCGGTTTACCATGCAGGTGATATTGGGAGGATACAACGAATACGGCTCCGTCGCCGACAGCAGCAGGCCGACAACATCCGCCTCGTAAGCATAAAGCGCCAGGGCGTAACCCAACTGCTTCGTCTGAATATATTCCCCCGGCGTATCGATGATCACGTCAAAGTAATTAATATATTGCGTCTTATGGTATTCAATATGCTCTCCCTTCAACGCCTGGGTTAAAGTCGTTTTTCCGCACTCGCTCCTCCCCATCAAAATAATCTTCCTCACATTAATCCCCCATATCCCGGGCATTCTCCGGCTTCACGTACGGGTAAACGGGCATACGGCAAACCCCATTTTTTCTTTCGTATAATCCAGCACAGCTCTTAAAGAAGCTTCCGTCTCCGACACCGTCCCCGTAATAATCAAAGTCCCGCTGAAACGATCGACAAAACCAAGTTCAACCCCTGCCGCCTTCACTGCGATATCCGCCGCTATAACCGCTGTTTCCGCCGGGCTTATGGTCAATACCCCGATAGCCGACCGGGAATAATCCACGCTCGGATCCAGCCCTAACTTTTCATACAATATCTTATCCGGATTCGCTATCAGGTGGGCAATGGTGATCTGTTTTCCCGGCACCAGCTCCTGAACAATCCTTGTCTTTCCTTCCGTGGACAAATTATCCGGTAAATTGCCTTGCATTCCCATGTTTTTCTCCATTTCTGCGCCGCCTTCCTCATCCGCCGATCTGACAGTTTAAGCCGGATTCCATTTCCGCCGCCTTTCTTAGTTTTTCCATATGCCCCGGTGCAGGAGGGACGATATCCTTCATCAGATATTCCCTGCCAAGGCCGTCGTATTTATCCTGTCCCAGCCTGTGATAAGGAAGAAGATGGACTTTTTCCACATTCCCCAGTTCCCTTGCATATTTCGCAATGGCGCGTATCTCCTCCACGCTATCATTAAACGTAGGGATCACGGGAATCCGGATACTAAGCCTTGTCCGCCCGGACCGGGCAATCTTTTTAGCGTTTTCCAGCATTAGTTCATTGCTCTTCCCCGTAAACTCTTTGTGTTTTGCCGGATTCATATGTTTGATGTCCAAAAGATAATGATCCAGATAGGGCAGGATACTTTCAATCACTTCATATTTTGCACATGCCATGCTTTCCATGGCCGTATTGATCCCTCTATCCTTTGCCGCACGCAACAAATCCCTTGCAAATCCCGGCTGGCAAAGGCTCTCCCCGCCGGACAGCGTCAGCCCGCCGCCGGACCGGTAATAGTACGGGCGGTCCTGCTCCACCGTTTTCATTACCTCTTCTACCGTTACATCCCGTCCTATCACCTTCGGTTCTCCCGCCACAATCATCGTCTGGATCTTATATTCCTGCGACTCCGGATTGCAGCACCATCTGCACCGGAGTACACAGCCTTTTAAAAAAACAATTGTCCGGATACCGTCGCCGTCATGGATGGAAAATTTCTGGATATCAAAAATGCGCCCTTTCGTCTGTTTATAGTCTTCCATTCTCTTTCCTTTCCGTCCTATGCGCCGAACCCTTGCTCCGTCCTGTTGATGATATCATCCTGCAAAGAACGGGATAACGTGGTGAACAATGCGCTGTAGCCTGCTACCCTTACCACCAAATGTTTATATTTTTCCGGGTTCTTTTGTGCATCCAGCAAAGTTTCCCGGCTGACTACGTTAAACTGCATATGGCTTCCCTTCTGGTCAAAATAGGCGCGGATAAGAGCCACAAATTTTTCCAGCCCTTCCCTTCCGCTCAATGCAGAAGGATGGAACTTCTGATTAAACAACGTTCCGTTGGAAGCAATATAATGATCCAGCCTTGCCACGGAATTGGCCGCTGCGGTAGGCCCGTTTACATCCTTGCCCGCCGACGGCGATACGCCATCCGCTACCGGAGTACCCGCCAGCCTTCCGTCCGGGGTAGCGCCGGTCTGGGCCCCTAACGGGACATTAGCCGATACCGGATAAAGCCCGGCTTGATAAATACCGCCTCTTGGGTTTTTATACTCCTGCAAAGGCCTTGTATATGTATATGCCACATCTCTCGCAAAAGCATCCACTTCCGGAATGTCATTCCCAAACTTAGGCACTCCATCGATCAATTTCAACAGCCGTTCCCCATTTTCCTTAACCGCAGGCATTTCGGACGTCTCGATCACCGTCTTCATAATAGCGGTAATCTCCTTTTCCCCGATCTCTTTGCCCGCCGCCTTCAAGCCTGAAGCAATCTGCGCCGTCATATCCCCGACCATTTCTTTTGTCAGGCCCTTTCCATAATTAGTAGCCATGGCCTCTTTAAACTCTTTCAATGTCGCCTTATGCTCATCAAACACAAGGGTCTTTACCGCATATAGGGCGTCCGCCATATTTGCCACGCCAAAGCCCTGAGGGCCGGTAAAGTTATAGATTGCGCCGCCTTCCTGCACTGACAGCCCTCTGTTCATGCAATCGTCCACCATACAGGAAAGGAACGGCAGCGGACAGCGTTCCGCATGAGCCACATCGATGGCATTGTCCGCGTTCACCAGCAATTTGATCATATAATTCATCTGCGCCTTATAAGCATCGTAAAATTCCTCAAACTCCGTCATTTCCTCAATCGGCTTCGTCACAACCCCCACTTGGACGCCTTTGTCTTTGCCTTGGGAAAATACAAGCTCCATCGGGCGGCACATATTGAAAAACGCCGCATCATGCCACCCTTCTGTCTTGCCTGCTTTTTGAGGTTCCACACAGCCAATGATATTGTATTCCCTCGCATCCTTTAATGTAAGCCCTCTGTTGATCAGGGCCGGGATAATCACCTCATCGTTATAATAAGCCGGAAGCCCTACTCCCGTCCTTGTCAGCTCCGCCGCCTTTATCAGGAATTCATGGGGCGTGCCGTTCCAGACCCTTACGGAGAAGGAAGGCTGAGGGAGCTGCACATGCATAGACGCCTGGATCGTCATAAAGGACAAATCATTGGTCACATCCACCCCATCCCCGTTTTGCCCTCCGGCAATCAAGTTCTGGAATAAGCTGTATCCTGCAAACCCTTCTGCGGAAGCCGCATCCCTGCATTTATTCAAATCATTTAATTTTACCCATATACAGTCAATCAATTCCTGCGCAAATCCTTTGCTCAACGTACCCTTTTTCCTGTCCGCTTCATAATAAGGATACATATACTGATCGAAACGCCCTGGCGAGATGGAATGCCCGCTGGACTCCAACTGCAAAAGCTGCTGTACAAACCAGAACGACTGGCAGGCCTCATAAAAAGTCTCCGCCCCTTTCGCCGGCACTTTGCTGCAGTTTGCGCTTATCTGTAAAAGCTCCGCACGTCTTGCGGCATCCCCGCACTTGGAGGCAAGTTCCTTTGCCAGCGAAGCGTAACGGCCCGCATAAGCAATTACCGCATCGCAGCTAATGATCACCGCCTGCAGGAAACGGGCTTTTCTTGCATAATTCCCATCGCCGAGATCACATTCCGACAATAATTTCGCGGCCTCTGCACGGATGCCCTCATATCCTATCGCCAGGACCTTTTCATACTGTACCGTCACATGCCCCACGCCGTTATAAAAATAATTCCCCGGCGTAAACATATTATGTTCCATAGCGGTCAATGTTTCAGGCTCCATATAAGCGGTCGCCAGTTCGCTGGTCGTCTTTCCCTTCCAGTAACGGTCCGCTTCCCTGATTTCCCGTTTTGCCTCTTCGGATATGTAAAAAGGGTCGGCGCTGCGGGTTGCCACCGTATCGAACTCGGCTTCCAGCCATTCATAAGAAAACTCCGGGTATGTCTGACACCCTCTGGGCGCAATGGTGCTGCTTCCCACCACCAGTTCATCATCCCTTATGATAATCGGGATATTCTCCAAAATATGTGCAAACGCCTTGGCCCGTCGAATGATCATCGGCTCATTTTCCGTCTCCTTATAAGACTCCGTTATCAATCTGGCCCTTGCCGATTCGATTTCCGGCATTTTCGCAAACAAGTTGGCAATCAGCCTGTCGATCCTTTCCGTTTTCTTGATATCCGTAATTTCATATTGATATAATCCCATAAACGCTCCTTCCGCAGCCCCTTCCTATGGCCGCTTCTTTTGGTTTCCGCTACCGGCCCATTTTAATGCCAATTCCTTTTCCAGCCATATGAACCTTAAAAATCTCGTTATAAGATGCCAAAAAGCCTGTTCCTAGCATTTTGCGCCGATCATTCCATCGCCCGGCTTTTGGCATTCACATCTTATGTCCTATTATAAACATGTCGAATCCAAAAGTCAACTAATCCAACATATTTTTTGTTGTTTTTATGTTGTTTTTATGCTATTATAATCTTGTGATAATTTTGGGTTTTATTTAAGTATCTTATTTAATAAATAAGGAGAACAATGATGTATTCTTTTGAATTAGATGTCCATACCCATACCATTTCCAGCGGGCACTATACGCACGACACGGTGACGGACATGATAAAATACGCTTCCGGAGCCGGGATGAAACTTCTGGGCTTAAGCGAACACGGCCCCGCCATCCCTCATTCCTGCACCCTTTCTTATTTCCAGGGGCTGTCCATGGCGCCTTCCATGCGGATGGGCATCCATGTATTGTACGGAGCGGAAGTAAACATTATGGATTTTTCCGGCGCTTTGGATCTGCCGGAAGACATTATGAAAAAACTGGACTATTGCATTGCCGGTATGCATCTCCCATGCCTTGCCCCAGGAACTGTAAAAGAAAATACGGACGCCTATATCCATGCCATGGACAATCCTTATGTCCGCATCATCGCCCATCCGGACGATGCGAAATACCCGGCAGACTACCGGCGCCTTTTAGAAGCCGCCATGGACCGGCATGTGCTTTTAGAAATCAACAACAGTTCGCTGGCGCCGGACGGTTATCGTGGGAATGCAAAAGAAAATGACCGTACGATCCTGGAACTTTGTTCAAAATACCGCTATCCGGTACTTCTTTCCAGCGACAGCCACGGCCACTCTCATATAGGGGATTTTTCCCATGCGCTTTCCCTCATACGGGAAATAAATTTTCCGGCGGAACTGATCCTTAACCGGTCTGCCAGCGAATTCCTCCGTTTTATATCCAGACAGCGTTAAAATGAGTCATCAGCCCTCCCCGATATGTTTGATGATTTTTTGATAAATGCGGGACAGGAAATAAGAGGACAATGCCAGAGACATCAATTCCGCAATCGGGAACGCCCACCACACATAATCCACATTCCCTAACCTGGCCAAAAGATATGCTGCCGGGAGCAATACGACAATCTGCCTTGCGATAGAGACTACCATACTGTAAACCCCATTGCCCAGCGCCTGGAACACCGACCCGCAAATGATACAGAACCCTGCCAGCAGGAAGCTGACGCTTATTGTACGCAATGCCGGAATGCCGATGCTCATCATTGTTTCCGAAGCATTGAACCATTGCAGCAATACTTGCGGGCATAATTGGAATACAAGGAAACCAACCACCATCAAACCCATCGCATATAATATACTCAATTTTATCGTCCGGATCAGACGTTCTTTTTTCTCTGCGCCATAGTTATAGGCAATAATCGGGACCATCCCGTTATTTAACCCGAATACCGGCATAAAAATAAAGCTTTGCAGTTTAAAATACACGCCGAATACAGCCGTCGCAGTAGATGAGAATGAGATTAATATCAGATTCATGCCATAAGTCATCAGCGAACCGATCGCCTGCATAATAATCGAGGGGATCCCTACTTTATAAATCGTGCCGATAATCGCCCCGTCCGGGCGGAATCCTTTCCATTCCAGTTTGATTTCATGATTTACTTTCTCATTGATGATATATCCCATAACGCCTGCGATGATCTGTCCTATTACCGTTGCGGCAGCCGCTCCTGCCACTCCCATTTTTGGCATCCCACACAAACCAAAAATCAAAATAGGATCCAGGATTAGGTTAATCACCGCTCCCGTCCCCTGCGTTATCATCGTATAAATCGTTTTCCCCGTCGACTGCAGAAGCCGCTCAAAAATAATCTGGGTAAATATCCCTGCCGACGCCACGCATACAATCGTAAGGTACTCCACTCCATAACCCAGAATCTCGGCATCCATTGTCTGGCTGCGGTAAAACGGCCCGGTCCCTGCAATCCCTACGACAACAAAAACAAGATATGAAACAAAAGCAAGAAATACACCGTTCACCGCTGTTTTATTCGCCTTGTCAAAATTCTTCTCTCCTAAAGATTTGGATAAAATGGCGTTAACCCCAACCCCCGTCCCTGTAGCGGTTGCGATCATAAGGCTTTGTATAGGAAATGCCAAAGATACTGCCGTCAATGCATTTTCACTGATCATTGCAACAAAAATACTATCCACAATATTATATAATGCCTGTACCAGCATAGATATCATAATAGGCAGCGACATGGACAGCAAAAGCTTATTCACCGGCATTACGCCCATTTTGTTTTCCTGTTGTAACTCCATATTCTTCATCCTCCTTGTCATTCCGTATTACGCCGGCTCAAAAACCGGCAACTGTAAAGTTATCCCTCCGGGCCCACTTCCCTTTTACGGGCAGTACGCATCCCCCGGAAGGTTTTGTTTCATAGGATCCGGGCATCAAACGTCCCTTCCGGCGGCCCCGCCTGGCAAATCGCACACTAGGTTTATGCGCACTCTGTTGCACGGGACATTCCGATGGGCTTCGGAAAGCGCCTCCCTTTAGCGCTTCACTGCGAAAAAGGATTTCCTATGAGACAAAAAAAGAACATCTTCCATCCATTGGATAAAGATGCTTCTTTTTAATGAGGCATCGGGGATTCGAACCCCGGACAACTTGATTAAAAGTCAAGTGCTCTACCGACTGAGCTAATACCCCATATAAGACTGGGCTAGCTGGATTCGAACCAGCGAATGCAGGAGTCAAAGTCCTGTGCCTTA
>CAOKPU010000091.1 GCA_948470755.1 uncultured Lachnospiraceae bacterium | reverse complement strand
GAAGACAAGTGTTTTTCCCATGTAAAAGGGGAATTTTACATTGGATTATCTCTAAACCTTCTATAGAATATCATGAATATTCCCGTTTGTATTTGCATTATATGATCTATATTTGTACAAACATTTTTTCGATAAAGCTTCTTGTTTTTCCATCATGCAAGTATATACCGGAAAATCCCTGCAAACATAAGCGCCCTTCCAATAAAACCTACGCAATTTCATTAAAAAGTAAATTTATTCCTTTACTTTTCCAATTATATATGCTATTCTAAATATGTCGTTTATAATGAAACGATACATTTAAACTTTGGAGGTATCTGACATGAACAAAGGTACAGTAAAATGGTTCAACAACCAAAAAGGCTACGGCTTCATCTCTGATGAGCAGGGTAATGATGTATTCGTACATTATTCAGGACTTAATATGGAAGGCTTTAAATCTCTTGAAGAAGGCGCTGCTGTTGAGTTCGATGTAGTTAATGGCGAAAAAGGCCCTCAGGCTGTAAACGTAACAAAGTTATAATTTCAATTATAACCCACATTAATCAGTATCAACCTTGTGCCTTCTTATATAGATAATTAATACATTTAGTTAGACTCTGTAATATGGTAACAGCATTGGTAACGGATTAAGGAGAGAACCTATTTTACATCAGATAGGTTCTTTTTTGTTGTATAAAACATTCAGGCCGAATGCTGTTTTTTACCGCATACGGCCTTTCCGCCTCTATATTCTATTTATATAGGAAACCACTTCTTCCCACTTCATCTTTCCGCCAAACAGATCCAAAGCGCTGCCGATCGTCACATTGACCCTGTTTCGCCCCAATACTTTCAGCTTCTCCAAATCGCCAAAATCATGAATCCCTCCTGCATAAGTAACGGGCAGCTTTCCCCAGCCGCCCAGCAAAGCCGCCACCGGTTCCTCAATCCCTTTCGCCATCCCTTCTACATCCACCGCATGGACCAGGAATTCGTCGCAGTACGAAGAGAGGTCTTCCAAAACTTCTTCTTCCAGCTTTACGTCCGTATAAGCCTGCCATCTGTCGGTCACAATATAATATCCCTCGCCCCTGCGTCGGCAGCTCAAATCCAATACAATTTTGCTTTTCCCAACTTTCTTTACCAGTTTGTTCAGATTACCGTATTCTATCCTGCCATTTTGAAAAACATAAGAAGTCACGATAACATGGCTGGCTCCGGCCTCCAAATATTCCTGCGCGTTTTCGTCGTTAATGCCTCCTCCCGCCTGAAGCCCTCCCGGATATGCCCGCAAAGCCGACAAAGCCTGCGCCTTTGTTTCCTCATAATACCTGCTTCCTTTCGGGTTCAGCAAGATCACATGCCCTCCCCTAATCCCGCTTTTTTTATAAAGATCCGCATAAAACGCAGCATCCTGTTCGGAGACAAAATTTTCCCCTGCCTTATCCTGCCCGTCCTGCAGGCTTTTCCCGATAATTTGTTTCACTTTTCCATTATGAATATCTATACAAGGCCTAAATTCCATTTTTATCCCCATTTCTGCGCTGCTTTTTGCATATAACGAGTTTGTGACAAGCAACGCGCAGGCACAAATCCCGCGATTGGAAATTTAAATTTTCAATCTTATCCTCATCGCTTTTTAATCATCCATTTTTTTCTAAACGGAAACAATGTGCATATTTTCTTTTTCCATGCACATAATACTAACACAGCATTTAAGAATGTTGTGCTTACTTTGCTAAGTTTTATGCTTATGCCCAAATGAGCGGACAATGAAAACATTATGAAAACGGAGGGAATATTATGAAAAACAGCAAAAAACTGATATCAGTTTCTCTTATTGTCCTCATGCTCGGACTTGTAACTGCATGTGGCAATAGGAATGCCAACAACGCTGACAACGGCGCTACGACGCAGGACAATGCCAACAATGGCTCTGCCGCAACGGATAATGCCGGAACAAACAACACTACCGGCTCCGGCGCAACGGGAACAAACGGCACCACAGCCGGGGACTCCGCTATCGACGGATCCACCGCCACTGACGGAAACGGCGCGGATGCCGCAAATGACGGCGCTAACATGGGAACCGGCCTTGACAACAATGACGCCAACGGCGACGGCAGCAATGTAAACGATGTTACCAACGGTTCTAACGACAGCAACGACACTGGTTCCGTCATTGATGATGCCGGGAATGCTGTAGGAGGCGCCGTAGACGATATTGCAGACGGCGTATCCGACGTCGCAAACGATGTTGTTGGGGATAATAACAGCCAGAAATAACATTCCCAAAAATAGGGGGAATCCTCCCCCTATTTTTATTGCCATTTCCCTTTATTTTCTTATTATCTTTACAAAGACTTTTCTATGATCGTCCCGTCCCTATAGGCCTGCAGCAGGACTTCCAACTGATGGATCGTTTCCTTGATTTCCGCACCGCCGTCCGTATCCGCCACACTGATTCTCGAATTGCTGGTTTCCAAGATCACAGAATCCGAAAAAATATCCGTTTCATGTAATATTGCAGATTCCACCGATTCAAAAGGTTCATGCGCCACCAGACGCATCCCATGGGAATTCGCCACTAAAGTATAGCCCGCGATACCGGTTTTACCCTGATACGCTTTGGAAAAACCTCCGTCTATAATCAAAAGCTTCCCGCCGCATTTGATTGGGGATTCCCCCTTTTTCAATTCCACCGGCACATGGCCGTTCACAATATGGGAATTCTTGCTGTCCAAACCAAATTCCATCAAAATCTGGTTAATCACATCTTCATTGTCCAAAAGACGGTAATAGCTGTTTTTCGTTTCGGTATGCGTTTCTTTTTCTTCTACGAAGTATCGTTCAAAAGTAGCCATTTTATCTTTACCAAACACCGGCGAATTAGGCCCTTCCCATATATACCATATGATATCCTGGCCTTTCTGCATTTCCGCCGGGTTATGTTTGGAGTAATATCCTTTCCTGGCATACTGATCCAGGATGTCATACAATGCTTTTCCTCTGTACTTTTCCCCATCAATAGTAAAGGTATTAAAATTGCCATTCTCATCCATCGGCATACACCCATGGTATAAGAGATTGGAATTATATACTTTATAAAGCCCTCCCCTGGAAAATAAGAACCTTACATGTTTCTGCAACTTTTCGCATTTCAGGAACGCCTGCTTAAGCCTTTCCATCACCTGTTCTTCCTCCGGGCTTAAGGCATAAGGATTCTCCGGATCCACCGTAGGAAATTCCACATCTTTCATCTTATAGCTTTTTCCGCCTATGGTAATCGTCTTATCCTCATAATTCACTTTATCCAAAAGAAGACGATCCTCCATCCGGAATTCCGGCCGCCGCATAATCAAGCTGCCTTCCAGTTTAAACTGTATGATCGCTATCGCCTTATGCATTTTCATATCAAGGCTTAAATCCTTCGTATTATAATCCGTGTTGTACTTAATGGAAAAAGTATCGCAGTCTACATCCGCATAAGTCTCCATGGCGAAAGTAGCCAGCGGGATAAGATTGATCCCATATCCCTCCTCTAAAGTATCCAGATTGCCGTATCGCGCCGAAAGCCGGATCACATTGGCAATACATGCCAGATGCCCCGCCGCCGCACCCATCCAGACAATATCATGATTCCCCCACTGGATGTCCACCGAATGATAATGGCTTAACGTATCCATAATAATATGGGGGCCCGGGCCTCTGTCAAATATATCACCTACAATATGGAGATGATCGATTACCATACGCTGAATCAGGCGGCTTAAAGCAACAATGAATTCCTGCGCCCTGTCAATCCGTATTATCGTATGGATAATTTCATTATAATAGGCTTCCTTATCCTGAATCTCCGCTTTTTCCGTAATCAATTCCTCTATCACATAAGCAAAATCCGCAGGCAGAGCCTTTCTGACCTTAGAGCGGGTATATTTGGACGCCACCCTTTTTGTAATCTGTACCAGCCTGTGCAATGTAATCTTATACCAATCTTCAATATTATCTTCTTCCTGCAGGATAATTTCCAGTTTCTCTTTCGGATAATAAATTAAAGTCGCCAGGCTTTTCTTATCTTTACTGCTTAGCGTATTCCCAAACTCTTCATCGATCTTCCTTTTTACGGAGCCGGAACCATTCTTCAATACATGATTAAACTGCTCATATTCCCCGTGGATATCCGTCAGAAAATGTTCAGTCCCTTTCGGCAGGCATAGAATCGCTTGCAAATTAATGATTTCTGTCGATGCTGACGCTATCGTCGGATACTGATGCGCAAAACTGCGCAGATATTTTAACTCCAAATCATCCATCCGCCCATTGCTCCTTCCGTCATTTCTCGCTGTCCGTCCCTATTGTCTTTTATCTTTTTGAGAGGCATCCCGGCTCCCGTATCCGGATGCCTTCCCGGCTTCACAAATTATCTGCCGATCACATCGCTCATATCATATTTGCCGGCAGGCTTTCCCGCAAGGAACTTAGCCGCTTCAATCGCCCCTTTTCCGAAAACCGCCTTGGAATACGCGGTATGGGAAAAGGTAACCACCTCGTCCGCACCGGCAAAAATCACATCATGCTCTCCGACAATAGTACCCCCTCTGACTGCTGAAAGCCCAATTTCTTTTACCGGCCTCTTTTCCCTCCGTCCGCTTCTGTCATATACATACTCATAGGAATTGCCCAATCCTTCATTTATGGAATCCGCCAGCGCAAGAGCCGTCCCGCTGGGCGCATCCACTTTTTTGTTATGGTGCTTCTCTACAATCTCCATATCAAAGCCGGCAGGCGCCAATATCCCTGCCGCTTCTTTCAACAGCTTTAAAAACATGTTAATGCCCAAAGACATATTGGCCGATTTTAAAACCGCCGTCTTTTCACTGGCCGCTTCCACTTTCTGAAGCTGCTCCTCCGAAAGCCCGGTCGTGCATAATACGCAAGGCAGCCTTTTTGAAACGCAGTAATTTAAGAGCCCATCCACCGCCGGCGCGCTGCTGAAATCAATGACTGCATCCGCTTCTATCGTACATAATTCAATACTCTGAAACACGGGATATGTATTCTTTCCATTGTCAAAAGCATCGACCCCTGCCACAATTTCTATTTCATCATCCGCTGCGATCAAACCGGTAATCGTCTGTCCCATCTTCCCGTTGCAGCCGTGCATAATTACCTTTATCATGTCAATAACCTTCCTTACATTATAAAATGCCGAAATTTTTCATCGCCTTCTCTAACTTCGGGACATTGCTTTCATCCATTTCCGTCAAAGGCATCCTCAAAGAACCGGCTCCCATTCCCATCAGGTTCAACGCTTTTTTTACCGGGATCGGGTTTACCTCGCAAAACAACGCATTGCAAAGCTCCACCGATTTTGTCTGCAGCCTGCAGCTACCCTCCACATCCCCGGCAAAGAATTTCTCGCACATCTCATGGGTTTCTTTGGGAGCCACATTGGACAGGACGGAAATCACCCCTTTGCCTCCCATGGCCAGCAAGGGTACGATCTGATCGTCATTCCCGGAATATAAATCCACCTTCCCGTCCGCAAGCGCCATTAGCTTCACTACCTGTGATATATTCCCGCTGGCTTCTTTCACTCCTACAATATTCTCCACTTCCGTACAAAGCTTCACTACCGTTTCCGGTTCTATATTGCATCCTGTCCGGCTGGGTACATTATATAAAATAGCCGGTATCTTAATGGAATCCGCAACCGCCTTAAAATGTTGGAAAAGCCCTTTTTGGGTTGCCTTGTTGTAATATGGAGTCACTAAAAGCACGGCGTCCGCCCCCAGCTTTTCCGCTTCCGAAGAAAGATAAACCGCCGTTTCCGTACAATTGGAACCAGTCCCCGCCACTACGGGAATCCTTCCGGCTACTTTTTCCACGCAATACCGGATTACATCCAAATGCTCCTCATGGCTCAATGTAGACGCTTCCCCTGTCGTTCCGCATACAATAATAGCATCCGTCCCATTTTTAATCTGAAACTCCAGCAGTTCCGCGAATTTCTCATAATCTACTTCCCCATTTGCTTTAAACGGTGTGACGATCGCAACACCTGCCCCTTGAAAAACAGCCATTTCTTTTCCTCCTTTTATATAAACAACAAGCCGACACATTATGCGCCGGCTTAAATTATGCCAAATAATATCGGATAGCGCACCATCGTATCGATGACAGTTATACAGCTATTCGCTGTATACCCAAGGACAAAGCTGCCGGATCCTTTGTCCTTTCGGCGTCTTTCCCTTTCATTTTTCTTCTCCTGTGTCCGCCACATCCAAAAAATTACTGATAAAATACGCAACCTCTATCTCTTTTCCATCTATGAAATTATCATAGCATCCTATAAATAAACTGTCAATGCAAGATTTCCTATGCTTCATATTTCACTGTTTCCAGCCTCGTTACCTCATCCGCCAACAAGCAGACCTCTTCATTCAACGTAATCCCCGTCAAAATAATATCCATAGCCTCATCGGAACGCATATCCAGCAAGTCCCTTAATTCTTCCACCGTAATAATGCAATTGTCAATAAGCCGCAGGACTTCATCCAGAATAAGCAGATCGCATCCGCCGGTGCAAAGCACTTTTTTTGCAAAATTCAGGCCGTTTCTGATATTAATGATCTCGTCTGCCTTCTGTCCGTCGGATAACTCCGCAAAGTCCCCGTCCGATTTTTCAAAACGGAACAGTTTGATTTCCGGCTCCAGCCGCCTTAAAAACTCAGAATCCTCCAGCCCTTTCCCCTTTAAAAACTGAATAATTACTACATTCTTTCCCTGACATGCCATCGTTACGGCTCTTCCCAGCGCTGCCGGCGATTTGCCATGGCCGTCCCCACTATAAATATGTATCGCTCCACTTTTCATATCCAGCTCCCATGTCCGTCAGCCGCTGCGGCCAACCAGAACTAATATACGCCACTACATGCCGATTGACGATATCTAATATATAATAACATAGAAAAAAGCTGGAAGCAACCATTTCTTCCTTCTCTTTTAATCTTCCATTAATTCCAGCTTGCTCACGGAAACCTCATAAGCCACTCTTTTTTCCAGTTGTTCGTCCGATAGCTTTTTCATATATTCCCTGCTTTGTATCCTTCCCCAGACAGCGCATCTTGCCCCGACTTCAAAGTTGCTGGCAAATCTGGCGTTCCTGCCCCAACAGATGCACGGTATATAATCCGATTTGCCATAAGGCCGGTTCACCGCCAAAAGCAGATCGGCAATTTCCCTTCCCAAAGGAGTCTTCCGATAGACCGGCTCCTTACAGATATAGCCATCCAGATAAATCTGGTTCGATTTCGTACTTTCCCCAATTTCGTCCACGAATTCGATCTCTCTTGCAAACACGGAAAGCACCAGCTTGTTTTTCCTTTCCTCATGCCGGTTATAAGAACGGAACTGCCC
>CAOKPU010000090.1 GCA_948470755.1 uncultured Lachnospiraceae bacterium | reverse complement strand
CACTGGTGTTGCAGCGATTTTATTATTCATGAACTGTCAAAGATGGGATTATACATCAGTCAATATTTATTTGTCAATTCTTTTTTCTATTTTTTATTTATTAAAATCCGGGTGTTAATAGGTTCATTGGGCGATGCCATCTGCCAGACAAGATCGTCCAATGAACCCTTAATACCCAAATCCATAAAAGGCAGACTATTTGATTCCAGCTTTATCTTACATATCCGGCAATTGCATTCTCAATCCTATGCTTAACTTCTATGGCAATTTCCATCGTTTTCATACCTTTATATTCCTCATAATATATAGGAGGAAGATAAATTATTTTTACGGTAGCCGGTTTTATTGATTTTTCGTCGAAAGGCTTAAAGGCATCAATTAACGCACAGGGAACAATCGGGCATTGTGCCTTTACAGCGCTTTTAAAGCTCCCGCCTTTAAAATCCAGCAAATTATTCCCCGCTTTACTCCTTGTCCCTTCTGCAAAAATGAGAAAATTCTTTCCCTTTTTAACCTCTTCCGTCACTTGCTGGATCACTTTCATTGACTGCCTGATGTCTTCTCTATCTATAGATAATGATCCAAGCGCATCCACCACTTGTTTTAATAAGATAATATTCCTGGCCTCTTTCTTAATTACAAATGCAAACGGGACCGGACAAGATTCGAGAAAAGCTAAAACATCGTAAAGCCCTTGGTGGTTAGGGAAAAACACAAATCCATTTTCTTTTGGTATATTCTCAAGCCCATAAGATTCTATTTTTACCCTTCCGGCTTTATTCGCCGCTATGGTTACTTTTTTCACGCAGGCATACGCATCCTCAAAACTTACTTTACTGCTTTTTCCACACCACCATATCTGCAAAAGATAGAAAGGGGCTTTTAGAAACAGCCGCGATACCATCATTATTATTCTATACATAATTTCATCTTCCTAATTAGATAATAATATTAAATATTTTCTTTAAAATTTTTAACGGCTATTTCATATAAATCATTACCTTCCGGATCAATTACTACAATAACCGGGAAATTTACCACCTGAAGTTCCCTGACGGCCTCTGTTCCCAGATCGTCATATGCTATTATTTTTGAACTGATAATAGAACGTGATAATAAAGCTCCTGCTCCTCCTACTGCCGCAAAATAAACCGCATTATTTTTCTTAATGCTTTCTACCACTTCCCGGGAACGCCTTCCTTTCCCTATCATTCCCTTTAAACCATTATCAAGAAACCCGGCTGTATACTTATCCATCCGGCTGGCCGTCGTTGGCCCTGCCGAGCCTATTATGCGGCCTTCCCTTGCCGGCGACGGCCCCATATAATATATAATATTCCCATGTAAAGAAATCGGAAGATCTTCCCCTTTCTTTAATGATTCATCCATTCTCTTATGCGCAGCATCCCTGGCTGTATAAATAGTTCCTGTAATATATACATAATCGCCTGCCCGGAGTCCCTTTACAGCCTCATCGCATAATGGCGCTTTTACATACTTATCCATCCGCACTCCTTCCTTTAGCTAAAGCGTCCTGGCCACATGCCGGTTCACATGACAGCATATATTTACGGCAACCGGAAGCCCTGCAATATGTGTCGGATATGTTTCAATATTTACCGCAAATGCTGTAACGCTTCCGCCAAGCCCGCCTGGCCCGATCCCCGTTTTATTGATTTTATCCAACAGCTCCTCCTCCATCTCTTTTACATAAGGAATCCCGGAACGTTGATCCACCGGTCTTGTCAAAGCTTTTTTTGCCATCCACGCACATTTTTCAAAAGTACCGCCAACCCCTACACCAACGACCATAGGGGGACAGGCATTCGGGCCTGCATCCGTTACCGCCGTAAGAACTGCCGCTTTTACCCCATCTATCCCGTCTGCAGGCTTCAACATAAATACACGGCTCATATTCTCACTGCCAAAGCCTTTAGGAACTACCGTAATTTTTACTTTATCACCCGGAACTATTTCATAATGAATAACCGCCGGAGTATTGTCCTTAGTATTTTCCCGAATCAACGGATCCCTTACTACGGACTTTCTTAAGTAACCATCTTTATACCCCAGACGTACACCTTCATTTATTGCATCTTCTAATAGGATGCCTTCAAAATGTACATCCTGCCCAATTTCCATAAAAACGACTGCCATGCCTGTATCCTGACAAATGGGGATCATATCTTCCCCGGCTATTTGAAGATTTTCCTCAAGCTGATCTAAAATCTGTCTCCCTAAAGAGGTTTTTTCCTCTTTACGTGCCTGATATAAAACCGACCTCATATCTTCTGAAAGATAATGATTGGCTTTAACACACATTTCTTTAATATTTTCTGTAATTACCGATGTCAGTATGGTACGCATATTACACCGCCTTATCACTCTGTAATTATTTTCTTTATTTCTTCCAGTTCCTCTTGCGTCGGTTCCAACGGCTTCCATCCTAAAGTCTGCCCGTCATCCTTGTAACGTGGAATCAGATGCAAATGAAAGTGGAATACTGTCTGTCCTGCAGCTTTCCCGTTATTTTGAACTAAATTAAATCCATCGCACCTTAATCTGTCCGTCATATGAATCGTCATTTTTTTCGCAAGGATCATCGCCTTTGAAGCTGACTCATCCGGCAATTCATATAAATTTGCATAATGATTTTTAGGCAAGATAAGGGCATGCCCTTTTGTTGCCGGGCCTAAATCAAGAATTACCTTAAATTCATCATCTTCATAAAGCACTTTAGAAGGAATATCCCCGTTTGCTATTTTACAAAAAATACAGTTATCTTCTCTCATAAATATTTTACCCTGCTGTCTCCATACAGCTCCTTTCCTATTTCTTAAATTTACAAGATCCGGCATCACCAGCCCCTTGCCGATATTCAATGGCAGATTAAAAAAATCGGGCTAAAAAATTTTAACATCCTGGTTTCCTAAAATAAAAAGATCTGATCCAATGTACGCAGTGCCTTAAAATCACCCTTCATCTTCATTTCACCCGACATAAAGGCGCGCTGGAAAGTCATTCTTCCATTTACAATCTCATCCAACGTATTTTTCTCTAACTGCAGTTCCACATCCGCATTTTCCATTATTCCAAAAAAACATTGCAAATCTGTATTTTCCACCTTTACCGCCAGATTCTTTTTCTTTCCGTTAATGACAAACCTGTAAGATCCCCTAAAACCCGCCTGGGGCTTAAAATGCTGCTCTAATTGTGCGATTATTTCCCCGCTTTCTTCGCCCTCCCCACTGTTTAACATATCCCGGAAAAGGCTGGTCAGTTCCTGAATATCCTCTTTTTGTCTTTGCACATATTTATCATCGGATGCGTATTGGGATAACTGCTCCGATTCCTGAGGAGTCAAATCAATTTGGGTTTTGGATACCATCTGTCTAATCGCCTGATTGCTCGCCGGCAGGCTGACAATCTTCTGATTCACGGTACGGTACATATTTTCCGCTTTTTTTTCTATAAGGGCAATGTACTCCCGATTATCCTCCAGCAATGATGCATCCGCAATATACCCGCATATGCCGCTGCAAGGGCGTCCTCCCAAAATCTCCCACGCAGAAGTCAGATTCAGCTTACCTTCTCTTTCCCCATAGGTAGTAGACATTACGATGGGACACATATAAATGCTGCTAATCTTTTCTTTATCCCCATACAACCAGCAGGAATCAAGAAACTGCTGCATATATCCCCCTATACCGAACCATTCGACTGTTGTTGCAAGAACAATGCCATCTGCCTCTTTCAGGCTTTGGGGTAAAGTGGTAATGCCGTTTTTTAGTTCATGCAGATTAAAACGCTCTACTTTTACCCTAAGCTCCTCCAAAACCTCCTGCATTTTATTAATCACAAATAAGGTAGGATCATCAATAAGACCTCTTCCACCATAATAAATATTAATTTTCATCATGTTTTCCTCATCTTTGCCCGGATCTTTTTTTCAAGACCAGAACTAAAAAAGATATTGCTATTCCGCAAATAAAACCGCCGATATGCGCCGCATTATTAATACCATCCCCTGCAAACCCACTATATAATGAATATACGATCATAAATAGAAGCCTGCCCATTGTTATCTGTTCCAAATGCCCTTTATGGATGCACACTAATACAAACAATGCACCAATAATGCCAAATACAGCACCGCTCGCCCCAACTGAATGGATATAGGCTCCTTCATGAATCTCATACCATGCGGAACATAGATTCCCGAATATTCCTGCTGATAAATAAATAAGGGAATAACTTATTTGTCCAAAGTATTTTTCCACCACTTCGCCCAAATAATACAGTACAAGCATATTGCTGACAAGATGGTCGATATCCCAATGCAGGAATATACTAGTTACAATCCGGTGATATTCCTTATCAGCCAAAAAAGCCCCTGCGCTAAATGCACCTATATTATATAATAAATCACTGGTAAATGTACATATAAAAAAAATCAGGATATTAGCCAGTACGAAAAAAGCCGTCACATAGGGGATATGCATACCAGCTATCCACTTTTTCCCTTTCCTTGCCCTTTCTTCCGCTATGCACTCCTCCTGATTGGATTCCGGTAAATGATTAAGGAATTCTTCCAGCTTATTTCTCATCCCATAAAAATCGCTCACCTGATTATCATATATCATTAGACGATTCCCATAGGGATCGATCATCCAGCAAAAAGGATCGTTCTGGCACAGGCTCTTCGCTCTTTTTATATCTTGACAAACCATTAGGGTTAAAATATGGATATCATGAATGCTGCCCTTGCCCATAAACATTTTTTTAATCTTATCCTTCATATACCGATACTGTTCTTCGGCTATATATAAATTTTTTTCATAATGTATCACATGGAATACATTTATATAACTATTTTCTTCACGGAAGTAAAGGGTATATTCCGGTAAATCGGAAGGGATTTTCATATATCCTTCCCCTGCCAGAAAATAATCCAACTGCTGTCCTACCATAACGTCTCCCATTCGCACATATATGCAAACTAATGTATCATTATGGTAAAGGGTATCATTTCCTTTCGTTCATGTCAATGATATTCCTCCGCAGCATACATTACAGCAGAATTCAGGTCACTCTTTATCTATAACAGAAGGTCATCCTCCCAAAACGCAGCTCGTCCCCTTGTTCAATCAATACAGTTTCATTAGGATCCAATCGAAGGCCATTCTTAAACGTCCCATTTGTGGAATTCATATCGGTTACATAAACCCCGTCCTTTTGACGCGTGATCCGGGCATGGATCCGGCTTATTGTACTGTCTTTGATAACTACATCCACGCTTCCTGCCATTTTGCCTATTGTACAGGGAAGATTATTTAAATCAATATGATATTTATTGCCTTTATTTATTCCATAGAGCTTATTTTCCTTTCCACATGAAGATATATCCAAAAATACCGTATTTCCATATTCCTCGGCTCCCATATTTACGGATGCCGTCTTTACATCCCTTCCTTTATATTCGTTTATCTGTTTCTTAGATAAATATTCCGTTTTTCTTTTCTCTTCCCCCATCTCCACAACTTTATTCCTTCCTTGTGGAGTTTCTTTTACACTTTGCCTTTTAAATACGTTAAGGATAAAATATAAAAACAAGAATGCTGATAAAACGATCAAAATAATGATTACAGCAGTAGATATCAACTTTTCTTCCATAGACAATGTAAAAAAATAACCAATGCCAAAAATCCCGGCCGCCGCCGCCGCGCACAAAAATGCCAATATCCCTATTGCCGGCAGATGATCTCCCAAACCATCCTTCTTATTTGATTTTTCATCCTCTTTCATCTCCCATGCATCTTCCTCCGTCCAAGCTTCAACATCTATTTCTTCCGGCTCTGCCCGCCAATCTTCCTTTGCAGTAATTATCTCTTCCGGCTCTTTGGCGGAAACATGAAACATATTTAAAATGGAAGGCAGCATAAATTTATCATCCTGCACGGCTTCATAAATCTTATATACAATTCCCATCGTTTCTTCCTGTTCATGTGTCACTCTATTTACCAGGAACTCCGCCAATGATACCAAGGCGGCTTGTCTTTCCGTTTCTTCCATACATGGATAATATAAGAAAAAATATTCTCTCGTTTCCGGCTCCGTAAAGATATACTCCGGGTTCAACAGCAGACAGCGGCCATCCAGCAAAAAATGATCCAGTTCATCCAGGGTTTCTTTTATATGTTCCAATAAATGATAAAGCTGCCCATATTCTATTTCTTCTTTATCAAATATGCTTTTCAAATTCTGTCTGGAACTGATTTCATAATAAAAACTGCATTCCTCGTCCACATATCTGATTTTGCATTCTAAAAGATGCTTTAATTTATTGTTACTTAACATTTTATACTGATAGTTCTGCTCTTTTTCGCTTACTTTATTGTTTATAATTAAGAAATTATGATTGAAATCTTTATAATATTTTACATTCAACATACTTCACCCCTACTTTGTCCCTATACTTTCATCCAGTTTATTTTTCATTCTTTTTAACAGCCTGACATTACGGATACACTGCGTCGGGCATATTCTTTCCGCCTGTCCTTTGCCGTAAAACCCCCATTTTTTCTCCCATAATATTTGTTCCGGCAAAGCCACTGCCATTGTTCCTGATATTTCTACCGTCACTCTTTTTTTATCCGCTTTTGCGGTGCTGATCAGCGAATGTATCCCCATATATTTTTCCCCTAACTGCCTGCCGCATTGCCCAATGATGCAATCCTCAATTTCTCCGGGGCTTTTTTTACAAACCCGGCTTATCGAATCACTATTTCCATAACCGCTGCATACACTTCCACGGAAAGCAAGGATATAACTGTCTTGAGAAACAACACAACGGTTATATAGATAAAAAGTCAGATAAAAAATAAAACTGATCAGGAAAATCACCAAAGGTACTACCATGCTTGCTTCTACTGTAAAATAACCTCCTGCTTTTTTAAATGTTCTTTTGCGCAATATAAAATACCCCCAGTCCAACCGCCAAAAACGGGAGAAAAGGCAGTCTGCTTTTCCCCTTTACCTTTCCACAGGCCAGCAATATCAAAGCACAAACCGCCGAGCCCATCAGCCCAATTATTATAATAGCTATACATTCCCCATAACCCATCAATATACCCAGGACTAACGCCACCATTCCATCACCATATCCAATGCTTTCTCTTGTACATAGGCTTAACAATAAAAGAATGCTTCCCGGCACTAACGAACATGCAATATCAGCCCACGTCTTTTCCCCGATAATCCCAATCGTTAAAATGGAAATACAGCCGAACAATCCGATTAAAAATACCGGGATTTCTTTTTTCCTAATGTCGAATATTGTACATATGATTATAAAAATTAAACTAATACCCCATTCCATACTAATCCTCCCTGTCAGAGCAGTTTACTGCGATCAGGACGCATCCCCGGTTCTAACTCCCATTTGCCCGCTTTTGCGGGTACTCAATTCAGGATGTGGGAAAGACTTGCAAAGCAAGTCGTAGAAGTTCTTGGCGAAACAGCCACTGCTGTTGAGCTTTAGAACTTCTTCTCACACTAACCACCATGATTCCGCTTCGCG
>CAOKPU010000089.1 GCA_948470755.1 uncultured Lachnospiraceae bacterium | reverse complement strand
CGCACAAATCTTTTGTGCCATCTGCCAGACGGGGCCGCCGGATGAGCCTTTTGACGCCCGAATCCTTATAGGTAAAAAAGTGTGCGTCAAGACGCACACTCGCGCCGGAGCGCGGCTGCAGCAACAGCCATTTCCCTCTTGTGCGCAGTGCGCATCCTCCCGGAGGGTTATATAGGAAAACCTCATCAGCCAAGCAGTTCAAATGCCAAAACCACTTTAAACAAATCCCCGTCCAGAACAATTTTAAATGTTCCGTTTTGAAGTTCTGTCAGATTCTTGGCTATAGAAAGCCCAAGGCCGCTTCCCTCCGTACTCCGCGCCACGTCCCCCCGTATAAATCTCTCTGTCAGTTCATCAGCATTGATATTCAGCGGCTGTGCAGAAATATTCTTAAGGGAAAACTCCACATATTTTTTTCCATTGCCATCTTCCCGTTCCGCCATATCTATATAGATACGGGTCCCTTCCATAGCATACTTAACGATATTATTAAATAAGTTCTCCACCACCCGCCAGATCCTGCGGCTGTCCGCCCGAATGAACAGGCTCCCGTGCATACATTGGAAAATAGCTGTTAGATGTTTCTGTTCAAATCTTTCCGAGAATTCGCCGATTGTCTGGTTTACTAACTCCACCAGATTGATCGTCTCCCATTGCAGGGAGATATTCCCTGAAGAAATTTTGGAAGCTTCCACCAGATCATCTGTAAGCTGCTTCAGCCTCTGGGATTTTGAATCCAGAACGTTCACATACCCCTTTACTTTATCGCTTTCAATATTTTCCCTTTTAATCAAATCCACATAATTGATAATTGAAGTCAATGGAGTCTTAATATCATGGGATACATTGGTAATCAGATCTGCCTTTAACCGTTCATCTTTCATACTCGTCTCTACAGCTACGCGGATCCCTTCCCCGATACTGTTTACCGCCCGGGCCAGCGCCAAATTATCTCCATGGAGTTTTTCCTCATCCACTTTATGCTTAAAATCGCCTTCCCGTATTTTCTCAATCCCCTCCACAATACGCTGCCTGTCCTTCGTATTACGGTAAATCAGCACTCCAAAAGCCAAATCCAAAATAGCTGCAGCCGCCATGCCTTTCCATCCAAAAAGAACAAGAATAAAATTGATCAAAAGGAAAACAAGATAAGGCACCCAAGTCTTAACGATCACATCCCCATTGTCATAAATCTTCCATATCATGGTTTTCCCGTTGTTTGCTGCTTTAAAAGCCAGGCTTTCTTTCCATAAATTGTCTGCCTTAAGCCTTCGTACCAGACTATAATAAAATCGGGAAAACAGCAGTTCGCAGATAAGCACGGCAATTCCTGCCGCTGCTTTAAACCATGCCATATAATAATATTCATGAGACATGGAATCATAGATATACGTTAAGGCTACGATAATCCCACCGATCAACAGGACCGCCGCAATCACCATACACTCCGTCGGCATATGGTCGATACCATTAAGGTTTATTACCACATCCCCTTCACCATTAACGCTGCGCCCCTCCATTACCGTCAAATAAACCAACAACAGGAAATATGCGATAATACAGAAAGCAGCAATGCCGATGAGCTGCCAATAATACGGCATATAGCTTTCATATCCTTTCATGCCCTGTATATAGACATCATCCGCCGTGTAGGAAGTATCTACCCCAATCCATATCTTTACTGTTTCCGGATAAGCGTATTCAAAGGAATTAAATACATGCCTCACGGTGCTTTCCTCCAGCATCGTACTGGTATCAAATTCCATATCCTCCGGGTTAAAATACAGATATCTTCCATACTTTTTGAACAGCCCCGCAATTTCCTCCTCCGATAGGTCCACCGAAGGCAGATTGGTATAGATTTCTTCTCTATCCCCAATATTCTTTATAATGTAAAACCTTAAATTAGAATGATTGGCATCATAAAATTCTTTATATCTTAAATATTCTTCATAATTTTTATATAGCGCTTCCGCCGTTCCCTGGACATATTTGCATAAATCATAATAATCATTCCAAGTGCCTGTATACTCTTCTATATTCCTCCCGTCCACCGTCTGATACCGGTTATAAAGCACGGAAGCCGTAGTATCGTCTCTTAGTATTTCACCATCTTCCATCCCATTGGCGGATATGCTGTATTCTTCCGTATATTCATCCAATTGAGCGTTAAAAGGAGTCACGATCCCTCCTTGTAGCTGGCCGGAACTGTAATCAAGTTCTGTATATGTGCTAAATCTGCTTAAAAATGCGTCCGCCTGTTCCCCCGTAAACCATTTTTCTTCATGGTCAAATCCATATTGCGCCCATTTGATCAAATCTTCCAAACGGTATTTCGCTGTCACATATCTTTCCGGCACTCCTTCGTAACGGTAATAAAAAGTAGCCACATCAATCACTTTATTGCCGTCAAAGCGCCCATTTGTTTCCATTTGTGAACGGACTGCCGCCATACGCGCCACATCCGCCACACCCCTTCCAAAGATATGATTAAATAAAAGGGAATCTTCATAAGAATCTCCTTTTTCCCTAGTATCCATACTGTAACTATAGTTTTTGTCCACTCCGGTCAACATAACGCTGGAACCCGTCAGTACAGCCAGAATGGAAACTGCCGCCGTCACGATCATTATATGCTGTAAGATCAATAGGATTCTTCTGGTATCTTGCTTTAAAACTTTTCTTTTCATGCCAACCCCCATGATTCCTCTTCATGAAATAATAATTCTTCAAATCGATATCCCAAAATTTTTTATTGTTTTTCTATTTTATAGCCCACACCCCAGACTACTTTCAGATAGCGGGGATCTTTTGGATCAATTTCAATTTTCTCCCGGATATGCCGGATATGTACAGCTACTGTATTATCCGCCCCGATGGCCTCTTCGTTCCAGATGCTTTCATAAATCTGATTAATGGAGAAAACCCGCCCCTGGTTTTTCACAAGAAGAAGCAAAATGTTATATTCAATCGGCGTCAGCTTTACACTTTCCCCATCTACCGTCACTTCTTTTGTATCGTCATTAATACAAAGCCCGCCTGCACGGAATAAAGCGTTATTTTCCACATTCAGGTTTCCCAGCGTGGTATATCTGCGTAAATTCGATTTTACCCTTGCCACCAGTTCCAACGGGTTAAAAGGCTTTGTCACATAATCGTCCGCCCCAATATTAAGTCCCAGGATCTTATCCGTATCTTCCGACTTTGCTGACAGAATAATAATAGGGATGCTGCTGTATTCCCTGATTTTCAGCGTGGCATGGATGCCGTCCAGTTTTGGCATCATCACATCAATAATCAGCAGATGGACTTCTTTTTCCTTCAGCAGTTTTATCGCCTGCTCCCCATCATAAGCCTTATATACCTGATACCCTTCCTGCATCAAATATATTTCAATTGCATCCACAATTTCCTTATCATCATCACACACAAGAATCTTCGCCATTTTAATCTCCACTCTTACTTTGCCCGTTAATTTGGACGCAAGCATAAATCTAAGTTTAAATATATCCATATTTTTTTAAAGCCTATATAGGAATTTCATTAAGATTTTCTTAAACTAAACAAAGGAACGCCCCAAGGTTCCCTCTTTTCCCTCCGCTGGCCCTATGGGAAAAAAGATAATCCGGGTTACAGCAGGTACAAATATCCGTTATGCTAATTTGTTCCTTTAAAACTCCCGCCGTTAAAAAAATAAAATAATTCGCCTTCCATAAATCCAAAAGATATTTTCCCCCTCCTTTGGAGAAAAGTATCTTTGAAAGCATTTCCTCCGGAAAGCGGGCCGAAAAGGCCTCCGCCACATCCTCTCCCACTTCATAGCAGTCCTTGCAGATGGAAGGGCCGATCCCAACAAACACATCTTCCGGCTTTGTCCCAAAAGCGTCCTTCATTGCAAAAAGCATATGTTCGCCGATGCGTCCGGCCGTCCCCTTCCACCCGGAATGGGCCAGCCCAATAGCCCGGCGCCTCTTATCCACTAAAAAAAGCGGTACACAATCCGCATAAAAAGCAGCCAGTATAATCCCGCGTTCATCTGTAATCAGCCCATCCACATCCGTATAATCTTTACTTTTTGTAATTCCCTTGCCCTTATCCTTTGCCGTCACTTTACGTACATTTACAGTATGCGTCTGATCCGGCAACACAAAATCAGAAACATTTGCATCCATGATTTCAGCTATTCTCCGGAAATTCTCATCTACCGCCTCTTTCCGGTCCCCTCTGGTATAGCTTAAATTCATAGTGGAAAACATTCCCTCGCTTACGCCTCCGATACGGGTGGAAAAAAGATGCCTGACAATTCCCGTTTCTTCTAAAAGCGGAAACGTCAAATATTCTACGCCTCCCTGCATATTCTGCTTAAGATTTCCCATGCCTTCCTTCCGCTTCACGCTGCTGTACACTGTATATTCCATCCGATCCTTTCCGCTTATTTCCTCCGCCATATTCCGTCCTCTCCATATACAATACTATCTTCTGCTTTTCTCTTAAAATATATGCCAAAACGCATTCTTGTACCAGCAAATGTCCATTCCGTTTTCCATCCCGCAAATAGACATCACATCATATCTTACTGCTCTCTGATCCCCAATCCCGTGCTTATAACGGTAATAATCCCCGGTCCTGCATATTCTTTTCTGTTTTTGCTTCGTTACCGCCTCTGCCGGATGACCGGCATATTTCGTTGTCCGATACTTAACTTCCACAAAAACAAGATATTCTTCATGATAGCCTATAATATCAATTTCCCCTTGCCTGCACCGGAAATTCCTTTCCGCGATCAGGAAACCTCTCTTTTCCAGATATCTGCAAGCTTTTTCTTCATATTCCTTCCCTACCGCCCTTTTATTCAACCGCGTTTCCTTTTATCGCCTTTCATCCTTATTTTCACTTCAGAACGGCTTGCCGCGAAGCCCTTCTCACGCTAACCAACATGTTGCCGCTGCGCGGCAACACAAATCCGGCACTACTTCTTTTTATCCATCTTTGCTTTAATTTTATCCATTGCATCCACAAACACCAAGATTTCCGCTACTACCTCATATAGTTCCGGCGGTATCATATCGCCGATTTCGAGCCGGGAAAGCGTATCCGCCAGCTTATCGTCCTGATGGACCGGGACATTGGCTTCTTTGGCTTTCTCAATGATCCTTTCCGCTAAAGCTCCTTTTCCGCTGGCAATGACTCTCGGGGCCTCTTCATCCGGGTCATAGGAAAGGGCGATCGCCTGTCTGGGTTTCTCTTCCTTTCCTTCTTTTTTTGCCCGGTGAAGCGTATAATTCCTATTCTGGTATCTATCCATACCAATCCCCCTCTCCTCCATCCTTAAAATGCCCGCAAAAACCTCGTTTTAGAACTGCTTATGCTCTTACGTCAAAAGCATACTGCGCAACAAGCGACGTTTTTGACTCCTGTGCCGTTATCTTTTTTATGACATCCCTGTTTTCGTCTTCCTCTTCGTTTACTTTCATTTCCGCATGGAAGGAATACCCTCTTTTTTCCAGCCGTTCATTTAACATATGGATGTGCGCGGCAATAAAATCAATCATCTTGTCATCCTGTAGGTAAAACTTGGTATTGACATCCGTTCCTTTCATCACCACATAAACATCCAAAGGCCCTAAATGTTCCATATCCAAATGAAGCAAGGCGCTGACGCTTCCATCTTCCTTTCTTGTATTTTTCCGGTTAGTATATACATACAAATCCCCATGCGCTTCCCCGCCGCTCATTTTCAAGGGAAACTGAATATAATTAAACACTTGGTTCATCTGGTTCATAAAATCTATATTGTTCTGCATTGTAGTAAGATTCTTCGTGAAAGGCATATCTTTACCAGCCTGCCCCGCCGCTTCCATCAGCCGTCCCGTCTGCTGCCTGAGCCTATGATAAAAAGCTTCTACATCATTTTTATTGGCCACATCTTCCGGCTTCATCAGCCATTGCTGTTTAATCTGCTTACTCAGCAGGAGGTTATATTCTTTGCCGGCAAAAAGATGCAAAACATCTTTCTGGTTGACCGCATCCCCCTTTTCCGTAAGGAAACGTTGAATATCTTTTAAAAGCTGCTCCACCGGGATTTCCCCGTTTTGAACCATCTTCTGCTGTTCCGGCAAAAATCCAAGCCTTCCAAGGTCAGCGGCAAGCTGACGCCGCCCGCCCCCGTCCAGGATTTCCTCTAAAAGCATAGGATAAGACAGTCCCTTGTTTTGCATTCCTATCGTATTTTCCTGTAATTGTTTTCCCTCTTCCCCGGCCAATTGCAAAAGGCTTTTATCCATTTCCCTTTCCGCCTGCGCATATGCACCCTTCAAAGAACCAGCGTCCGGGCCGGGCGGGACCTCCTCGCTGCCGCCTGGCAAAAATACTTTCCCGCCTCCGGCAGGCTGGCCGTTTCCTTCCATACCGCTTTCTTCCACAATGTCTGTAAATACATTACCGGGCGGCATGGCTGCGCCGTTGCTCTCCAAAGCCTCCGCTCCTGTGAATAGCTGTAAAATCTGCATATAAAAACTAACGGCGGCGTTACCGTCCCCTCCGCTTGCCATAGAAGCAAATGCATTGGGAAGTTCCATGAGAATATCCGTCATATTGCTTAAAATCTGATGTTCAAACCTTTGGTAATTTTCAAACTGCGTTATATTTTCCGGAGTTGCCGGGATTTGAAGATTTTTCATCAACACTAAAGTTTCCGGGCTGGTTCCCGGATTAGCCATAATCAGCTTTCCCATATCCGCCAGTGCATTTTTATCGATCGGCATCCCACGCACCATCATGGCGGAAACCATCCGTACCAGCCCATCGGTTACAGGAAGCTTGGCGGCCTCTAAAGCTTTCAGCACATTGGCGTCCTGCGTCAGGTTTTCGTAAAGCGGACGCAGCGCAATCTGCCCCCCTGCGTTATTTTTCACTTCAAATGTCAGGCTCTGCCCCACGGAAACATTCATATCCGCATCCAGTTTTGCCGTGATAACAGCATCATCCACCCGTATTTGTATTTCACTTCCATTTTTTCCCACCACTTCTCCCTGAATCGTCTGGCCGGCAGACAGATTCCTCACTGCATGTGATGTCTGGCCGCTTGACGGGGCAATCTGCGTCTTTCCCGTTACGGCACCGCTGCTTTTCATATTTCTATTCCCATATTGAAACAAACCGGCTAGATTCAATTCTTTCCCTCCTTAAGACAACAGGCAAAACCGCATCAGATATTTTTAATAAAGGAACGTCTATGGATTGCCGTAGGCCCATATTTCTTCAATGCTTCCAGATGCGCCTTTGCCCCATATCCTTTGTTGGATGCAAAACCGTATTCCGGAAACACTTCATCATATTTCACCATAAGCCTGTCTCTTGTAACCTTGGCAATAATGCTTGCCGCCGCAATGGAAATACTTTTGGCGTCCCCCTTAATAATAGGTATCTGCCGGATAGCTACTCCGGGTATTGTCACTGCATCGTTTAACAAAAGACCCGGTTTGACGCAAAGCTGCCCGATTGCCTGGCGCATTGCCTCATAGGTCGCCTGAAGGATATTGATTTCATCAATCCTCTCCGGCGATGCGTATCCAATTCCAGTTGCGACTGCCTTTTCCATAATGATATCATATAACTCTTCTCTTTTTTTTTCGGATAATT
>CAOKPU010000088.1 GCA_948470755.1 uncultured Lachnospiraceae bacterium | reverse complement strand
TAAAAAATCAAAAGATAAAATTTGGAATGCTATAATTATTCATGCGTATGTCCTGCGGTTTATCTTTGCAATGTTTACAAGTGTATTTTTATAGTGTATATTTTAAGGAAATGGAGGGATTCACTATGATCAGAAAATGGAAAGAGCGTATCTATATCATCCGCAGGGAAATCATCCTTTTTTTTCTGTTGTTGTTCACTTTACTCTGCCAGCTTCCGGATGAGCTTCATATCTGGAACAGCACATGGTATGCGATGGATTATTCCCTTGGATTTGATTCCCGCCTTTTGCCAGGCTCCATCCTCCGCCTCTTTTACCCGGATTTCCTTCCGGCAGGAGCGGCTTATTCCTTTGTATTGGTTTCCCTCATCCTGCTTCTCGTCATGCTCTCCTGCGTCCTTGGGTTTGCTTTGCGCCGTTTAGAAGGGCTTCCTGCCCAAAAGGGGCTGTTGCTGCTCATTGCATTTTACCTTCTCTCTCCCGGCTCTCCCGCCTACCTTTGGACATCCGAAAATATGGGCAGATTCGACATGTTCCTGCTTTTGATGTCGCTGGCCGCGATGATATGCTGTTTTCTTATCCCTTCCGTCTGGACGGATCTTATTCTGATCACCCTCGCCGGATTATCCGCCCTTTGCATCCATCAGGCTTTTATATTCCTCTTCTTCCCTCTGTTTTTTACTATGTATTTAAAAACCTGCGCCATGGAAAAAGAAGGAAAGGCCCCTGTTATATTCGCTTTTGCCGGCATGGCCGCAATGGCGGCCGCCTTCTTATACTTCCAGCTTTTTTCACGGATACGGATCCCCTCCTGCGAGGAATTGGTTTCTTTGCTTTCTTCCCGCACCGATTTACCGATAAATGATATCGCGCTTAACTATGAATATTTTTCCGCTTCCACACAATCCTTTGCCGAACTAGTCCTGCCACAGCTCGGGGAACGCATCCGATATGGTCTTGTTACCATTTTCCTTCTTTCCCCTTTGGCCGCCCTTTACGGTTATCTCTGGATTGCCATTCTGAAATCCTCCGGTAAAAAAGAAAGGGTCCTTTATGTCCTTTTTCTTCTCAGCCACCTATGTATTGCCCCCGCCTTCCTTATGGCCATTGACTGGGGACGCTGGTTCGGCGCTTTCCTTACTATGCAGGCCCTGCAGATCGTCTTTTTAGCGGCAAAAAAAGATGCCGTGGTTTTATCCGCTCTCGCTGCGCTTAACCGGACATATACCAGGCATCCCTATCTATTCTTTATTGCCGCCCTCTGGATAGGATCCCTCCACAAATTTCAAGCGACCCTATTGCCCGACGCGCCAATTTTCTTTGCATCCCTTTACAAACTTTACCGCCTTTTCTTTTAACTCCTCAGGCGGTCAGCCAGCTTTAACGCCAATTCCACCACCAGATCGGAATTATAATGTTCATGCTCCCCCCATCTTCCCAAACCGTAAATCTCGTTTCCTTGCGCCCATTGGAGCAGCCTTTTCATAATCCCGGGTTTTCCTATGGTGTTGAGAGGATATGCATATTCGTTCATATAGCGGAACCTTCCCTCATCCGGCCCCACCCTTTCCTTATTCGTCTCCGTCCAATAGCCCGACGCGCCCGGGCAGAAATTATGCCTTACCAATATCCTGTGGTAGGAAATCCCCCTCTCCGGATAATAAACCCAATGCGCTTTTGTATCCATCATGCCGGGATAATATTCAATCTGCACGGAACTATACTTCAGCTTTTTCAAATCCCGCCCCATTTCTTCAGGCAGCCCCGCAATCTCTTCCCATTCCGCCCAGGGGACCGTCGTAATGATCCTTTCCCCTTCATAAGCTTCTCTTCCGGCGCATACCACTTTATGGTTCAACGCATCCAGCTTTTTTACCGAAACATTGAAAACAATCTTATCCTTTACCGCTTCCTGCATCCGCAGCCACACTTCCCCGTAACCATATTTTTTAGGGTAATAGAATTCCGCATGGCCGGGCTGGCTTCCATAAGCACGTCTTTCCTCACAGCTTTTTTTCGTCTCTTCATAAGAAACATCGGGCAGCTTTTCCAGCCAATAAGTCCCCAATATATTCAGATTGGCCCCAAACATTTTTTCGTTATAGGGCAGCATATAATCTTCTGCGATCCTTTTTCCCAATTTCCAGTAGATCCAATCGACAAACCCCTCCGGCTTCCTTTCTCCCCTGTTGCACCCGCTTTCCGCTATAGATTCCAGATATTCCTGCTGCTTTTTGGGATCCATCTGCCAGATATTTGCCTCAAAAGGATGACCGATATATCCGCCGTCAAAAGAAATCCTGGAATCCCTTTCATACTTATCCCATTCTTCCCTTGGCATAAACCCAAATAAAAACTGCGTTACTTTCGGCCTCCTTACATCAAGGAAATGCCCGCCGCCAATATCCAACGGAGAACCGTCCACATCCATGCTCCGGCATAAGCCTCCCGCTTCCTTCTCTTTTTCCAATATAAGAAACGACTCTTCCCCCTTTTGCTTCAAGCAATTGGCAAAAGACAGTCCCGCCGGCCCCGCCCCTAAAATCAAATATTTTACTTTTTCCATATGAAAACTATTCCTCATCCGTTTCCTTTCCGGCAAATACAAAGAATTTCTGTCCGATAAAATTAAATACGATAAACAGCCCCATGCCAAAGACAATCGCCACATTTTCTTCTACCATATGAGGCTCCATGCCAATAACGCCCCCTATCCGCTCCGCCGCCCCGGGAAGATATCCCTGCATCACGCCGCGCACCAACGGTTTGGCTATCCCATAAGCAAGGAAGTAGCAGACGGCAATATTTGCCGCAAACCGCACCGCCGACTTCCAACTGTTTTCTTCTACTTTAAACGTCAGCTTCTTATTGGCAAAATAAGAAAAAATACTGCCTATCACATACGATGTCCCGCTCGCCACCCAGTAATTCCAATGCCAGATATTATAGAAAACCATAATCAGCGCAAACCCCAGCAACGTATTAAATACTCCTATAATGCCAAAATGCAGCACTTCATGAAACAGTTTCTTCATATCCGTAATACTCCTTAAACCATCTTACAAACTTCTCCATGCCTTCTTCCATCGATGTGCTTGGCTTAAAATCAAAATCGTTCATCAAATCCGTCACATCCGCATAAGTCTGGTAAACATCCCCGGGCTGCATCGGCAGATATTCCTTCTTTGCCTCTTTCCCAAGGCACTTCTCCAAAACATTGATAAAATCCATTAATTTTTCCGGTTTGTTATTCCCAATGTTATATATTTTATAAAGAGTCCCCTGCCCGTCTTTTTCCGGCGGGTTGCACAACACACTTTCCACTCCCGCTATCACGTCGTCGATATAAGTAAAATCCCGGTACATATCGCCGTTATTATAGATCTGGATCGGCTCGCCTTCCATCATCTTTTTCGCAAATTTATAACAGGCCATATCCGGCCTTCCAAAAGGCCCATAAACCGTAAAAAAACGAAGGCCTGTAGACGGGATCCCATATAATTTGCTATAAGCATAAGCCATCAGCTCATTGGACTTCTTCGTCGCCGCATATAAGCTGACCGGATGATCCACTTTATCCTCCGTAGAAAACGGCACCTTTTCATTCCCGCCGTACACCGAACTGGAAGATGCGAAGACAAGATGCCCTACCGGATAATGCCTGCACGCTTCCAGCAAATGGAAAAAGCCCACCAGATTTGATTGTACATAAGAATCCGGATGGTCAATACTGTAGCGCACTCCGGCCTGAGCCGCCATATTCACTGCAATATCCGGGTGATATTTTTGAAATACGGCAAATACATCCTCTTTCCTTGCAAGGTCGCATCGGACAAATGAAAAATTATCGTATTTTTTTAAGATATCCAGACGGGCTTCTTTCAGGCTGACTTCGTAATAATCATTCAAATTGTCCAGGCCAATGACCCTTGCGCCTGCTTCCAGCAGGCGTCTTGATAAATGAAATCCTATAAACCCAGCCCCGCCGGTGATCAAATAGGTCTTTCCCACATCTAATTTTTTCATGCAATCCCTTCCTGCTCCTCTTTCTATGACTTTCATGTATATTCCATTAATGCCCTGTCAGTATCAGCCAGATGAACTGGGCATTGGAAAACATATACCTTTTCAGGAGACGCTTTGGATCCTGGATCAGGCGGTAGAGCCATTCCAGATAAAATTCCTGCATCCATTTCGGCGCACGTTTTGATGTGCCTGCATGGAAGTCGAATGCCGCGCCGACTCCCAGCATCACTCCGTTGACCCTTCCCTGATGTTCATACATCCAGCGTTCCTGCTTCGGCGCCCCCAGGCCAACCCATACAAAATCCGGCTTGGCTGCATTGATCCGTTCTATGATTTTTTCGTCTTCTTCTTTTGTCAGTTTGCGGAAAGGCGGGGAATATGTGCCTACAATATCCAGATCCGGATACCGTTCCCGCAGATTCCGTTCCAGAAATCCCAGCGTCCGTTCAGTGCTTCCGTAAAAGAAGTGCCGATATCCTTCTTTTTCCGATATACGCAATATCTCAGGCATCAGATCCGGCCCGGCTACCCGCTGCGCTCCCCGGTATCCCCTCAGCCTGCATATTAACGATAACGGTTTTCCATCCGGTACGGCAATCGCCGCACTATTCTGGACTTCCCTGTAAGACGCATCGTTATATGCCATCACAGTCGTATGCACGTTAGATACGCATACATATTCCCCCCTGAGCCTTTCCAGATTCTTCGTTAAATAACGGCATACCGATTTCATATTCGTCACCGCAATATCCACTCCAAGAATATTGCAGGATCTCGGCGCCAGGAATTGGTTCCGTTTCCTGTATTTCCAAAAGATGGGAAATATTTCCAGATCATCCAGCAGATAGCGGCGGTACAGCCGCCTCGGCTCCTTCAACAGCCGGTAAAACCATTCCATCCCGGCATAACTGACCCATTTCGGCGCACGTTTTACCACTCCCGCTTCAAAGTCTATGGTCGCCCCTATATGAAGCGTCAAGGGGACATTAAGAAATTCTTTGTATTTGTAATAAAATTTTTCCTGTTTCGGCGTACCAAGCCCAATGCAGAGGATATCGGGCTTCGCCTCGTTGATTTTACGGATAATATAAGAAATTTCCTTTACATCGCTCTCAAAAGTATAGCTGGGGGAATACACGCCGGCAATCTTCAAATGTTCATATTTTTTCATCAAATTAACCGCCGCCTTTTTGGCCACTCCCTCCGCAGCTCCCAGCAGGAAAATCGACATGCCCTCCCTTGCCGCCATCTTGCAGACTTCCGGGAAATAATCCGAACCCGATATTTTTTCTTTTATCGGCATCCCCAGCAATTTAGACATCCAAATAAGGGGCTTCCCATCCGTAAGAATCAAATCAGCCCCTTCATATATCTCACGGAACAGGCGGTCATGCTCTATCTTAACGATATGATCCACGTTAGGCGTAACGACATAACTCCTCCCGCCCTTTTGCACCAGCCTTTTCGCCTCTTCTACGGCCTCCGCCATCGTCAGATTGTCCACATGTGTATTTAAGAACCTCATTCTTTTCTCGCTCATAGAAGAAAACCTCATCGCCCATTCAATATCTATTACATGATAATACTTTACCATTAATAATGCATTTTTTCAAATAGATACTTAAATCCTTGTTACAATTACTTCGCAATCCCCCAAAATCCTGTATGTTTTCTCAGATTTTGGAAGAAACATGCTCTCCCCGGCTTTAAACCCCATTTCCTCTGCATCTTCATCCTTCACCCCAAGGCGTCCCGTCCCTTTGATACAAATGATGGAAGTAAACGATTCCTCTGAAAAAAATAATTCCGCTTCTCCCTGTATACTGTAATGCGTAGAAACAAAATATTTGCAGCAGCAAAGCTGCCGGGATTCATACTGACCGCCCTTTTCAGCCTTTACTTCAAATTTCTGCGGCATATAAGGATCACAGTTCATAACATCCAACGCTTTTTGTATATGAAGCTCCCGGTAATTGCCAAACCGGTCTTTCCTTCCATAATCATACATACGGTACGTACACGCCGAACTTTGCTGTATCTCGCATATCATCAGCCCCCCGCCGATGGCGTGTACCGTCCCTGCCGGGATAAAATACACCTCTCCGGCCTTTACAGGCACTTTATTCAGGATTTCCACTACCGTATTCTCATAGATCCTTCTGGCCACCTCTTCCCTTGCAACCTTCTTCCTGAAACCGCAATAAATATATGCCTCCGGCTCCGCATCCAGAATATACCACATCTCGTTTTTACCATATTCGTCTTCATTCTCCAACGCATATTCATCATCCGGATGCACCTGGACGGACAGAGGCTCTTTTGCATCAATAAATTTAATCAATATAGGGAACCTGGCCAATGGACGGCATTTCCATCCCAGGCTTTCCTTCCCTATCTTATCCAGGTATTCCCCGAACAGCATCCCTTTATGCCGTCCGCCGGCTACCGTGCTCTGGCCTTCGGCATGTGCGGACAGCTCCCAGCTCTCGGCAATAATATCGTACTCGCACTTTTTGCCGAATACCTCTTTTAAGCGTGTGCCGCCCCAAAGGTAATCCTTATATGCCGGCTGCAGCTTTACATAAGGTTCCAGCCGGTATCCCAAATCCACTTCCGTCAAATCCCTGCTCTCGGCCGGGATGATATCGTCTTCCGTAACATTCTCCCCCACCGACACTTCAATAATCATCAACGTCTGCATACCGATATTGGATACCTGATGTATCATGTTTTTTCCTACATTGATCACATCCCCCGTGCCATAGACGGCTCCTGCCCCATCCAGCTCTATCCTTGCCGTCCCTGTCACCAAAGACCAATGTTCGCTGCGGTATCTATGGCTATGGGCGTAAATCGTCTTTCCCGGATGGATCTGTATTTTTTTCACCCGGTAAGAGGGGTCGTCCACCAAAAGCTCATAACTTCCCCACGCCCGGTATACCATCCTGCTGCTTTCCACAAAAACGCTCATCTCGGGATTTTCCCGGATAATATTCTTAAGCGCCCCGGATTCCCCTTTTTTCCCCACATACACCGCATCCTGCGTATTCACGATCAGGACGTCCCGCAGGCCGTTGGCTACCACAGTACTGCGCGTACACTGGTTAATGATCTCCGTATCCTCACACTGATAGGCAATCTGCCTGCAGCTATCGGCAGACTGCAGCTCCGTCGCCTTCAGATCTTCTAAGCTTCCGATATCCTTCCATTCAAAACTGCAATGAACCGCCTTCGCCTGCAACGTATGCTCAAACACAGACTTCTCGATCGGCACTGCCTCAATCTGATTCAGGATATTCGCTTTATATAAGATATTGTTTTTCACATGCTTCCTTTTTTTATATGCATATCTGCAAGCCTGCTCTAAGCCGGGGGAATATTTTTTTAATTCCTGCAGCATATTCCCTACGCGGAACATAAAAATACCGCTGTTTACCAGATATTCCCCGCTGCTTGAATATTCCAGCGCTTCCTGCCTGTCCGGTTTTTCCGTAAAGCGGAGTACATCCTCCCCTTTACAGCGCAAATAGCCGAAGCGTTCCTCCGGCTCTTTGATATCCATGCCAAAAGTCACCAAGTAACCATCTTTGCTAAGCTCCTTCCCGCGCAGGATCGCATCCTTATATTCTTCCCCGTTTATCAACTGGTCAGTAGGGACGACTAATACGATTTCCGACAACGGGAACTGCATACAAGCCAAGATAATCGCCGCCGTCGTCTTACGTCCTATCTCTTCCAATATACAACTATGGGTCAGCCCCTGGAATGCGCTTAATTGATCTTCCACTATAAAACGGTATTCTTTATTCGTCACCACCACGAATTCATCGCAAAACGGCAGATTCCTGCCGATCATCTCCTGGAACATGGAATGGTTTTTCTGCAATTTGATAAACTGCTTGGGATAACTTTTCCTGGATAAAGGCCATAAGCGGCCGCCTTTTCCTCCGGCTAATACAATACATTTCATTTTTCTATTCCTTTATCGGTTTCTTTTTTATCTTAACACAAATATAAAATAATAGCCATAATTATGAAATATTTTATCCTGCGGTGCCATCTGCCAGACGGGGCCGCCGGATGGGCCCTTTGACACCCTAGCCCCCATGATTCCGCTGCGCGGAATCTCAAAATCCCAAGACAAGCAAGCTTGTCT
>CAOKPU010000087.1 GCA_948470755.1 uncultured Lachnospiraceae bacterium | reverse complement strand
GGGGTCGGCCAAGAAAAGATTGTGGAAGCATTATCTGCCTGCCGTGCCGCTTGAGGATAACGAAGCATACAGATGGGCGAGGGTGCGCGGCAGACCCGATTGTAAATATACACTATCACCCCATAAAGATTCAGCAACCCCGCTTAAAGAATGTTTTGATAAGCAGAAACAGGGCAATGCCACTGAATAAAGAGGAAATCATTGCAGACGGCAAGAATATGTTTTCCGTATTTTGTGTGTTGGGCAGTGCCGTATATGTGAAACGAATATTTGGTGTAAACAGCAGCCCGTCTTATCAACTGGAAGATGTGTTAAAACACTATCGTAAGATGGAGATTAGGAAGAAGCAGTATAGCAGAGCAACTTGTAAACTAGCCGATGTAAGGGCATGATTGTTAGATTGTGTCCTTACATATAATTTGATGATGGATTTGAAAAGTGAATAGCGTGATACTAACGGTTATAGTTGGTATCTTTTATATAAGGAAATTTTTATAAATTGGAGAGTGATTTTATAAGAATGACAGAAGCAAAAGCATTAGAAATTCCATTTTGGCTTAAAGTAACAATGACAATCAAAGAGGCGGCAGCCTATTCAAATATAGGAATCAATAAAATAGAAGAACTTTTAAAGCAACCAAAGTGTGACTTTGTATTATATGTCGGCAATAAAAAATTGGTAAAAAGGAAAGAGTTTGAGAAGTACATATCAAAAACAGTGGAAATATAAGGTGAAATAGTAAAAATTAGAGTTTGATAGTTCAAAAAATGCAGAGAATATGCTACAATAAATAATTGTATCAAACTCTTTTTGTTAGGTAATAACAGAAGGGAGTTGATTTTATGGGTAAAGATTTAAAAGGTAGAGAACTTGGAATTGGTTTGACACAGAGAAAGGATGGGGTATATCAGGCAAGATATTGTGATAGGTGGGGAAAAAGGAAAACCATCTATGGAAAAAATCTGAGGGAACTGAGAAAACAACTTGCGGATGCTATTTCTGGAAATGAAAATTTTGCGAGCATTAAAGAAGAAGTTACGCTTGACAAGTGGTTTGACAGGTGGATGGAGGTTTACAAAGAGAAAAGTATAAGACCAAATACTAAAAGGGAATATACACATATATATAATAAGAACATATCCCCTTATATCGGCGGCAGGAAAATCAATTCTCTTGTAAAATCAGATATTCAGCAGTTAATTGACAGGGCAAGTGATGATAACTATGCTTATGAGCGGCAGAATAAAATCAAGGTTATCCTTCGTGATATGCTACAGAGAGCTGTTGAGGATAATCTGATTATCAACAATCCTGTAAGCGGAATAAAGCTAAGGGCAGACAAGGAAATCAAGGCAAAATCACTAACGATTGGTGAGCAGAATGTGTTTTTTGATTACTGTAGGAACACATTTTATGATAACCTGTTTCATGTGGCTGTTAATACGGGATTGCGTCCGGGAGAATTATTTGCCCTGCAAGTATCTGACATAGACCTTGAAGACGGGTATATAGACGTGAATAAAACGCTTGTTTACCAAAAATATCTGACAGATGAACACAAAGAGTTTCACGTTGAGCCGCCAAAGACAAAGCATAGTTACAGGAGAGTACCGATTAACAGTACTTGCAGAATCTACCTTGAAAGACAGATGGAGTTAAAAAAGGTTGTTTCTGGGAAAAGACCGAAGCAGCAGAATGAATATTTGTTTGTGACGAAATTTAATACACCGCTCAATTCCGTTATCTATTCAGATGCAATAAAGGCGGTAATAAGGCAGATAAATCTCACAAGGCCATTTGATGAGCAGTTCGAGATATTCAGCGGCCATACATTCCGGCATACGTTTGCTACAAGGTGCTTTGAAAACGGAGTGGATGCAAAGGTGGTGCAAAGCTATCTTGGGCACGCAAGTCTTAAGATGACAATGGATTTATACACCCATGTGACAGATGACAAATCGGCTATGGATATTGAGAAAATTGTTCTGCAAAGGAAAAACCAAGTAATAGAATTTAAGGCAAAAATGGCTTAATTGGTGTAGCAATGGTGTAGTAATGGTGTAAATCTAAAAAAGAAATGCAGTAAAATCAATAGTTTCAGAAGATTTAGCACTCTAACTGGCTCAATTACTATGTGTACCAAATCACGGATTATGTGCTGGGGTGAGGAGGCGGAAAGCCGCGGGAATTGGAGGATTTTGTTATTGATCTTTTGAATGAGTGGAAAAGAAGAGCGGGAGACAGCGGCAGACGGAGGGATATAGTGATGGAACGTAAAGCAAAGATTGGATTCGATGCACTACTGGTTGTTGGGATTATTTTTTCTATTTTGGGTCCGTTTCTTATTGTAATCGGGATTTCGGCATTTTTGGCGGTTCGCAGTGAGGAGGACATTATTTTTCTCTCTGTGTATGGGGGTACGGGACTGATTTTTCTAGTAATCGGGCTGGCATTCCTGACGATAAAAATAAAACAGAGGCAGCGGTGCAACAGGCTGCTGGAATCAGGAAGCTATATCATGGCTGAGATTACAGGGACAGGCATTAATTATAATGTGCGCATTAATGGAAAAAGCCCTTATGTGGTGGAATGCCAGTATCGGGATATGCTGGGGAATGTACATATCTTTAAGAGCAGATGCTTATACTTTAACCCGGAACCGTTGTTTCAGGACAGACTGGTGAAGGTCTATGTGGAAGGGGATGATTATAAGCATTATTATGTAGACATCGACGGAGTACTGCCGCAGGTGATCAGGCATTAGGTGGTTTGTGGTAAAATGCAGAACTGAAAAGAGTGTTTTTGCGTAAGGAATACAGGGGGAAAGGGTTCGCCAGAAGAATTAAAGATTTAACATATGTTGCGTGGCAAACAGGAATGGATTTCTATTATTTTGTGAAATGATCAAAAGACCCAGGCGGAGCCTTCGGATGAGCCTTTTGACGTCCGAACCATAATATATTAAAAGGTGTGTTAAAGCTCATAAGGCATAAGGGGTAAGCTAAAATATTGGAAATCTTTTTGTCCCCCACCAATTGGGAATCAATTCTTTTAATTGAATCGTTTGTTGAGTGTCAAGGTCAAGCAGAATCTCAATTTCTCCACTATCCTTATCTAACTGCATCATATATTCGCGGCAGGCGCCGCAGGGAGAGCCAACCTTTCCATCTGGCATTACTGCAACAACCTTATCAATTTGGCTTTCGCCATTTGTTATCATATTGGCAATGGCGTTCCTTTCTGCACACATTCCCAGCGTAGAGGCAGTATCAATACATACGCCAACATAAATATTCCCTGCTTTTGTCAAAATCGCGGCAGCTACGCCTCCCGCATCGATAAAGGGAGAAATAGTCCTATTATTTTGAACTTTTCGAGCCGCTTCGTATAATTCATTCCAAATGTCCATTCGTTTTCCTTTCATTCATCGGAATATTGTCAATATCTACATTTTATGTATATACATTCTTGCCATATCAGGTTCTTCATCCCCCTGAACCATACATAAAAAGTCCCAACCATATCTTTCGTAAAATGATGTATGGTCGGTAAGTAAATATAATGTACCGATTCCAAACTGCTTCATATCGTCGCACACAAAATTCAATAGCTTTCCTGCAATGCCTTTGCACCGATAATCTTCTTCAACATATACCGCACAAACATTTGGCGCCAAATCCTTACGGTTGTGAAAATCGTTCTCTATAACGCCTATGCCTCCTATAATCCTATCTTTATCCATTGCAATATACCATTGCGGTACGCTGGTTTCATTTTTCAGACTTTCCTCTATACTCTCTTTATATGCGCCTAAAGGTACTCCCCATTTTGAATGGAACCATTCGGCTGTTTCATCAGCTAATTCTTTATGTTCTCTGATTTTAATTATTTCCATAATCAATTCACCTCGTCAAATTAGGAAATACCTCTAAAAACATAATCTGCCCATTGTTTAGGATAAGGAGGCGGAAGTAGGCCCGACCGTATGACAGTCGTTATCTTCAAATTCTTCCGGATCTTCTGCCGTGTCCATATCGCTTGCATTTATCTGAGATTCCATTGCCTTTTTGAGGTTCTTTTGCGCCGTGGAAAGCATCAGTTTGATGCGGTTTAGCTGATTGACCTCGCTGGCGCCGGGGTCGTAGTCGATGGCGACAATATTGGAAAGAGGGTAATGTTTCCTCAGTTCTTTAATCACGCCTTTTCCGACCACATGGTTGGGGAGGCAGCCAAAAGGCTGGGTGCAGACGATATTGTTGACATTGCCATGGATCAGTTCTATCATTTCACCGGTCAAAAACCAGCCTTCTCCGGTCTGGTTCCCGATAGAAACAATGGATTTGGCATAATCTACCAGTTGGTAAATGCTGACCGGAGGATCAAAATGCCTGCTTTTGGCAAAGGCTTTCCTGGCCGGAGCGCGCAGAAGTTCAATAGCGTCAATGCCGAGCCTGGAAAGCATGGCGTTCTTTTTGCTCATGCCAAGTTCTTCCGCTTTATAAATCTGGTTGTAGAAGCAATAAAGCATAAAGTCCATTAAATCAGGAACGACTGCTTCCGCGCCTTCCGATTCTAATAACTCCACTAAATGGTTGTTGGCGGCAGGGGCAAATTTTACAAGGATTTCCCCTACGATGCCTACTCTGGGCTTTGGCGTATCGGAAACAGGAATGGCGTCGAAGTCTGCAATGATATTTTGGCACATCTTTTTGAATTTGAATGGGTTTAGATGTTTTGCCGATACAAAATCCTGACATTCCTTCAGCCATTTTGCGTGAACCTTTTCCACTGAACCGGGTTCTGTTTCATAAGGGCGCATGCGGTAGACGCAACGCATGAAAATATCCCCGAATACGGCGCCGTAAGCTGCCCGGCTGAGCAGATCCGCATTCAGCCGGAAACCGGGATTGCTTTCGATACCGGCCATGTTGATGGAAATAACGGGTATCTGGGGCATTCCGGCTTTTTCCAGAGCGCGTCTGATAAAGCCGACATAGTTGGTGGCGCGGCAGCCGCCGCCAGTTTGTGACATAATAACGGCAACTTTATTTAAATCATATTCGCCGGATAAAAGGGCGTCCATAATCTGTCCGACAACGAGAAGGGAAGGATAGCAGGCATCGTTGTTTACATATTTTAAACCTACATCCACCGCGCGTTTGTTAGCGTTGGGCAATACTTTAAAACGATAGCCGCAGGCATGGAATGCCGGTTCAAGGACCTCAAAGTGGATGGGGGACATCTGTGGGCAAAGGATCGTATACTCTTTGCGCATTTCTTCCGTGAAGGGTATCTTCACGATAGAAGAAGGGTTAATATCCCTTTCCTGCTGTTTCTGTTCCCTGACCCGTATAGCGGAAAGAAGGGAACGAATGCGGATGCGTGCTGCGCCTAAGTTGTTTACTTCATCAATTTTCAGGCAAGTATATATTTTCCCGGAACCGGAGAGGATATCGTTGACCTGATCGGTCGTAACGGCATCCAAACCGCAGCCAAAGGAATTTAACTGTATCAAATCCAGGTCATCCCTCGTCTTGACAAAGCTTGCAGCGGCGTACAGCCGGGAATGGTACATCCATTGATCGGATACGATCAATGGCCGTTCCGGTTTCGCGAGATGGGAGACGGAGTCCTCTGTCAGTACGGCAATGCCGTAAGAAGTGATCAGTTCCGGTATGCCATGATTGATCTCCGGATCAATATGGTAAGGACGGCCTGCCAGGACGATGCCCCGTTTATGGTTCTTTTCCATATATTGTAAGGTTTCTTCGCCTTTTTTCTTTATATCTTCCCTGGCGTTTTTAAGTTCCGCCCAAGCGGCGTCTGCCGCATCAATCACTTCCTGGGCGGGTAGCTCCGGAAATTCCCTGATCAAAGCTTCGGTGGCTGTTTTGATATCCCGGAAGGAGAGGAAAGGATTGCGCAGGATGACTTCCCCCCGTTCTATTTCCTCCACATTGTTCTTGATATTTTCGGAATACGATGTAACGATCGGGCAGTTGTAATGGTTATTTGCCTCTTCAAACTCATTGCGTTCATAAAATAACGCAGGATAAAAGATAAAATCCACCCCTTCATGGATGAGCCAACTGACATGCCCATGAGCAAGTTTTGCAGGATAACATTCGGATTCGCTGGGGATGGATTCGATGCCAAGCGAATAGATGTTATGGTTGGAGAGCGGGGATAGGATTACCTGATAGCCCAGTTTGGTAAAAAAAGTAAACCAAAAAGGGTAATTTTCGTACATATTCAATACCCGGGGAATGCCTACCTTCCCTCTTGCGGCCATGTCTGCGGAAAGAGGTTTATACCCGAAAACCCGTTTGAGTTTGTATTCAAAAAGATTGGGGATCCCGCTTTCATTTTTCGCTTTTCCAAGCCCGCGTTCGCAACGGTTGCCGGAAATGAATTGGCGGCCGCCGCTGAATTTGTTAATGGTAAGCCTGCAGTTGTTGGTGCATCCTTTGCATTTTGCCATACTGGTTTCAAATTGAAGGGCTTTGATCTGTTCGATGGAAAGCATAGTAGTGGTATATCCCGGGGTATATCGCTCCCTTGCGATCAAAGCGGCGCCGAAAGCCCCCATGATCCCGGCGATATCCGGGCGGATAGCTTCGCATCCTGCGATTTTTTCAAAGCTGCGCAGTACTGCGTCGTTATAAAAAGTACCGCCCTGTACGACGATGTTATTTCCCAGTTCGGAGGCGTCGGATACTTTAATGACTTTGAACAGCGCATTTTTTATGACGGAATAGGCTAAGCCGGCGGAAATGTCCGCCACTTCGGCTCCTTCCTTCTGCGCCTGTTTTACTTTGGAATTCATAAATACCGTGCAGCGGGTACCCAGGTCAATGGGATGTCTGGCAAACAAGGCGGCTTTGGCGAAGTCTTCCACGCTGTAATTTAAGGATTTGGCAAAGGTTTCAATAAAAGAACCGCAGCCGGAGGAACAGGCTTCGTTGAGCTGTACGCTGTCAACGGTCTGATTTTTGATTTTGATACATTTCATATCCTGACCGCCGATATCCAGGATGCAGTCCACCTTAGGGTCGAAGAAAGCGGCGGCGGAATAATGGGCCACAGTCTCCACTTCACCGTCGTCCAGCAAAAAAGCGGATTTTAATAAGGCTTCCCCGTAGCCGGTGGAGCAGGATCGTACGATATGGACGCCTTCTGGCAGCAGTCGGTAGATTTCCTTGATGGAACGGATTGCGGTTTTTAGAGGGCTTCCGTCATTGCTGCTGTAAAAAGAGTATAAAAGGGAACCATCTTGTGCGACTAAAGCCACTTTTGTGGTAGTGCTTCCGGCATCGATGCCAAGAAAGCAGTTTCCTTTATAAGAAGCCAGGGAAGCGGTTCCTACATGGTGGGCGGAGTGCCTTTTTTTAAAGGCGGCGTAAGCTTTTTCATCAACAAACAGCGGCTCCATCCGTTCTACTTCAAACTCCATCTTAATGTCGGAGGAAAGCTTGGCGGTCATTTCCTCCATGGAATAATGCACATCTTCCTTTGCGTTCAAGGCGGAGCCTATGGCGGCAAAGAGATGGGAATGTTCTGTTTGGATGATATGTTCTTCATCCAGCTTTAAAGTGCGGATAAAAGCTTCTTTCAGTTCGGATAAAAAGTACAAAGGCCCGCCTAAAAAAGCGACATGGCCTCTGATTGGCTTGCCGCAGGCAAGGCCCGAAATCGTCTGGTTGACCACCGCCTGGAAAATAGAGGCGGAAAGATCTTCTTTGGTTGCCCCCTCGTTGATTAACGGCTGAATATCGGATTTGGCAAATACCCCGCAGCGCGCCGCGATTGTGTATAAAGACTGATAATTTTTGGCATATTCATTTAAACCGGAAGCATCCGTCTGTAGGAGGGAAGCCATCTGATCGATAAAAGAGCCTGTGCCGCCGGCGCAAATGCCGTTCATCCGTTGTTCTACATTGCCGCCTTCAAAATAAATGATCTTAGCATCTTCGCCCCCCAGTTCTATGGCTACGTCGGTTTTCGGAGCCATTTCCTGAAGTGTGGAGGAGACGGCAATGACCTCCTGGACAAAGGGGATCTTCAAATGGTTGGCAAGAGTAAGGCCGCCGGAGCCTGTGATCATGGGATGAAGTTCCGGATTGCCCAGTTTTTCATATGCTTTTTTTAAGAGCCCTGCAAGAGTCTCCCTGATGTTTGCATAATGCCGCTCATAATCGGAAAATAATATTTGATGGGCATCATTTAAGATTGCTATTTTTACAG
>CAOKPU010000086.1 GCA_948470755.1 uncultured Lachnospiraceae bacterium | reverse complement strand
TGGAGAATGGATTGAAAAATCAGCTTGATAGCTGATTTTATCAATCGGCTATTTGAGTCAGAGCCTCAAATAGCCCTGATCGCAGTCGGAAATTTGAAATTTCCGACGCGTGTCATCGCAGCAAGCTGCTCTGACAGGGAGGATTAGTATGATTACCACAGGGAAGAAACCGCCATCATCGAGAACAAAGATGACGGTTAATCTGTTGATGGCTTTGGTTATATTGGCAGAATTATTTATCATGTTTTTTATGTCGTTCCCCCGGCTGGATGATCTGACCTGGGGGGGGGTAATTGGGATCCAAAGGCTAAACACTTGTTTTGCAGGATATAACGGACGATATGTAGGAAATCTAATCGTTATCGTATTAATGAGATTACCTGCGGCCGTCCGTGCCGGTATGGAGCTTGCGGTCTTATGCGTCCTATTTTACTATGTCCATCGTCTGCTTCCTAAAAGGGGGTCGGTCTGTTTTTTTGCACTGGCGCTTTTAGGGATACCTTTGCCGGTTTATGCGCAGAGCGTGGTATGGACGGCGGGATTTTCAAATTATGCCACATCTGCCGTCATTATGCTGTTTGTCATAGATACCTATTACAGGGTTATAATTTGTGACAGGGATCTGCCCATACGGGCGCATCTCATTTTTGTGATCGTAAGTTTTGCGGGGCAGCTTATTCTTGAGAATACTACATTGTACACAACGATTTTGTCCGTTTTCTTCCTGGGATATGGATTGCTTGGAAAAAGGAAACTATATGCCCCTGCCCTGACCGGCCTGGCGGCAGATGTCTGCGGAGCGGCTTTGATGTTCTCCAATAGTTCTTATCATAGCGCTTTGGTCAAAGACGGCGGCAATTATAAGGAGATAAGCATATCCATCTCCGGTTTGTGGCAGACCTATCAGAATGATGTAGTCCCGCATTTGATAAAAAACAATCACCTTATTAATATAGGGTTGACAGCGGCGCTGGTGCTTTTATGGGCTACGGCTCAAAATAAAGAAAAGCCCGGTATCCGGTTGAAAAAATGCGGGAGCTTCTTTGGGAGTGCGTTAGTTGCATTTTTTATTTATGATGCGATGGACGATGCAATAACACAAGCCATGGATTATGGTGCGGCTATTTACGCAGTCGTCACTTTTTTATACGCAGCTTATATCTTATTTACAATATCCATTACGATAACTGATAAGATGCAAAAAAGCGCACTCTTGATTTTTGCGTGTTCACAAGTGATTTTAACGGTGCCGCTGCTGGCGGCCGCCCCTCTTAGCGCCAGATGTTTTTTCCAGAATGGGATCTTATGGTGCATGATGTTTGGATATATCATGCAGGTTTTGTTGGAACGCTTTGGCCTGGACACGGACAAGGACGCAATTAGGTCCAGATTGGCGGTGATTACGCAGGTTGTCTGCGCGTTATATATAGCATGTATGCTATGCGGGCAGGCTTTATCGTGGCAAATTCAAAGAATCCGCACGGATATAACTCAAACCGGTGTTGCAAACGGGGCTGAAATGATTATATTGCCGGAAGTGCCATGGTCGGGCCGATATTGCTTTGGCGCAAATGGTTATAGCAGCGACTACTGGCTTTCTAATTATAAGGATTATTATGGGATACCATCGGATACTGAGTTGAAATTTATAGATTACTACAAATGGCGTGCGGACTATAGCGCGAAGAGAAGTCCTAAGGCTCCATAGCAATGGCTATTTCGCCAAGGACTTCTAGGGTTCGCGCAGAAGAGAAGTCCTAAGGCTTCATAGCAATGGCTATTTCGTCAAGGACTTCTAGGGTTCGCGCAGCGAACCACCCTTCGCGCAGAAGAGAAGTCCTAAGGCTCCATAGCAATGGCTGTTTCGCTAAGATTTTTCCCTTCAAACAGGACATAACAGTACACTTGTTTTCATAGACGAAATGAAGTATAATTCCTAATAAATACGTCAATCACCGTACGATTGCGGGCATAAGGAGGAAAGGGTATGTATCATTGCCATCTGCATTTTTATTTGTTGGGTCGGCAAGGCAGAATATTTGAGATCGTGAAAGAAATGCCGCCGCTTGGACATTTTACCCATGAATTTATGGAAAGCGAAGAGATGAACGAGGCATTGGCGGCAAGGGCGGATGTGATTCTGGCCGATTTGGAGGAATTGGATGTAAAAGAGGCAATGCAGACGCTTGTTTCGGCAAAGCGCAGGGAAGCCGAACTGATTCTGCTTGCAGATAAGAACCGGACGGATGTTTTTTCCGGCGATTTGCAGGAAGTCAAAGATATTTGGGCCTGCCCCATGTCGGAAGAGGAAATCAGGTTCCGTTTTTTAAGGTGGCAGCAGGAATGTAAGATGAGTAAGGATTATTGGCAGACCAGCCATTATTTCGAGGCAACGATCAATAATGTGCCGAATCTTATCTGGTATAAAGATAAAAATGGGATTCACGAAAAGGTGAACGACAGTTTTTGTAAAACGGTTAATAAGACGAAAGAACAGGTGGAAGGCAGAGGCCATGCTTATATCTGGGACGTGGAGCATGATGATCCGGCCTGTATAGAATCCGAAAAGGAGGTTATGGATAAGAGGAAGACGTGTGTATCGGAAGAAGTGATCCAAACAGGGGGCGGTATGCGGACGCTGACCACTTATAAATCCCCTTTGTATGATCTGGATGGCAGTGTAATGGGTACTGTGGGTGTAGCCATCGACGTAACACAGGAGCGCGCCTATGAAAAAGAGATCGTACAAAAGAATGAGACTTTGGAAAAGATTTTCACCACGATTGATTGTGGGGTGATACGTCATACGGTGGACGGATCGCGTATTCTCAGTATTAATAAAGCCGCCCTTAAAATCATGGGTTATGAGTCTCAGGAAGATTTACTGGCGGACGGGTTTGACATGATCGCAAACAGTGTTTTGGAGGAAGACCGGGAAAAGCTGCAGGAGTGCATAAAGAAGCTGGAAAAAGAGGGGGACATTGTCAGCACGGAATACCGGGTAAGGCATAAAGATGGGGAAGTGCTTCATCTGATGGGTAATATAAAACTGTTCAAAGAAAACGGGAAGTTATATTATCAGCGTTTTCTTCTGGATTGCACGGCGCAGAAACTGAAGGAAAAAAAGAACGAGAGATGGCAGATGGAATTAGTCCAGGCTTTGGGCATTGATTATAGTATTGTGTGCTATTTTGACCTTGATACGGATATTGGTATCCCGTTCCGTTACCATGAAGGGGATGGCAGCGTTTTCGCTCCCGGCCCGAATGGGAAGATCTCTTTTAAAAGGAGCATGGAACGTTACATACAGGAATATGTGCATGAGGAAGACCGGGAAACGCTGCTTCATTTGGTTTCGGTAGAAGGGCTGGAAGAGGAATTGGCGGAGAAGCAGATGGATTATGTCAATTACCGCGTCTGCGTAGGTGATGAAATAGAATACTTCCAGCTAAAAGTAGTCCGTACCGGGAAATGGAGCAAAGAACAGCACGGCATGGTGATGGGGATCCGCAGCGTGGATGAGGAAACACGGAGTGAGATGGAAAAGAAGACTTTGCTGGAAAATGCGCTGATGCAGGCAAACCGGGCAAATAAGGCAAAAAGCATCTTTTTGTCCAATATGTCCCATGACATCCGTACGCCGATGAATGCGATTGTCGGATTTACCACTCTCGCCATTACTCATATTGATTATAAAGACCAGGTGGAGGAATATTTAAAAAAGATCATGTCATCCGGGAATCATCTGCTTAGCCTGATTAACGACGTCCTGGATATGAGCCGTATCGAAAGCGGTAAGATGCATTTGGATGAAAAGCCTTGCCGCCTGCCGGATATCCTGCATGGGCTGCGCAACATCCTTCAGGCGGATATTCATGCAAAGCAGTTAAATCTGTATATAGATGCCGTGGATGTGCTGAATGAGGAGATCTTTTGTGATAAGCTGCGTTTGAATCAAGTGCTTTTAAACTTGTTGAGCAATGCGGTAAAATATACGGGCGCGGGCGGCATTATCAGTATGCGGGTAACGGAAAAGACAGGTGCGCCAAAAGGTTTTGCCCATTATGAATTCCGGATTAAAGATACCGGGATCGGTATGAGTGAGGAATTCGTATCTCATATTTTTGAACCTTTTGAGAGGGAAAAGAGCAGTACGATCAGCGGGATCCAGGGAACCGGGCTTGGAATGGCGATTACGAAAAACATCGTGGATATGATGAACGGCACGATTGAAGTAAGCAGTGAACAAGGGGAAGGTACGGAGGTGAATGTGGGCTTTACGTTCCGTCTAAATACCGGTGCAAAGGAGCCGCAGGACATACCGAAACTGAAGAATTGCAGGGCTTTGGTGGTGGATGATGATTTTAATACGTGCGACAGCGTGACTTATATGCTGGGACAGATTGGGATGCGCGCAGAGTGGACGTTGTCCGGGAAGGAAGCCCTGCTGCGTACGCGTCAGGCGGTGACGAGGAATGATATTTATACCGTCTATGTGATCGACTGGATGCTGCCCGATATGAATGGCATAGAAGTGACCAGAAGGATCCGGAAGGAAATGGGGGACGATGTGCCGATCATCCTGTTGACGGCTTATGATTGGCAGGATATTGAAGAGGAGGCGAAGGAGGCCGGGATTACGGCGTTTTGCAGCAAACCGTTGTTTTTGTCGGAGCTGCGAAGCTGCCTGCATTCTATTGTGGACGCAGAGGCACAAGAAAAAGACAAAAAGAGGGATAAAGCGGTAAAAAGGCATACCGGCCGCATCCTGCTGGCGGAGGATAACGAGCTGAATCAGGAAATCGCCGCAGCTATTTTAGAGGATGCCGGGTTTACTACGGAAGTTGCAGCGAACGGGCAGATAGCGGTGGATATGTTGAGAAAGTCAGAACCAGGGTATTATAAAGTCATCCTTATGGATGTGAGGATGCCGGTGATGGACGGTTATGAGGCGACTAAGACGATCCGTAAGCTGGAGAACAAGAAATTGGCGTCCATCCCGATCCTGGCAATGACTGCCAATGCGTTTGAAGAGGATAAACAGGAAGCCTTAAGCAGCGGGATGAATGGGCATCTGGCAAAACCGATTGATGTGGAAGCCCTGCTTAGTACATTGGACAGTATCTTGGAATAGCATATGGGGATGGGACGAAATATCCGGCAAATCCGTCAGCTTGTGATCGGATGGATGGTTAAGAAGGGAGAGGGAAGATGAAGATAGGGTTTACAAAAATGCATGGCTGCGGGAACGATTATATTTATATAAACGAGGCCGGGGCGGCAATAGAGGAAGGGAAAAAAGCGGAGATTGTGCGAAAGCTGAGCGACAGGCACTTTGGAGTGGGGGGCGATGGGGTGATTTTTATCCATTCCTTGGACGGGAAGGCAACCGGCGCGGATTTTGAGATGGAAATGTATAATGCGGACGGCTCCCGGGCAGAAATGTGTGGAAACGGCATCCGGTGCGTGGCAAAATATGTATACGACAAAGGCCTTACGGATAAACAATCGGTGCGGATTGCCAGTTGCGGGAATGTAAAATATCTCGAACTGGCAGTAGAGGAAGGAAAAGTGAAAAGCGTCAGGGTGGACATGGGGGCGCCTATCTTAAAGGCGGAGGATATTCCAGTGGTTTCCTGCCAGGAAGAAGCGGTTGCGGAAAGGATTGAAGTAGAAGGGAAAGAATATGAGATGACATGCGTTTCCATGGGAAATCCGCACGCGGTCGTTTTTATGAAGGAATGGGAGGACCTGGATGGCCTTGCAATAGAAAAAACAGGCCCTTATTTTGAAAATCATATGCGTTTTCCTAAACGGACGAATACGGAGTTTGTGAAGGTGCTGGACAGGAATACGGTTCGGATGCGCGTATGGGAAAGGGGGGCCGGAGAGACTCTGGCCTGCGGCACAGGTGCATGCGCGACGGTGGTAGCCTGTATCCTGAATGGTTTGACGGAAGATGAAGTTACTGTAAAACTATTAGGCGGGGAGCTTAAGATCCTGTGGGACAGGAAAGAGAATACCGTTTATATGACAGGGCCTGCAGAGACTGTTTTTGACGGGGAAATAGAGATTCAGGCATGATTGGAGGAGAATATATATGTTTAAGATCAATGACAATTATTTAAAACTACCCGGAAGTTATCTTTTTTCTACAATTGCGAAAAAGGTTAATGCGTATTCCCAGGCGCACCCGGAAAAGAAGATCATCCGTTTGGGGATCGGCGATGTAACCCAGCCGTTAGCCCCGTCCATTATTGACGCGCTTCACCACGCGGTGGATGAAATGGGAAAGGCGGAAACCTTCCATGGGTATGCCCCGGACTTAGGATATGAATTCCTGCGCCGTGCGATTGTGGAGAATGACTATAAGGCAAGGGGATGCGATATAGCGGCGGATGAGATTTTTATTTCTGACGGGGCGAAGTGCGATTCCGGGAATATCCAGGAGATTTTCAGCACGGACAATAAGATTGCGGTCTGCGACCCGGTATACCCGGTATATGTGGATACGAATGTGATGGCGGGCAGGACGGGGACTTATGATGCAGGCAAAGAGGTATGGAGCGACGTGATCTACATGCCTTGCCTTGCGGATAATCATTTTGCACCGGAACTGCCGAAGGAAACGCCGGATATCATTTATCTATGTTTTCCGAACAATCCGACAGGTTCTGCAATTACGAAAGCACAGCTTCAGGAATGGGTGGACTATGCGAATAAGACAGGGGCGGTGATTATTTATGATGCGGCTTATGAGGCTTATATCTCGCAGGAAGACGTCCCGCATACGATTTATGAATGCGAGGGGGCAAAAGCTTGTGCGATAGAACTGCGCTCTTTTTCCAAAAACGCGGGATTCACGGGCGTGCGTCTTGGCTTTACCGTGATTCCCAGGGAACTGAAATGCGGGGAGGTTTCCCTTCACTCCTTATGGGCGAGAAGGCATGGAACGAAATACAATGGGGCCCCTTATATTGTACAGCGTGCCGGGGAAGCGGTTTATTCGCCGGACGGCAAAGCCCAGATCAAGGAACAGATTGCTTATTATATGAAGAATGCGAAATATATTCTGGAAGGGCTGAAAGATGCGGGCTATGCGGTATCCGGCGGCGTGAATTCCCCTTACATCTGGCTGAAAGCCCCCAATGGGATGACGAGTTGGGAATTCTTTGATTATCTGTTGGAAAATGCCAATGTGGTAGGTACTCCGGGTTCCGGATTTGGACCCAGCGGGGAAACTTATTTCAGGCTGACTGCTTTTGGAAGTTATGAGAATACGGTTGAGGCGGTAGAGAGGATCAGGAAATTGTAGGAAGAGTGCATAGCTTTGGCGTGATGGAGGGGAGGCCCTAAAATCGTGGAAGCCGCTGCTGAACACGATTTTTGCTTTCCGAGGCTCATCGGAATGTTTCGTGCAATAGAGTGCGCGCAAATTGATTGCGCAACTTGCCAGGCGGGGACAATGGATGAGCCTTTCGGCATCCAAATCATCTTAGGGAATTGCTTTGTAATCACTTGTTTTGATCTTGTTATTCAAACATCGGATGTCTCAAAAATAATCTGTCCTTCTTTGCCGTAAACGATCAGGCTGTCGTTGCCGATCCAACGGATGGTCCCCAGATATGGGCGGTATTTCCAGAGTACCGGTTCGGTTTCCGCGACCGGTATTTTTTTTGTGACTTTCCTTTTTTGTGTAATGATCAGGAAAATATCCGCATTATTTATGGTCTGCACAATCCTAAGCTGTGCGCTTTTATCCATACAGCAGGATTTGGAAGGTTTTCCATGCATCCATTGATTCTTAAAATTGCTGGAAATAATACAGCTTTGCAAAAAATCAAAGTAGCGAAGATTCCACCCCCATTTGGCGCCTATATACAGAATGGACTGATGAATGAGGCTTAAATAAAAACAGCTTTTTTCTTTGGGGGGTAAGTGAGTAAACTTATCCGGGGAAAATGGGATCTGCAAGGAAATATATCCATTGCGGCTGGATCTGATATAGAGGCGATTGGCCTTTTCATTGCAGGAAATGTTCAGTTTTTTACAGTGGTCATTATCATAGAATTTTAACAGACGTAAATACATATCAATAATGTGCGCGCTTTCTTTTCTCATGGTTTCTGTTAATTCATAATTATATTCGGAATAAATATCTATATTGTTAAAGCGCATAAATTCCCCCATGTTATTAAGATGCGATACGGCCAGGATCTGCGGAAACGATTTGAAAAAACTATTTCTGCTTTTATTATACCTTCCCGCAGGAAAAAGTAAAGCTGTCCGTTTGGGAGGACGTAAGGGGACGGACGTCTGCGGCGGATTGGTAAAAAAGATGGCCGGTTTGTTTTTGGGATGGCCGGTAAAAAAAGATAATGGATGATTTTTTATGTGGATTCTTGTATAATCCCATCTTTGACAGTTCATGAATAATAAAATCGCTGCAACACCAGTG
>CAOKPU010000085.1 GCA_948470755.1 uncultured Lachnospiraceae bacterium | reverse complement strand
TAAAACGTTATTTCGCAACAGGCGTTGCAGGCCTTTCCATCGTGGCTGACTCCCTGTCCGCTATCAAATATGCAAAAGTGGAAGTTGTAAGAGATGACGATGGTATTATCGTTGACTTCAAGACAACCGGCGAATTCCCGAAATACGGAAATGATGACGACCGTGTTGATTCCATCGCACAGGAAGTTGTACACAGATTCATGACCGCTATCAGGAGACACCATACTTACAGGAATGGTATCCCTACCACATCCATCCTTACCATTACTTCCAATGTAACCTATGGTAAGGCTACAGGCAACACGCCTGACGGACGTAAGAAAGGCCAGCCTTTTGCACCCGGCGCTAACCCGATGCACGGCCGCGATACCCATGGTGCGGTAGCATCCCTGTCTTCCGTATCCAAACTGCCTTTCAAAGATGCACAGGACGGCATCTCCAATACCTTTACAATCATCCCCGGCGCTCTTGGGAAGGAAGATCAGGTATTTGCAGGCGATATCGAAGTTGATCTGAACAAATAATAAATAAATAACATGGCTGATAAGCTGGAATGGAGGATTTCTATGGATGACAATAAAATGATTGACGATCTCGTTAAGATGCTGGACTCCGGCATGATGCAGGGGGTAGGCCATGTGAACGTTGACACGGACAGTTCTATGGAAGAATCCAAAAGCGTTCAGACCATGGGGTGTACGGATTGTTCCAGAACCCCGTTGGCCTGCAGTGTTCCAACATTGGAACAGGGCCTTGATGATTATCAACAACATTGAAGTACCCAGGCTGCGGCAATGCCTGCAGGCATTGCTGCAGCCTCATCAAAAGATTTAAAGGAGGAAATAAAAATGGCTACAAGCTCAGCACAGGTTGACAACCTTGTAAACTTATTGGATGGATATGCAACAAAGGGTGGACATCACCTCAATGTAAACGTTTTGAACAGGGATATGCTTCTGGACGCACAGAAACATCCTGAGAACTATCCTCAGTTGACTATTCGCGTTTCCGGATACGCAGTCAACTTCATCAAACTTACACCGGAACAGCAGGCGGATGTTATTTCCCGTACATTCCACGAATCCATTTAATCTTTAAAAGGGAAAAACGGCAAAGAACCTTGATACGGTATATTTCAAGGTTCTTTTGTTTTCTCTTTTTTTGATATTTCCACAGATTCTGCTATACTATAAGATAGAATATCGAAAAGGAGATTACATCTATGCAAGGAAGAATACATTCATTGGAAAGTTTTGGAACCGTAGACGGACCCGGTACACGGTTTGTCGTCTTTGTACAAGGATGCCCTATGCGCTGCGCCTATTGCCACAATCCGGATACCTGGCCGATGGACGGCGGCACGCTCATGGAGCCGGAAGAAATTTTTGAACAATACAGGCGCAACAAACCGTTTTATAAAACCGGCGGCATTACCGTAACCGGCGGAGAACCTTTAATGCAGGTTGATTTCCTCATTGATTTATTTACCATTGCCAAAAAAGAGGACGTCCATACCTGCATCGACACCTCAGGCATTGCTTACAAACCGGAAAATACGGAATGGATCAAAAAATTGGATCATTTAATGACGTTGACAGACCTTGTCATGCTGGATATTAAGCACATTGACCCTGAAAAACATCTGGAGCTGACCGCTCAGCCCAATGACGGCATCTTAGCTTTTGCATCCTATCTGAATGAAAGACAAGTCGACATGTGGATACGTCATGTGGTTGTTCCCGGTATTACAGACGACGACAAATATCTTTTTGACTTAGGATACTTTATCGGGCAGTTTCAAAATCTAAAGGCTCTTGACGTCCTGCCTTACCATACCATGGGGGAAAGCAAATATGAAAAACTTGGCATGTCTTACAAATTAGCCGGAGTTCCCGCTATGGATAAGGGCAAAGTGCTGGGCAAAAAACAGGTCATTTTAGATGGCATCAAAAAACGCAGGAATTTCTAAAAGGTTCCTCTTGTATTTGCACACATTTTATATTAAAATAGATACAGAGTTTGATAACAATTTATCAATCATGATACACATATAAAGGAGGATTTCGTTATGGCATACGTAATTGGTGACGCTTGTGTAAGCTGCGGGGCTTGTCAGGGACAGTGTCCGGTTGGCGCTATCAGCGAAGGCGACGGTAAATTTGAAATTGATCCCAACACATGCATTGACTGCGGTTCTTGCGCAGGCGGTTGCCCGGTTGGCGCTATTTCACAAGAATAAAACATACGAAAAGCAAAAAATAAAGTGCGTAAGTTACCGGGACTTACACACTTTATTTTTTTCGCTTTCCTTACCCATTCCTTTTCATCCGACAGTAGAAGGCTTTTTCTTTGCTCCAAAATGACGTTGTTTTTCTTTTTCCTTCCGTTTTCCTCTTTTGCTGTAGCTTCTAAGCAGCTCGTCCACTTTTTTGTAATGTTCTTCCTCTCTTTTCCTACGCTCGTTCTCCCTCTCCTCCTCTTTCTCTTCCTGCTGGCGGAATTGATAATCAATTTCTTTTAAAACAGACTGCCTGATTTCTTCACACAATTCCTTATTGCTCTCCTTTACGGCCTCCATAATAATATGTTGTAGCAGCATTTGAAGCCTTATGCTCTTTTCCTCCCGCCTATCCTGATCCCTTTCTGCAATCTCCCTTTTCCCGATAATCTCTATCATATGTTTCTCCTGTTCGCTTATCACTCTCTCCGCACCTCCGTTATCTAAGTTTTCCCTGTATACTATCATGCTCTCCGGATCTTCTTTGCTTACCAGCCTTTCCAGTTTTCCGTCTTTTAAAACCATACGAATCGCCTTCAATTGCAGCCCCTGCTCCTTTAACCTTTTTATCTCCCTAAAACGATCCACGTCCTCCATTGTATAATACCTATGTCCCAGTTCATTCCTCTTAATCGGAATTCCCAGTTCTTCTTCCCAATAGCGCAGGACATGTGATTCCACCTCCACTTGCTTCGCCGCATCCGAAATTAAATACCGTGTCTGTTCCATACTTCCTTCTCCTCTCTTTTTGTCCCATTGTCCCTAAAAATGCACGAAAAGAGGACAGCTTGTCCAAGCTCATCCTCTTTCGTACGGAAACCGTTCTTTTCAGTTTCATTTATTTTTGCATATTAGCAAATTTTGTATATTCAGGCAGCCACACTAATTCTACCGTTCCTATAGGGCCGTTTCTTTGTTTAGCCACGATAATTTCTGCAATCCCCTTTTTCTCCGTATCCTTATTGTAGTAATCATCACGATATATAAACATCACTACATCGGCATCCTGCTCAATAGCGCCCGATTCCCTTAGATCCGAAAGCATCGGACGGTGATCCGGCCGCTGCTCCACGGCACGGCTTAACTGGGAAAGCGCAAGCACGGGAACTCCAAGCTCCCTCGCCAAGGCTTTCAGGGAACGGGATATATCTGAAATTTCCTGTTGTCTGGAATCATTTTTGCCGCTTCCTGACATTAACTGAAGATAATCGATGATTATCATCTTCAGACCATATTCCAGTTTATATTTTCTGCATTTGGAACGCATCTCCCCGATAGTAATACCCGGGGTATCGTCAATAATCAGATTAGACTTCCCGATCACTCCAGCAGATTCAATCAGCTTTTCCCATTCATTATCCGATAAATTGCCCGTCCGCAGCTTCTGGGCATCCACCTTGGATTCCAGGGAAAAAAGCCGGTTTACTAACTGTTCCTTCGACATTTCTAAGCTGAAAACCGCTACCGGAAGATCCAGTTTAAAGGCTACATGCTGGGCGATATTCAGGACGAACGCCGTCTTTCCCATAGACGGCCTGGCCGCAATAAGTACCAAATCCGACGGCTGCATCCCTGCCGTACGGTAATCCAGATCAATAAATCCTGTTGCAATCCCTGTAACATTCCCTTTATTCTTGGAAGCTTTTTCTATTTGTTCCATGGCATTCATAACCACTTGCCGGATTGGGACAAAATCTTCCATATTCCTCCGCTGGATCAGATGGAAAACCCTCTTTTCCGTATCCTCCAGAATGGTTTCCAGGCTTTCTTTGCCCGCATAACATGTATTGGCAATTTCCTCATTCAGCCTGATCAAACGTCTCAACATCGCTTTTTCAGCTACAATATTAGCATAATGCTTAATATTCGCCGAAGTAGGGACTGCAGTAACCAAATCCCTGATATATTCCAGGCTGCTCACTTCCGGCGGAACATCTTTTTCCTTAAGCCTGTCCTGTAAAGTAATTAAATCCACCGGTTTTCCTTCATCATTTAATTCTACCATTGCTTCAAAAAGGACGCCGCACTGTTTGCTGTAAAAATCCTCCTGCGCCACGATCTCCGATGCGGTTACGATTGCATCCTTATCCATAATCATAGCGCCAATTACCGACTGTTCTGCTTCTATACTATGCGGCAATACCCTTTTAAGCAATGCTTCTTCCATTGCTGCCACTTCATTCCCTTTCGTAATTACAGAATCATTTTGCCTCTTCTACTTTCACTTTAAGCTTTCCCGTTACCTTCGGGTGTACCTTAATCGTAATTTCATATACCCCAAGGCTCTTAATAGCCTCCTGCATCTGAATCTTCTTTTTATCTATTTCTATACCGCATTGCGATTTGGCAGCTTCCACAATTTCTTTTGAAGATACGGAGCCAAAGGTTTTCCCTCCTTCCCCTGATTTTATGGATACCTTCACTTCTTTTGTTTCCAGTTCCTTAGCAAAAGCCTCCGCAGCTTCCAACTGCTCCTTGGCGATTTTTTCCTCATTGGCTTTCTTAAGCTTTAAATCATTCATATTTTTACTGTTTGCTTCCACCCCTAGCTTTTTAGGAATAACGTAATTCCTTGCATAGCCGTCGCTCACATCCACTACTTCTCCTTTTTTGCCTAATTTTTTCACATCTTCTGTTAAAATTACTTTCATTTTCCAACCTTGCCTTTCTTCCCATTATCATCCAGCCTATTTTCTAAATCGCGCCTTCCCCTATCATCGTATCCAGCGTATGTTTTATAATCCCAATCCCTTCTGCCATGGATGTATTCTCCATCTGGCATCCTGCGGTATTAATATGTCCGCCGCCGCCCAGCCTCTCCATAATGATCTGTACATTTACTTCATCAATGGATCGCGCGCTGACATATATCTGATTCTGGTATTCCGTCAAAACAAAGCTCGCTTTGATCCCCTTAATATTCAGCAGTTCATTAGCTGCCTGCGCCCCAATCACCGTTGGATTCGGCAGTTCATCGCTGGTGCATATGGAAATCGCATAAGCATTTTTGTAAATTTCCGCCTGACTGACTGCATCCGCCTTAGCTTTATACTCCGTTGCATTTTCACGGAACAGCTTGCGTACGCGCATAACATCCGCGCCATTCCTTCTTAAGAACGCTGCTGCCTCAAACGTCCTGACGCCTGTTTTGGTCATAAAATTATTCGTGTCTATCATAATGCCGGAATACATACAGTCTGCTTCAATACTCTTAATCTTTATATTATCGCCGATATACTGCAGCATTTCGGAAACCATCTCGCATGTGGAAGACGCATACGCTTCCACGTAAGACAACGTAGCGTTTTCAATCACTTCCGTTCCCTGCCTATGATGGTCAAACACCACAATTGATTTGCAAAGCCGCAGCAGCTCCGGACAGTCCGTTATACTTGGCTTATTAACATCAACTACCACTAAAACCGCATTGTTCCCTACCATTTCTACGGCTTGCTGCCCATTGATTATCAAATCGTCGTCATATTCCGGATTCCCATGGAACATATCTATAAAAGGCTGGAGGGAGGATGCCGAATCGCTTAGAACAATATGAGCCTTTCTTTCCAGCGTATCCGCAATACGGGCGATGCCTACCGCCGCTCCAAAGCTGTCGATATCCGCATTCCTATGCCCCATAACGATCACTTTGTCTTTGCTGGAAATTATTTCCTTCAACGCATGAGCCTTTACTCTTGCTTTTACTCTCGTATTCTTCTCCACCTGCTGGCTTTTCCCGCCGTAATATACCGTATTGTGAGGCGTCTTTATGACCGCCTGATCGCCGCCCCGCCCCAGGGCCAGATCGATGGCATTTCTCGCAAATTCATAGTTCTGTGCATAAGTCAGCCCATCCAAACCAACCCCAATGCTGATAGTAACCGCCATTTCATTTCCAATATTAACGGTTTTCACATCCTCCAGCAGGTCGAACCGGTCTTCTTCCAGATAGGATATCGCTTTTTTCCTCATAATGACCAAGAACTTGTCCTTCTCCATCTTTTTGCAGATACCGTCTATTCCCGCGATATATTTATTCACTTTCCGGTCAATTAATGCAATCAGCAGGGAACGCCTTACTTCTTCCACGCTTTCTAACGCTTCTTCATAATTATCCAGATATACCAGCCCAATTGCCAGGCTCTGATCATCCACTTCCTGCAAAGCGATTTTTAATGCCGTTTCATCGAACAAATATAACGCAATCAAATATCCCTCGTAATCTTCTTCTTCGATAATATCGCTGTTGTGCGCCATTTCCTTCAATGAAATTTTTTTCATTTTTGCTACATAATCGTTGTTTTCAAAGCTTACGCTAAGCTCTACTTCGTCTACCGTACCCGGCAGCTTTTCTTTTGTCACCATCGGGAACAGGGAAGTAATGGATCTGCGGTAACCTTTGTCTTTATGTACCGCTCTTTCAAACGCTATATTCGTCCATATGATTTTCCCTTCTTCATCCAATAATGCATGAGGCAGATCCAGATCCCTAAGCAGGCGCCGTTGTATCTGTCCATACTGGGTCGCAAAGCTAATCAGTTCATTCATGATAATCGGTTTGTTATATAAAAGCAAAGACAGGACCACCGCATAATAAAAGATGATAAAACAGGTGAGTATCAGCCCGGCCCTATAATCAATAACATATATCCCCAAATTCACCAAAATAAGCAAAATGCCTAAATATATAGATGTCTGTAAATATTTTTTCAATCTGCCTTTTAACTTAATACTGTTTTTCATATGGCTTCCTTTTCCATCCAGATTCTACACTAGTATTTTGTGAGGCATTTAATGCCGCACTCTCTAATGTGAAAGAATATACCGCTTATAGTATAGCATTTTTTTCCTTGAAGTTCCACCATATTATTTTGTGGTTTTACGTTGTTTTCTGTCGAAATATGCCATCAATTACTGCATAACTCCCTGATATAGCTTGACATGATCTTTGATGCAAAGCCATTGGCTTTCCGCATTGGCAGTAACGCAGATATACCTCTTTCCATTTTTATCCTCTCCGTAACTGACCGCACAGCTTTTTGACTGTTCGACGTATCCCGTCTTGCCGCCCATCACCTTTCCGCCTACGTCTTTATCTTCGATACGTCGCAAAAACCAATTGCTCAATATCATCCCTTCCGGGTGTTCCTCAGTCTCAGAAGTGGTGTAAGTACGGGAAGATAAGACTTCCCGGCAGACTTCATTGTCCAATGCCGCTTCCATAATCATCGCCATATCATAAACAGTGCAATAATGATCCGCATCATATACGCCCACGCAATTGGTAAAATGCGCGCTGCCCGAAAGCCCAAGCTTTTCCAGCTTCCCGTTCATCATCTCTACAAACGCTTCCTGCGAACCCGCCGTATAAATTGCCAGCCCCACCGCCGCCTCCGCACCGGACGGCAATATCGTCCCATACATCAAATCCCTTACCGTTACTTCTTCTCCTTTTTCAAATCCTGCATTGCTGCAACCATTCACAAAACTATAATCCGTCATTTCCAAGGTGACAGCCACCATATCATCCAAATTGTCAATATTCTCCGCTGCCACCAGAAGCGTCAGCACTTTCGTCATAGACGCCGGGTTCATCCGCACTTTTGCATCTTTTGCCGACACAATCTTTTTATTTTCCACATCCACCAGAATCCCGTAGCCACTTAAGATATCTCCGCCAAGCTGTTGCGTTTCCTCCGTTTCCTCCGCATAATATTGAGGTTTTTCTTCCACTTTTTCTTCTTCCGTCCCCTTCTCATAGGCAGGATCATCCGCCGGAATCCTGTTTTCCCCTCCTCCTTTTTCCTCTCCCTCCTGCTCCGGCAGGATCGTTTCCTTAACGGCTGTGCTTTTCTGTTGATTTCTTCCCTTTTCCCCTTCACCAGATCCCTTCCATGCCATCCTTGCTGCTGCCGCTGCCGTCAAAACCAAAATTATTGCTGCAGTTGGAAGAAAAACCCTGATCTTCCTACGTATATTATCCTGCTGTTCTTTCCTCCGGCGCATCTCCTGCATTCTTTTCTCCCGCCGTTTCTTTCTCTCTATGTCCAAGTTTTCATCCAACTGTTCTCTCATTCTTATAACCAAACCTTTCCCCTTGACCACCGTTTTCAGGCCCAGACGCAGACTAAACATTTTTCATTATATACATTCCTTCCGCTAAAATCAATATTACAGAATGGCATTCCAGGACATACGCATGAATAATTATAGCATTCCAAATTTTATCTTTTGATTTTTT
>CAOKPU010000084.1 GCA_948470755.1 uncultured Lachnospiraceae bacterium | reverse complement strand
ACATCGCTGTCATCTACGGCTACAGAACCTGCAACCTGACGCTTGCCTTCTGCCATATGCATATTACCGATATTCACTTTTTTGATCGGCACGCCGCCTTCCACAAGCGTTAATACATCTTGCGGTGTCTCACACACAATAAAAATCATCTGTTTGTCAGACGCCTTATGAATGGTAGAAATGGTCTTTTCCAAAGTCCAGTAACGCATTGCCGCATAACTGGGAGCCGCCATATCCATCAAACCCTGGCGAAGCTTGTCGCCTGCCACTTTGTCATTGGCTACCAAAATAAGGTTTGCCCCGATGCTTCCGCACCACTGGGTGGCTACCTGACCATGAACCAGACGGTTGTCTATTCGTGTCAAAACAATATTGGGCATAATTCTCCCTCCTTAAACTATGATTCTTTTCTGAAAATCCCATTCAGATTGACTTATTATAAATCTTTTTACAACATTAGTCTTTGTAACTTTCAACAGATTATTTATTCTTTTCGATTTTTTAATATTATTTTAATTATTTTTTCCTTTTTCAACATATAAATAAAGCTTTTTTATAATATTTTATCCATATTGCATAACAATCGCTTATGTCCAAAAATACCATCCCCATCTTCTCCCGCTTCTTTTCAATCGGGAGTCTTTACTTTTTTAGACGCAAACCTCCACTTTTTTTAAGATTTTATAGACATTGACCGCAAAAAAATATATACTATTTCTGTTATGGAGGTCCTATATGCAATTAAAAACATCAAGTACTGAGTTTGAAAAATACGGCGCCGTTTACGAAAAGCCCCTGGATCTGGGACAATGCGGCATGATCAGCCGGAACTGGCACTTAATCGCCAAACGCTGCGTCAGCCAGCTCTACCGGTTTGACTGCGAGGTTTACCTTGAAATGCAGGAAGGCATGGCGGCCCTTTTGGTCGGCGAAACTCCAAGGGCCGATGAATTAACGGTATTTGCCGTCCATCGGCTGGTAAAAATAAACCCCGGGGTTTATTTTTCTCTTGTAGCCGTTACATCTAACATTACCTGTAAATTAATTACAGTCACATCCTATTTATCCGTCGTGGAATCCCTTTCCCCGCCTTACTTATTTGAACGGATCCTTCCCCGCATCCGGATCAGCGAGATCCTGGGATATTATTACTCCATCCGCAACGCAGGTTACCAGTTCGGCGGCGAAAAACATTCCTACTTTGAACTTACTTATGTAGACCGGGGATGCATGATATCCGAGATCGACGGAAAGACTTATACTTTAAAGGAACGCGAATTGATCATTTACGGGCCCGGACAGTTCCACACGCAGCAGATCCCCGACGGATGCTCCTGTTCTTACGTAACGATCATTTTCGATATGGAAACTATTGTCTATGATGTGGAAAGCACGCATTACGAGCTTCTTTTAAATAAAGTATTCGGTTATGATAAAAAAATACATACATTAATTAAAACTTTCGTCATGGAAAGCACCTCGCAGATCCCGTATATGAACAGCCTGATGCTTTGTCTCCTTCAAGAAACGGTCATCCGCCTTCTTCAATCCGAATTTATCGGCAAGAAAAATGAACGGTCCGTCACGGACGCCAGGCAGCACTATCAGGACGAACTTTTGGAAAAGATCCTCGCCTATATTGACGAAACGATTTATGAGCCAATCACAATCGCCGAAATCTGCCAGAAATTTTCCCTTTCCAGATCTTCTTTGCAGATTTTGTTCAAAGAAAGCCTGAATCAGCCGCCGAAAAAATACATTAACGAACTAAAACTTGAAACAAGCCGGCAGATGATATGCGAAGGGAAATATACCATCAGCGAGATCGCCCTTATGCTGGGATTTAACTCCATCCACTATTTTTCCAGAGCCTTTACCCAAAAGTTCGGAATGGCTCCCAGCGAATATTCCAAGATGCTTTACAAGCTATAAGAAGCGTACCCGTTTTCCGTCGTTCCCTATTCGGTTTGTAACTTGTCTGCCTATAAGGATCCGGCCATTAAAAGATCCATGCGGCTGCCCCGTCTGGATCTTTTAACATCCGGACCCTTATAGGCAAAAACAACCCCGCCGCATCGGCAAAGCTGCATCTTGCAGCGCTGCTGGCGGCGGGGCTTTATTTTTACATCAATCACAAAGCAACATACCAACAAGCAGGCGCGCCTCTTATTTGGCCCGCTGCTCGCCGGAATCAACCAAAGCCTGAATCGCAAACCGGGAAATCTGGATGACTGTACTCTTGGCCACTTCCACATTTACAGTTTCCTCTTCTATGCCTACAACCCTTCCGTAAATCCCTCCGGCAAACATAATTTTACTTCCAATTTTCAGCTCCGTGTGAACCTCGCCCAACGCTTCCCTGCGCTTACGCACATTCTTCGCAGAAATAAAAGCAAGGATCATCCCAATAATTCCCATAATAACGGCCAAAGTCACACATGTCCAGCCAATCACTTCCCAGTTAATACCCATAATCCATCTCCCAGCGCCTCAGGCGAATGTTCCAACCCATTCTATTGAAGCCGATTTTGATTTTATCTTTTTTCCATTATTTAAATACCGTCTTCTTCCGCATTGTCTTCGTGAGCCGTAAGTTCAAAACGGACGATATAATCTTTTCCCGTCTCGATCAGGGACTGCGCCAGATCCAGCGGGGAATCAAACGCCGCCATAGCCATAGACCCTTCAATCAACATAGGCAGATTAGATCCTGCAAGCACTTCTATCTCCTGATCCGGCCGAGCTACTTTACATTCCACTGCGCTTTTAAAGGGCGATCCTCCTGCCAAATCGGAAAGGACAAGCACGCCGTCGCAGTTTTTCAGTTCGTCCAAAGCCTTGTTCAAATTCTCCGTCAATGTATCCGTGGAATGGCTTTCTTCAAAATCCACATAAACGATATTTTCCGTATTGCCTGTAATCAGCCTTAAGCTGGATCCAAGCCCGGTCGCAAAATGTCCGTGTCCGGTAATCAATAAACCTACCATCGTGGTATCCTCCTATTTTAATGTATATGGATATAAAGTTACTCCCTTCACAACCCTGTTCACCTCTCCGGTAGGACAAGGATTATCCGGCGTAATCCCTAAGGACAGGGACTTCATTACTGCAAGGGTCTGTGCGAATACAACATATGCAAAACCAAGAAGCACATTTTCCACCGGCCCGCCGACATTCATCTCTACCGTATAGTCTACCAGACTTTCCGCCTCTTCACAAGGGGTATTCATCACTACTGCAATGCGGTTCTTTTTCCTTTGAGGGCTCATCTCTTTTATCAGATCCAATTCATATTTGCGGCGGTATGGGTCATCGCTTAGATATACCACCGTCAATGTCCTGTCGTCAATAATGGATTTCGGGCCATGGCGGAAACCAAGGGGAGAATCATACATAGTAGCCACTTGCCCTGCCGTCAGTTCCAGCATTTTTAAAGCGGATTCCTGCGCAACTCCCTTTAATGCCACATTTCCAAGATACACGATACGGTTAAAATCAAACCCGTCCACGATTTCTTTTGCCACGGTATAACCATTTTCCAAAAAGCCGGCTGCCGCCGTGCAGACCTTATCAATCTTATCCGTTATCTCATCCAGCCTGTCCAAATTAAAAGCCAGATAAGTCGCCATATACATATTGGAGAAACTGGACGTCATAGCAAAAGACTGGTCATGAGTCTCCGGCGTCAGATTCAAGGCAAAACAATTGTCTCTGCCTTCCGCCATTTTAGAAAGGCTGCCTTCATGATTGCATGTAACAAACAAATGATACAGGTTCTGGCAGACAACCTCTGCCGCTTCCACCGCGCCTATGGACTCCGGAGAATTGCCGGAACGCCCAAAGCTTACAAGAATCGTAGGTTTCGTACGGGAAAGGAAATCCTCGGGAGAAGGCACAATATCTGTGGTCGCATAAGATTTTACTCTATAACCATACTTTCCGTTCAATGCCTGATATAAGGAATTCCCTACAAATTCACTGGTTCCCGCCCCCGTCAGCACGATATCAAAATCCTCTGCTTTCAGCACCTGATCCAAAAAAGCCTGAAGCTCCTCCTTGCAGCCTGCAATCTGAGCACAGGTTTTCTTCCATGTAGAAGGCTGCTGGTTGATCTCGGTAATGGTGAATACAGAGGAGGTTTCCTTCATCTTTTCCGGGGAAATGTCAAAAATGTTCATGATTTAAGTCCTCCTTTATATAAATTGTCTTCGGCGCGATAATGCAATGCGCTAAAGAACTGCCCTTTCAGTTCTCTACGCATTGCATGACATGCCATATTATATTGTATCCTGATTATACCGCAGAAAATTCACAAAAAACAATACAGCTACTAAAACTAATAATGAATAACTTAAAAAATACAACTTTATCTGCTTATTCAGTGCTATAATGAGATATAATAGTAGAAAATCATTAATTTTCAGACAGGAGGTTTGTTTTCATGCTGATTCAAGGTAAGAAAATCTGGATTGCAGATCAGTTTATGGCTGCCGAACTCGATATCAGGGATGGGAAGATTGCGGACATCCTTCCTCATGGCAGCCGGCCGGCCGACGTAGATTACAAAGATCTGCGCATTGTACCCGGTTTCCTCGACATCCATTGCCATGGAGCCTATGGCTTTGATACGAACGACGCCAATGAAGAGGGCCTGCGCAACTGGACCAAACATGTAGTGGACGAAGGGGTGACCGGTCTCCTTGCCACGACCATCACGCAGAGCGAGGAAGTCCTGACCAAAGCCGTTGCCAATGTGGCAAAAGTTATGGAAGAGGGCTATGAAGGCGCGGAAATCTTAGGCATTCATTTTGAAGGGCCGTATCTGGACATGGTGTACAAAGGCGCCCAGCCGGAGCAGCACATCGTAAAGCCTACCATCGAACAATTCAAACGTTATCAGGAAGCTGCCAAAGGCAATATCCGTTATATTACCATGGCTACCGAAACGGACGATGATTTTGCGCTGACCCATTATCTGACGGAACACGGAGTAACCGTAAGCATTGGACATTCCGCCGCCACTTATGAGCAAGCCGCTATGGCTTACGCCCACGGCGCACGTTCTATGACCCATGTATACAATGGCATGACCCCTTTTAACCACCGTGCCAATGGATTGGTAGGCGCCGCATACCGCTTCCGCACCATGTACGGGGAAATCATCTGCGACGGCAACCATTCCACAACCGCCGCCCTGAACAACTATTTCATGTCCAAAGGCCCGGATTACTCCATCATGGTATCCGACGCCCTGATGGCAAAAGGTTCCCCCGCAGGAAGCCGTTACATCTTTGGCGGCAATGAAATCGAAATCTATCCTGACGGAAGCGCCCATTTAACTTCTACCGGCGGTCTGGCCGGCTCTACTTTGAAGCTGAATAACGGGCTGAGGATCCTTGTGGAAGAAGCTTTGGTCCCCTTTAATTATGCCATTAATTCATGCACCATCAACCCGGCGCGCTGCATCGGCGTGGACAACCGTAAAGGCTTGATCGGAGTAGGCATGGATGCGGATTTGGTCGTTCTTGAACACGATTACCAGGTATGCCAGACTTATTGTATGGGCAAGGCACAATTGCTTTAATTCATTATTTACAAAAAGGAGAAATAAGACTATGAAACATCCGATTCAGGAAATGATGGAACAACGCAGGCAAGGAAAGAAATGCGGCATCCCTTCTTACTGCACCGCCAATCCTTTGGCGCTTGAGATTATCTTAAGACGCGCAAAACTGCTTCACACGCCGGTTTTGATCGAGGCAACCGCCAATCAGGTCAACCAATACGGGGGCTATACAGGCATGCTCCCCAAGGATTTTTATGATATGATCCGGAAAATGGCGGATGAAACCGGCGTCCCAAAAGAACTGATTATCTTAGGCGGCGATCACTTGGGGCCTTTGACCTGGCAGAACCTGCCCGAGAAAGAAGCCATGGAAAAATCCGAAGAGTTGGTTTACCAATATGCCAAAGCCGGCTTTACTAAGATCCATTTAGATACCAGCATGAAAGTAGCGGACGACCCGGAAGGCCTCTTATCCACCGAAACGATCGCCCGCCGCGGCGCAACGCTTTACAAAGCTTCCATGAAAGGCTATGAAGAACGGAAAGCGGAAAACCCGGACGCCGTACGCCCTGTCTTTATTATAGGAAGCGAAGTCCCGATTCCGGGCGGCGCACAGGAAGCGGAAGACAGCCTGACTGTTACCAGCCCGGCTGCTTTTCAGGATACGGTTGCTACTTATAAACGTGTCTTTGAAGAATCCGGAGTCGGCGAAGGATGGAAAGATGTCGTTGCCGTCGTTGTCCAGCCAGGCGTAGAATTCGGCGACGATCAGGTCTTCCTGTATGATCACGATGCGGCGACAGATCTTTGTTTTGCACTAAAGGAATATCCGGAAGTATGCTTTGAAGGCCACTCTACCGATTACCAGAGCGCAGAATGTTTAAAGAACATGGTGCAGGACGGCATTGCTATATTAAAGGTAGGCCCCGCCCTGACCTATGGGCTGCGGGAAGCCCTCTTCGCCTTAAGCTTTATGGAAAAAGAGCTGGTCCCGGAAGAAAAACGCGCCAATTTTATTGAAACTTTAGAACAGGTTATGCTGGCAGAACCCGCCAACTGGCAGAAACACTATCATGGAGACGATAAACAGCTCGCCCTTGCCAGGAAATACAGTTTTTCCGACCGCGCCCGCTATTATATCGGCCAGCCGGAAGTAACAGCCGCCATTGATAAATTGTTTGCCAATTTAAAGGAATATCCGATTCCTATGAATATGCTGCATCAATATATGCCTGTTTCTTACGCAAAGGTACGCGACGGTGTCCTTACTTTAGATCCCAAAGAACTGGCTTTGGACGGCGTTGCCAACTTTATGCTGGATTATGAGTATGCGGTAACGCTGTAAAAGGCATCATCATCAAGCCGTCTGCCCGCTTCATAAGATACAGCATCCAATACATGTATTTATCTCCTCCCGCGTCCATTTCGTTTTCACGCGGGAGGAATATCTTCTAACGGTTTTGTCTTCCGTCAGTCCCCGGGGAACAAGATCCCCGCCTTTTTTCTTGCGTTTTCAATAACTTCTATTACATCCACCATTACATCAAGCCCCCGGTAGACGGCGTCGTAATCGTCATCCAAAAGCAGGTTTGCCAGCTTTTTCACTTCATAAAACCACGGGCTTGGCTCTTCCTGCAGATTAAAGCTTTCCTCCGAGGTCTTCGTAACTACTTGGACCTCCGTCACCCTGTTACTTCCGCCTTTTACATAAATATAACCTTTTTCCCCTTCAATCTGGAAAAAATTCACCCCCCACGTATCTTTGGCTCCTGCCGCTTCGCTTACAAAGCCTTCATATTGCAGCAACAAGATTCCCGAAGTATCCGCCAATTCCCCGTACCGGTTGGGAAAATAAACCGCATCTTCCGGCTTTCCAAACAAGGCCACATTTAAGTACACATTATAAAAATTAATATCCATCAGACATCCTCCGGCATACTGAGGATTAAAGACATTAGGAACCTCTCCCTTCAACAACTGGTCATAACGGCTGGAATACTGGCTGAAATTCCCAAGCACAAGCTTTACCCTGCCAACCTTGGGCAATTCCCTCTTCAACACCTCAAAATTAGGCAAAAATGCCGTCGGCACCGCATCCACCAATAACAACCCCTTCTCCTTAGCCAGCGCAACGAGTTCCCTTGCCTGTTCCGCCTTTGTGCAAAAAGGTTTTTCGCAGATTACATGTTTTCCTGCCAGCAATGCCTTTTTGGCCTGCTCATAATGCAGCAGATTAGGGCTTGCGACATAAACGGTATTCATCTCGTCATCCTTCAAAAAATCATCCAAATCCGTATATACTTTATCCGCCCCATATTCTTCCGCCAGTGCGCTTCCTTTCTCTTCACTTCTCGAATATACCGCTGTAAGCCGCATCCCGTCCGTCATCTTTACATTATCGAGTATCGAATGCACAATAACGCCTGAACCAATCGTACCTAACCTGATTTCTTCCATATTCCATCTCCTTTTCCAGCCGCCTTTACGGCCAAACATTATCCTTCTCCTTGGCAGTTTCCCTTAAGAATTATCTAAATTATACTATATTCTTCCTCCGTTACAACCTTCATGATTCCGCTTCATTGATAAAGTCAGCTAACTTCTTAGCGAAACAGCCACTGCTGTTGAGCTTTAGAACTCCTTCTCACACTAACCCCCATGCCGCTGCTTCGCAGCGGCGCAAATCCTGATGAAAAATGCCGCATTCCAGGCATTTTTCGGTGTGAGAAAGACTTGCAAAGCAAGTCGTAGAAGTTCTTGGCGAAACAGCCACTGCTGTTGAGCTTTAGAACTCCTTCTCACACTAACGCCTCAAACCTTTGTACTTTTTCCATCCGGCGTGCTATACTTGTGGCTAGACTAAATGATAAAAATATAAAATGGATCGAAATCTTAAGACAAGCACGCTTGTCTGGGAAAACTCCTGCATTTTAGGCGTTCTTCAGTGTAAAAAAGTGCGCATCCTCCCAGAGGATTAAAAGTTCTTGGCGAAACATCTCTTGCTGTTGAGCTTTAGAACTTCTTCTCACACTAACCACCATGATTCCGCTTCGCGGAATCTCAAATCAATGCGGAGAATGCCGTATTTCAGGCATTCTCCTGCGTGAGACTTAGAACTTCTTCGCGAAGCAGCCTCTGCTGCGAGTGATTAGAAGTTCTTCTCACGCTAATCCCCATGCCGCTGCTTCGCAGCGGCGCAAATCCTGATGAAAAATGCCGCA
>CAOKPU010000083.1 GCA_948470755.1 uncultured Lachnospiraceae bacterium | reverse complement strand
GCTAAGAAGTTCTACGACTTGCTTTGCAAGTCTTTCTCACACCGAAAAATGCCTGGAATGCGGCATTTTTCCAGACAAGCTTGCTTGTTTTGGGATTTTGAGATTCCGCGAAGCGGAATCATGAGGGTTAGATTGAAAAATCAGCTTGATAGCTGATTTTATCAATCGGCTATTTGTGCCGGAGCATCACAAATAGCCCCGATGGCAGACGCAAATCTGATATTTGCGTCGCCCCGTCGCGTAAACGCTCCGGAATGGAGGATTAGGATGAGACTGTTAATAACTGGCGGAAGCGGTTTTTTTGGAAGCCGGATAGGGGAAGCTTATCAAGGGATCTGCCCGGGGCATGACGAGATGGATATCATTGACCGGGAATCGGTGGAGGAAGCATTTGAGAAAATAAAGCCGGATATTGTTGTCCATTGCGCAGCGGCCTCTGATGTAGGCTGGTGCGGGCGGAATCCGGAAGAATCCTGGAAGATGAACGTGGAGGGAACGGAGAACATAGCCAGGGCTTGTGGAAAACGGGGCGTTAAACTTATTTCCTGCAGTTCGGATCAGGTGTATTTTGGGAACGGCCAAAAGGAAGCCCATAAGGAAACGGAAGAATTGTTTCCGGCCAATGAATACGGGAGACAGAAGCTGGAAGCGGAAAGAAGGAGTTTTCTATACTGCAAAGACAGCATAATCCTGCGGTTAAGCTGGATGTATGATACCGAAAAGCGGATGGAAAAAGAGCATGGGAATTTTATGCTGGCTTTTATGGAGGCGGTCAAAGAAGGGAAGGCAATGTCCTATCCGGTCCATGATTACCGGGGGATTACGGATGTCCGCCTGGCGGTGGATAATCTGGAAAAAGTCTTTGAGCTTCCTGCCGGAATATACAATTACGGTTCGGAAAACAATTACAGTTCTTATGAGACGGTATACCGGCTGTTGGAAAAATCCGGTCTGCAGCACGGACAGTTGAGTAAAAACGAGGAAGCTTTTGCAGCGGATCCAAGGAATATCAGGATGGATATGGGGAAACTTAGGGAGCATGGCATAGAATTCCCGGATACCTTAAACCGGCTTGCGGAAGTTTTTATCCAAAGTTTTTTCTTATAGGATTTGGATACCAAAAGGCACATTCAGCGGCTCCGCCTGATGTGCCTTTTGGCATCCGGATCCTTGTAGGAAAGCCCTTGCAGGTTGCCTGAGGTTATCGTATGATGGTATTCAGGATAAAACTGAAATATGGCAGGAGGAGGTAGTGTGAGAAGTGCTTCTAACCACTCGCAGCAGAGGCTGCTTCGTGGAGAAGCACTAAGTCTCACACGGGAGAATGCCTGAAATGCGGCATTCTCCGCATTGATTTGAGATTCCGCGAAGCGGAATCATGGCGGTTAGATTGAAAAATCAGCTTAATAGCTGATTTTATCAATCGGCAATTTGAGTCAGAGCCGGGGATGTGCCCTGATCGCAGATGGGAAATCGCCTTTGCAAATTTCTCATCGCGTGTCATCGCAGTAAATTGCTCTGACATGGAGGTATCGTATGTTTTATCATGCCCGTAATGGAAGCGTTTGCGTTGGCAATACCACGATGGATTATATTTCTTTTGGCAATGGAAATAGAAACCTTATTATGCTGCCCGGATTGGGAGACGGGCTTTTTACGGTGAAAGGGATGGCTCTTGCGTTCCTGTTTATGTACAAAATATACGCAAAAAAATTTCATGTATATATTTTCAGCCGTAAAAATCGTTTGCAAGAAAGGTATTCTACAAGGGAAATGGCAGAAGACCAGGCAGAGGCCATGAGAAACCTTGGCATCTCAAAGGCGGATATTATAGGGATATCCCAAGGTGGTATGATAGCGCAATATCTGGCTATTGATCATCCTGATTTAGTCAATAAACTCATATTGGCGGCAACAAGTTCCAGGCCGAACGAAACAATGGAAAATGTCGTTGGCGTTTGGATTGCGATGGCGGCGCAGGGAAGATATAAGGATCTGATGATAGATACGGCAGAAAAATCATATTCAGAAGATTACTTAAAAAAATACCGGCGGTTTTATCCGTTCCTTGGGAAGGTAGGAAAGCCAAAAAGTTTTAAACGTTTTATAGTGCAGGCGGATTCCTGCGTCAGGCACGATGCCTATGCCGAGTTAAATAAAATAACATGCCCGACGTTCGTTATTGGCGGGAACTGTGATCAAATTGCAGGATCGGCTTCTGCTTCTGAAATAGCGGATAAAATTGAAGAAAGCGAATTGTTTATTTATAGCGGTTATGGCCATGCATTGTACGAAGAAGCAAAAGATTTTAATGAGCGTATTTTAGATTTTTTGCTGAGATAGCAGCAGGCCCGGCCAGGGAGGGCGGTTTTGCGTCCGTCAGGCCTGTTGAAGGAAAAGATTCGTGAAGAAAGGAGAAGAAAGCGGACGATGAATAAGCACAAAATCCTGTTAATTGAAGATGATGCGGAAATCAGTGAAATGCTGGCCGGTTATCTGACAACTGAGAATTATGAGGTTACTTGCGCTGCTGACGGGCAGGAAGCCTGTAATCAACTGGATGCTTCTTCTTTCAGCCTGGTTTTATTAGATCTTATGATACCGGAAATCAGCGGCATGGACGTTATGCAGCACATCAGGAAAAACAGCGTTGTCCCCGTTATCATTTTATCCGCAAAAGATACGGAAGCAGATAAGACCTTGGGCCTGGGATTAGGAGCTGATGATTATATTACAAAGCCTTTTTCCGTTGCCGAAGTTTTAGCCCGGATAAAAGCAAATATAAGAAGGACGACGCAATATGACAATGCCTCCGTCGTTGCGCCGGTTTTACTGTCTGCAGGGGATTTGGTCATGAACTTATCCGACTATACAATTACCAAAAAGGGGGAAAATATCGAACTGACCGCAAAAGAATTTGATATTTTGAAGCTCCTGTTACAAAATCCTAAAAAGGTATATACCAAAGAACAGATATATTCCCTTGTTTGGAATGACGCTTATTGCGGGGATGAAAATGCGGTGAATGTGCATATCAGCAGGCTGCGGAATAAAATTGAAGACGATGCCCGTTCCCCCCGTTATGTGCTGACCGTCTGGGGGATTGGTTATAAATTAGGGGATGTGCTATGAGCGGGCAGACGATTATCTTTTTTCTTTCAATCTGCATTGTGGCCTTAGCCGGGATTGTCTTGTATCAGCAATTTGTTGTCCGTACCGGCATACGGAAGGACATACGGGATATCAGCAGGAAGCTGAAAGAAATAACGGACACGGACAGCTCTGAGCGGGTAATGGTTTTTACCGATGACAAAGGGCTTATGGAACTGGCGGCACAGATAAACCGTTTATTGGAAAACCATCTGAAAGTGAAAGCGGATTATTGCCGTTCGGAAATTGCTTCTAAAAAAATGCTTTCTAATATCTCCCATGACATAAAGACACCCATGACCGTCATCCTGGGCTACCTGGAAATCATGCGCATCAGCGGGATTAATACGGATGAAATGTTAGGAAAAATAGAGCGGAAAGCGGAAAATGTCATGGAATTGATCAACCAGTTTTTTACCTTGGCAAAGCTGGAGGCCGGAGATATGGATATAGAACTATCAAAAATTGATGTATGCGAGATATGTCGTGAAAGCATATTGGATTTCTACGATATACTGACAAACAATCATTTCCAAGTGGATATTGATATACCAGGGGCTTCTGTCTATGTCTATGGAAATAAAGACGCTATACAGCGCATTTTATTTAATCTTATTTCTAATGTGATCCGGTATGGAGCTGACGGGAAATATTTGAAAATAAGTTTAAGGACAGATAAAAACGAGGTATATATTGATGTGGCCGATAAGGGGAAAGGGATCGACAAAAACTTTGCAGATAGTGTGTTTGAGCGTCTTTTTACTATGGAGGACTCCCGAAACCGCAATATACAGGGAAATGGCCTTGGGCTGACGATTTGCAAAAATTTGGCTTTGCAGCTTGGCGGGGATATAATTTTAGACAGCGTACCTGGCGTAAAAACGGTTTTTACCGTCAAACTCAAAAAATTGCCTTATTAAGACGCCGCGAAAGAAATTTGTAAGAATTATTCAAGAGTTTTGAAAAAAGAAACCGCTACAATGGTATATAGGAAGTAGATTGAAAAATCAGCTTGATAGCTGATTTTATCAATCGGCTATTTGTGCCGGAGCATCACAAATAGCCCCGATGGCAGACGCAAATCTGATATTTGCGTCGCCCCGTTGCGTAAACGCTCCGGAATAGAGATTAGATAAAAAGGTTGAATAAATTGTGTCGCTTTGGAACGGAGGTAAAAATGCGGTATATCTTACAAACGAATCACGTTACAAAAACCATTGGCGGGAAGAATCTTGTAAATAATGTTGATCTCCATGTAAAAAAAGGGGAAATCTATGGTTTCCTGGGACCCAATGGGGCGGGTAAAACAACGGTGATGAAGATGATTACAAATCTTTGGAAGCCTACCAGCGGGACTATTGAGATTTTTGGAGAAACGCTTTCTCCCAAATCCTATGAAGTCTTAAAAAGAATGGGAAGCATCATTGAATTCCCTGTTTTCTACGATCGCATGACGGGATATGGGAATCTAAAGCTCCACTGTGAGTACATGGGGTACTACAATCATGGCAGTATTGAAAATGCCCTTGATATGTTGGGGTTGGCCGATGCGTCAGATAAGCCTGTTAAAAATTATTCCCTCGGCATGAAGGAGCGTCTTGGGATTGCCCGCGCTATTCTCTCTAAGCCGGAACTGCTGATTCTTGACGAGCCGACAAACGGGCTTGATCCGGTGGGGATAAAACAGATCCGCGACCTGTTGAAAACACTCTGCGCCGAATATGGCATAACAATTATGATTTCCAGCCATATTCTTTCAGAGATGGAAAGTATTGCCGATACTATCGGCATAATCAATCATGGCATGTTGATGGAAGAAATCGGCATAAAGGAAATTGAGCGGATGAGTTTCGCCTATATTGAACTTTCCGTTTTGAATGAGAAAAAGGCTGCCTATATGTTGAGCGAGAAAATGGGGCTTAATAACTTTAAGATTATTGAGGATGGAAAAATCCGTATTTACGACAGTCATGTAACTACGCAGGAAATATCCAAGATGCTTGCCCTTAACGATGTTGAAGTAATCTCTCTTGGCAGAAAGGCCGAAACTTTGGAAGATTACTTTTTAAAAATGACGGCGGAGGTGGGGAAATAATGTTGAAATTAATTAAACTGGAATGGAAGAAAAACAACATTGGTAAATATATCTGTAAGGTTGTAATTTTGGCGGCTATCCTTAGCTTGTTCATATTTGCGTTTGCCTATCTTGGGATTGCAAACGACCCGGATACAGGAATGCCGGACGCGGCTCCCGGCAATGATACCATATCCGCACCAATCGAGCTGCTCACAGGCATGTCGTTCCTTCTTCTTGCCGGAGCCATGCTTTCATCGTTTATAGTGAGCGCATATAAGAATAAGACGATGGACTTAATGTTTTCTTACCCGATCAGGCGGCAGAAAATCCTTGTTTCACAAATGCTGGCGGTCTGGATTTTCTGTTTTGCTGCTTTGACCCTTACAAAATTATTGATTTATGGGTGCATTTTATTGGGTTCGCAGTTTATGACATCGGCTTTCCCTCTTGATTTTAACATGGCGAGTATGGGGTTTTATGTCCAACTGATCGTAAAATCAATTGTTGTAGTAACCATGAGCTTTATCTCCTTGTTTATCGGTACGGTTATGAAATCATCAAAAGCAACGATTATTTCCTCGTTTTTGCTTATTATACTGACGCAGGCCAATATAGGTGACCTTACTATGGCAGACAATGCGGTATTCCCGGTCATATTGATGTTTGTCTCATTGATTTTTGCTTTTTTCTCCATACGCGGCGTTGAAACCAAAGATTTAATGTAGGAGGGAATGTGAAAAAATGGCATGCCGACATAGATGATTGTACTTTCACAATAAAAGCATATAGTGATGCGCTGATTACGGCGCATAAGAAAAAATAGATGATTACAATTTTAACGAAACTTCGTAGATAGGTAGGGATGCAGATGGAATATAAATATTTATTGTTTGATTTGGATGGGACTTTGACCGATCCGAAGGAGGGGATTACCGCATCGGTGCAGTATGCCCTGCGGTCATTTGGAATCAATGAGCCGGATTTGGATAGGCTGAAGCTTTTTATCGGGCCGCCGCTGCGCAGCAGTTTTATGGAATTCTATGGGTTTGATGAGGGGCAGGCCAAAGAAGCGGTGGAGAAATATCGGGAATGGTTCAAACCGAAGGGTATTTATCAAAACTCCATGTATCCTGGAATCGGGGAAATGCTGGGAAAGCTGAAAGAAGGCGGGAAGATTCTGGCAGTGGCTTCCAGCAAGCCGCAGATCTTCGTGGAACAGGTATTGCATCATTTTAAAATTGACAATTATTTTACGGTAATTGTAGGGAGCGAATTGGACGGGAGAAGGGATAAGAAGGAAGAAGTGGTGGATGAAGCACTGCGGCAGTTGGGAGTAAAGGAGGCGCAGGAAGGACGTGCAACGTTGCCTATGGAAGATAAAGAAGGTGTGGCAAGAAATGGACCGGAAGGCGGCAAAGCGGTGATGATTGGGGACAGAAAGTTTGATATTGCCGGAGGGAAGGCGCATGGGCTTGTCACGGTAGGGGCTGCTTACGGCTATGCGGAAGAAGGGGAATTGGAAGAAGCCGGTGCGGATTATATAGTGCATACGGTAGAAGAATTGGGGAGGCTGTTGATGCGATGACAAACGGGAGGATAAAAACAACGGAAGGGAGTCCTTTCCGCAAGGCGGTAAACATCCTGCTTCCGTTCCTTATTTATTTTATAGTCCATGACTTGGCCCAAGTCCTGTTAGCGTTTTTGGCCAATATAAGCATAGGGATATTCGGCGGCGGTTATGCGGGATGGATGGCGGAAAACGCGGCAACGGTAAGCGGTCTGCTCAATGCCCTTTCATTGGCGGCCGGTATGGCGGCTGTGTGGCCGATGGCCCGGATGGAACTGAAATGGGCTAAAGCATTTGAGGGAAAAGGGACGGAAACGGGGGGGAATAAGGTAAGGAAAGCAACCGGCTATGTATGCTTAAGTATTTTTGCGGCTTCTTTTGCCCTGGGCGTCAATATATTCATGGCGCTTGCCGGGCTGACTGCGATATCGCCAAGATATCAGGAAGTGGCAAACCGGCAGTATGGGGTGGCATTGGGCATGGGGATCCTGATCTATGGGCTGATTTCCCCATTGGCGGAAGAAATTGTGTTCCGGGGGCTTATTTATAACCGGATGCGGAGGTATTTTGGAAAGATGCTGTCCGTTATTGTCTGCGGCATGATGTTTGGCGTTTATCACGGCAATCTTGTGCAGGGTATATACGGGGCCGTCCTCGGTATTGCCATTACGTATTCTTATGAATGGTATGGTAGTTTTTTTGCTCCTGTATTATTCCATGCAGTGGCGAATATTGCCGTATTTATAGCCGGCTATGACGGAGTGGTGAAAGCGGATCTTGTCAAACCGTCTTATTGCGGGATTTTCCTGGCTGTTGCCGTTTTGAGTTTATTGACCATAAGGAAAACAGGGGGAGAGGGGTAAATCAATTACGATTCTCTGTTATTTTCGCCCCAAATACATAGCTGATCTAAAACAGCCATCAAGGATTCCCCTCGTTTGCTTAGGCTGTATTCTACTTTTGGCGGTATTTGGGGATATTCCTTTCTAATAATAAGCCGGTCTGTTTCCAGTTCTTTTAAATTATTGCTAAGCGTTTTATCCGATATATTTTTTAAATACCGCTTTAGTTCATTGAATCTTACTACTTGAAATTCCATCAGGCAGTAAAGGATAACCATTTTATGTTTGCCGGATATTAGCGATAGTGTGTAGCTGAATCCCGTATCTTCAAAATTTGCTTTTTCAATATAATTTTTTATCATTTTCATACTTTCCTTTTTGATAGTACCTTACTAATAAAACAGTACTTGCATTTTTTTATCAGCTAACTATAATTGTATATAGAGATGCCGATTTTGTCAATCCGGATTAAAGAATCAGGTAAATTTGTGTTTGAGCCCAAACTCGCGGGCAGAATAAGAATGGAGGATTACAATGAGAAAGAAGCTAAAAATAACGGAAGGTATTTTTCCAATGCCGGTTTTGATGGTAGCAACTTATAATGAAGATGGCAGTGTTAATATCATGAATGCTGCCTGGGGTACAATGCAGGAAAGAGGGAACGTGGCCCTTAATTTGACAGAAACGCACAAGACAGTAAAAAATATTAAGGCGAGAGGCGCCTTTACGGTTAGCATTGCTGATGCAGCCCATGTAGTTGAGGCGGATTATTTTGGCGTTGAGTCAGGGAATAAGACGCCGGATAAATTTGCGAACAGTGGGCTTACCGCAAGCAAATCCGAAATGGTGGATGCGCCGGTTATCAATGAATTTCCGATTTGCTTAGAATGTGAGTTTATTGAATATCAGAACAGTGAATATGGGTGTGGAGTTATCGGTAAGGTTGTAAATGTCACAGCGGATGAAAGCGTTATGGCTGGTGATCGGATTGACATGTCTTTAGTCAATGCTATTGCATTTGATCCATATACGCACGGATATTATAAAGTAGGTGAAAGAGTAGGTGAAGCTTTCAAAGATGGCTTACAGTTAAAAAAATAGTATTTTAAACTTGAAGATGAGGAGGTATCAAGCAAAAAATAGTTTACAATTGCAGGAGAAAGGTGTATAGTATAATCCGTAAGCCGCAAAGAAGCGTAAAAAGTTTCTTTGCGGCTTTTTTTGTATCATAGGAAATTGCTTTGCAATTTCCTATGATACAAAAACCCTCCGGGAGGATGCGCACTGCGCGCAAGAGGAAAATGGCTGCTGCCGCAGCCGCGCTCCGGCGCGAGTGTGCGTCAGGACGCACGCTTTTTTGTTTATAGGATTCGGGTGTCAAAAGGCTCATCCGGCGGCCCCGTCTGGCAGATTGCACAAAAGATTTGTGCGCACT
>CAOKPU010000082.1 GCA_948470755.1 uncultured Lachnospiraceae bacterium | reverse complement strand
TTGTGCCATCTGCCAGACGGGGCCGCCGGATGGGCCTTTTGACACCCGAATCCTATAAGTTAAAAAACCGGCAAGCGCATTTTCTTGCCGGTCCTTTCATTCTTATTCATATCCATTAGGATTATTGCTTTGCCATCTCCAGGAATCCTCACACATTTCTTTTATTCCATTCTCTGCTTCCCATCCCAATTCCGCTTTTGCCTTCGCAGCATCCGAATAACAAGTCGCAATATCCCCCGGCCTTCTGTCTTTTATCACATAAGGGATCTTTACCCCTGTGGCCGCCTCGAAATTTTTCACGATATCCAGAACACTGTATCCCGTTCCGGTACCCAAATTATAAATACAAAGCCCTGCCTTTTCTTCTATCTTCTTTAACGCTTTTACATGTCCCTTTGCCAAATCTACAACATGGATATAATCTCTGACGCCAGTTCCATCCGGAGTATCATAATCATCGCCGAACACGCCCAGCTCTTTTAACTTTCCGACTGCGACTTGTGTAATATACGGCATCAGATTATTCGGTATTCCATTCGGGTTCTCCCCAATCGTCCCGCTCTTATGGGCCCCAATAGGATTAAAATAACGTAGAAGGATTACGTTCCATTCCGTGTCTGCTTTTTGCATATCCATAAGGATTTGTTCCAGCATGGATTTTGTCCACCCATAAGGATTCGTACATTGCCCTTTTGGGCAATCTTCCGTAATCGGAATCATTGCCGGATCACCATATACTGTAGCGGAAGAAGAAAAGATAATATTTTTCACCCCATGGTTACGCATAACATCCACCAAAGTAAGCGTACCTGCTATATTATTTTCATAATATTCCCAAGGCTTCGCCACAGATTCCCCCACTGCCTTCAACCCGGCAAAATGTATACAGGAATCAATCGTTTCTTTTTCAAATATCCTGTCCAGCGCTTCCCTGTCCAAGATATCCGCCTTGTAAAAAGGAACTTTTTTCCCCGTAATCTTCTCCACCCGTTCTAATGATTTTTCACTGGAATTGCTCAGATTATCCAGAACTACCACTTCATATCCGGCATTCTGTAATTCCACTACCGTATGGCTTCCGATATACCCGGCGCCTCCTGTCACTAAAATTGCCATTTCCCAATCCCTCCAATCATATATACAATATACAAATACAGTCTACTCCTACACTATGTTTTTTCAATAGGATAATGTTGCATATGGCTGTCAAAATGTTGGCCGGCATCCAAAAACATTCATCACGGATTTTCCGTCCTTATCTATAATGCTATTCCATTTTTCCTGCATAGCTCACGGGCCGTTTCCACAGAGTCAATCCCGACAGCATTTTTAATAGGTGCAAATTCCTTTTCCCTATCCACCTCATATGCGAGACAATTCTCCACCTCATGAATCATATCAAGAACCAGCGTCTCGTACTTATATCCGTTAGGAACATCCGGTTCTATATACTTTCCTTCCTCATCCCTATAAGGTATCTGCTTCTCCACCACATGGAGCGGGAGCTGCCTGTCCATAATTTCCACCAGTTTATTTGTCTTAAAAATATAGTTAAGGATTACCCCGAAATCATAGGCCGGATTGCCATCCGCATCTTTTGCTTTTTTCATTTCATCAGTCAGTTCATAATACTCAACGATGGAAGGCCTGCCGTCCTCTAAGCACAATGCCCCCACCCGTTCATCCGGACTGTTTTTTTTCACTACTTTTGCCCCGGCCACACAGCCATTGGCAATCGTTGCACCAATAAAGCAAGGATCCGCAATACGCTGAAGCACATTGTCCACAGCAAATACATTAATCCATTCAATCCCATCCTTTCTGACAATATCCAAAAGCCCACATTTATTCATAGAGGAAAACCATCCCCCATTGCCATTAGGGGAAGTAGCGATCTTCCACTTCTCTTCCATATACACCTTGCCCTCAAAATCGGAAGCCGGTACTACATCCTGAATAAAAAACCTCACAAAATCCCGGTTATAACCAAAATATCCTTTTTCTTCAAAAAAGGAAACCGTCATGTCATGGTTCTTATCGCTGGTCATGATAAAAAGATGCACCCACGCGCCTGTCTGCTTTACCACATCCAGCATATTTTCTATAATTCTCTGGAAAATGTATACCGGTTTTGTAAGCCCAATATCAAACATCCCTTTCGGATGATCCGAACCGAGACGGGTTCCCATCCCTCCTGCAAGGAGGACGGCTCCTATTTTGCCTTTCCGAATCTCCTCCGCTCCAATCCCGGTATACTTCTCCTTGTTCGCTCTGATTTCAGGAAGCTGCATAGCCGCCAATGGTGAAATTAACCCTTTCTGATTGGTTGTATTTTCTTTACTATACTTCAGTATTTCAAAATCCAGCTCCTCAACCTGACTTAATAAAGCAGTCTTTTTTTCCTCCGGCAGTTCTTCATAATACTTCAGCACATGTAGCTGACCATATTTCTCCAGCTTTTCATACGCTTCCTTATAGTTCATTTTCTTTTTCCTCCAATTATTTTAACCAAGCTTAAAGTGGCCGATCAAGGAATTCAGGCTTTCCGACTGGGCGGAAAGCTCTTCGCTGGTAGCCGATGTTTCCTCCGCCGCCGCAGAATTGCTTTCTACTACTTGTGAAATCTGTTCTACGCCCTGTTCAATTTCCTTCATGGCCGCAGCCTGTTTATCCGATGCCCGGCGTATACCGCCTACCGCCATAAGAATCTCGTCCAGCCCTTCCATCACCTTATCCAAATAAGCAGCCGTATCCTTTGTGATTATGCCTCCATTGTCCACCTCTACAATAGAAGCCTCAATCAGTTTCCTCGTGTCGATCGCAGACTGGGCGCTCTGTTCTGCCAGCTTCCGTATCTGATCCGCAACTACTGCAAAACCTTTTCCTGCCTCGCCCGCCCTTGCCGCTTCAATCGCTGCATTCAAAGAAAGTAAATTGGTCTGTGATGCAATATCCTCGATATTCTCAATAATATTGCTAATCTCCTTGGATGTTTCTTCAATCCTGTCCATCGCCTCGGTCAGATCGCCCATTTTATCCTGGCTGGTTTTCGCTTCCTTAGCCACTACCTTTGCCCTTTCATGGGCATGATCCGTAGCCTCCGTATTTTCCTCTACATGCAAAGCCACATCCGATACTGTAGCAAGAAGTTCTTCCACCGAACCGGCCTGCTCCGTAGCCCCCTCCGCAAGGCTCTGGGCGCTCTCAGCCATCTGGGACGCCCCTGCTTCCACTTGGACCGAAGCCTCATGGATCTCTTTTAATGTATCGCTCAAGTCAGCATTCAGGGTGCGCATGGAGATCAACAATGCTTTAAACGCCCCTACATACGCATTCTCTCCAATCTTAGAATGCACTGCAAAATTCCCGTTTGCCATTTCCGCCAAAAGATAGGAGGCATCCCCGATAATCTCATTCATCCTTTCCACAATCACCTTTGTGGATTCCGCTAAAATCATCGTCTCATTCTCCGTTTTAATTTCCGGAAGGGGTGTTTCCAAGTCGCCCTCTGCTAACAAACGCAGGCGATCCGCACATTTATTGATCGGTTCACCCAATGCTTTCCCCATTCTCCGTGCAACTCTAATCCCGATGCCAATCGATATAACCAATAAGACAACAATAATAACAATCCCTATAATGGATTCCATCATAAAATCGGTCATAGGTGCATTTACGCCAAGGCTCCAGCCATTATAATTGATCGGCGCATAAGCCAGGAATTTGTTCGCCCCTCCATACCTATACTGTCCAAATCCTTTTTCCCCATTCATCATCTTCTTTTCCAGCGAAGCAAGCATTTTCAGGGAAGAATCCGTTTTCGCTTCCTCTACCGTATTACTCCCATTCAACACCAATGAATAATCGCTATGTGCAATCGTATCTGCCTTTGCATTAATAATATACGCTCCACCGTTTTTACTGATTTGAATATTTTTTACGATATCCGATAATTTTTCCGCATCAAAAGCCACTACAACTACCCCTACCGTAGAAGTATTCTGTTTTCCATCCTTCCACAAAGGCACCGCCAAAGTAATGACCAGATTATTGGTTTCCTTGCTGTATATGGGATCGCTGATTACCGATTCCCCCTTCAACGCTTTTCCAAAGTATTCCCTGTCGGACACATCAATACCGGTTCCCAGCCTGTCAATACCGTTCTCATCGGTAACCATTATCGTTTCCCAATCATAGTTCACCCGGTAACCTTCCAGCAGCTCATACTTTTGTTCTACCGTCACATCCGGGTTGCTCAGCCTTGCAATACTTCCAATCACTTCTACAAGGTTCATTTCCGCCTTCAGCCTATATTCTATCACTTCCGCCGTCGTTTCCGCCTGTTCCTTCATCGTCTGTTTCAAAGTATTCTGGGTAGAGTAATAGTTTAAAAAACTGGATATAATACCCATTACGGCCAAGGATATAGCCACTAATTTGATAATATCCTTCCTGATTTCCATTTGAATCGTCGTTTTGCACAAACCGTCCTGATGATTCACGTCTCTTTGTTCCCCAATTCCCTTCCCTTGTTCCTTTTTCATCTGTCTGCCTCGCTTCCTTCTTTTTGATGCCCCTTATTTTAATGAATATCATAACAAATAATTGCACGATTTGCAATCAAATGCATGATTGAATGCATATGATTATTATGAAAACTTAATCGAAGTATAGAAAGAGGTTCCATGACTATATATGTTGTGCAGACAGGGGATAGCGTAGATTCCATCGCTTCTGCTTATGGGATCAGCGCCAATTCCATTATCTATAACAATCAGTTGTCCTATCCTTACCGCCTTGCAGTAGGCCAGGCCTTATTGCTTTCTTCCGGCGAAAGCAGCGCTGAACGCAGAAACGTCATTGCCGGAGGATACGCTTACCCTTTTATCCGGCGTTTTACGCTTACGGAGACTCTTCCTTATCTGACAGATCTATTTATCTTTTCCTACGGATTTACTACAGAAGGGGATCTGATCCCGCCCCAATTAGACGATACCTGGATGGTCGAACAAGCACGGGAAAAGAATGTCCGTCCTATCCTTACCCTCACCCCCTTTGGCCCGGACGGACGGTTCAGCAATTACCTGATCAACGTGCTGGTAAACGATTTAGAAGTACAGCAGCGTCTGATCGACCATCTGCTTGAAACTGCGGAATTGAAAAAATACGGAGGAATCGACATTGATTTTGAATATATTTTAGCAGAAGACAGGATTTCCTTTGCCGAATTTGTCACGAGGGTCAGAATCGCCGGCAATGCAGCCGGCTATCCCGTTTCCGTAGCATTAGCGCCCAAAACATCCGATAACCAACCCGGCCTTCTTTATGGCGGCAAAGATTATGGACTTTTAGGGGAAGCTGCCAATCACGTCCTGCTTATGACATATGAATGGGGATATACATAAGACCGTCTAAGTCATATGTATATATATCGCTTGCCAAAGAGATACCACAATGCTATAATAAAATTGTTCAGAGATTATTATAACCAGTTGATTGTGGCAACACTTTCAACAAATGACCAAGTACCTTGCGTGCTTGGTTTTTCTATGTAAAGAGATTTCTCATTACATCTTTTATTTATCCATTTAATCTTTTTAGGTTAATTATATATAATGGCATAGGCCTCAGGCCATGAAATAAATCACAGCCTGAGGCTTTTACTAAAAATTATTTACCTTTGTAACTTTCCCGTTATTATTCCTGGCCCAATATTTAATTTCACGGCTATCCACATGAACAAAAGAGTTGTATTGGATAATCCCTTTGATTCCGATCGACTGCGCATATTGCGCTACCCCTAATGGCGTACGTCCTTTTACTGCAATATCAAAAGCCTGTCCAGTCAAATGATATGATTTAGAAGCGCCGCCTACCTTTTTATTATATGCACTGGTACGGTACCCGCTATTGATCGTTACTGCCGCGCCAAAGTAATCACGAATTTTCTGAAGCTTGTTTCTGACAAAGTCTACATCTACAAGAACCTTGTCAGAACCATCCTTGCAAGCAAACTCTCTTACTTTAAAATTTTCACTGATCCGCTTCCCTCCATCCGACTTAAGGGAATACTCTATAATGTTGCCGTCAGTTTGTTCTGCGCCGTTTCCTGCCGCTTTATCGCATTGAGTTAAGAACAGTTCCCGTTCTGCCCGTCTGCGCCGCATCAGCCCCGCAAGAGCCTTCCCCGCCGCCTTGTTGTACTGCAGCATCTTTTCCGCAATCACCGTCCTGGCCCTCGTGCCGCCTGCCGTCAACTGGTCAATGCTCCCGATGTTGTATGCAAATGACACCATTGCATCGAACTCATTCTGGTTCCATTTGTATTTCCCGTCGTACTTTTCCACCTTTCTTTCATATTTTTCAAGGTCTGCCTTAAGATACCCCTCCGCCTGCGTCGCCGTTATTTTCTGTCCCTGCCGGACATCCCCGGTATGGCCATACCCGATCGTCCATACTCCTGCCGGGCATTTGTACGCCTCCAGCCTGCATCCTTCAAATTTCTTAATCAATTTTATCCCATTATCCGATGTCTTCATTCCCTGCACCTCCTCCATGCATTGCCGGTTATAAGCCTTTCCATCCTCATCTGCTCATAAACATCCTTATATTCCTCCGGATATCCCTCGCCGGCCCAGTATGCAAATGCTGCACAACATAAAATGGCGGCAATTATTGCCGCCATAACAACCTTTTCCTTCACGCTTTTGCCCCTATCTGGGATACTGCCTGCTTTACCTTGTCGTATCCCACCATTGCGCCTACCCAGTTTGCAATACCCATCAGCGCAAGGCATACACTGTTCAATGCATTAAACGGCACCTGATAATTTACATAATACATTGCCGTTCCGCCGCAACCAATGACGACTGCGACTATTAATACAAGGATATTTGATGCATATGTAGTCTTCATTTCATCAAGAAACTTTTTTAAAGCTTCCGTGATCAGGGCCGTTGCGGTTGCATAAATAGTTAGTAGAATTAGAAATACTGTTGCCGTCATGTCATTCCTCACTTTCCGAACCTTCCGATTCCATTTCGTTTTGTCTCAAAGTTCCATGTTCCCATTTCATTTCTTCCATCCGGATCTTTTCGGATTCCCTTGTCTCAAAAAAAGATTTTAAACAATACACGAGAAATACGCCTACAATTTCGGTTACAATCAGGCCTCCCATCGTCTCCGCTATCTCGTTCCTGTCCAGCAATGCCAGCATAAAGGGGAACTGCATATCGATAAGCGCCACCGTTATGATCCGGTTCATCATCTTCTTGGTATATATATTAATTCTTTTTGGTCTGTCCATCCGCCATCTCCTTACACGATGGCATGCACTGCCTGTTCGTTTAGAAAGTCTTTCTGTTCGTGCTTTACTTCCCTTGCATAATTCAGTGCGGCATGCATGTCCCCGTTGCAGTTTGCATCCGGGATTCTCGCCACGGCTTCTGCCGTAGCCTCGCCCAATGCCATGGTGGCATTGACGCTTTTTATAATAAGATATTCATGCCTTTCTCTTGCTTTTTCTTTTTCGTCGATCCGTTTTTCGAGGTTTCGGATCAATAAAGCCGTTATTGCCGATGGAATGCTTGCAGCCGCTATGAGAGTAATTAGCGTGTCCATTGTCTTACGATCCTCCTTTTTAATTTATTCCCCACAATACACCAATGCCGTCCGAGAATGTCTTCCGACCAAATATGCAGGCATTATTTCTTCATCAAAAAAATACTATAAAAGCTTCTGCTGCATTACATACAGCACCATCCCAATCAGTTGCTGGTAGTCTATGACATACCTGTAATCCGTTACTTCTCCTTTGTCGTTGCACACCGGGCTTCTCTTTACCAGGCTGAGGTCGTCCGGCAGCCCGTGCTTCTCAGCCAGCCTCTCCACGTCCTGCGCCATCAGCCCGCAGTACGTTCCGTCCCCGCCGTCCCTGTATCGGAAGAAGAATACCTCCAGCTCCGCAATGAATCCAGCCACGTCGTAGCCGTCGAGCCTGCGCAGGTCCGTCTTCAGCCTTTTGTCAGACACCGAGTTGAACCCCCCGGTGCTGTAGACCCCGGCTCATCCGTATTCGGCCGTTCCAAGCTGCAGCATCCCGTTTTCATTCGGGGCAAAGGCCCAGCTTCCGTCCCTGATGCCGTACAGTATCTTGTATTCGTCCTCCTGGGAGGCCGCAAGCGTCAGCTCCTGGGGCCTGTTCGACTGTATGTACGCGGAGTTCTGCCACCTCACCGCATTGTTGAGCTTAAATACAATGTCGTGGTCGTTGATCCAGCCGATCCTGTAGTACCTCTCGTCATGGTCGTGGCTCAGGTCGATCCCCTCCTCCGGATAGTTTTCGAGGAATCCGTCGAACTTCTCCTTCAGAAGGTCCATTTCCCTGGCGATCTCCTCAAACTCCGCTATCTTTTTCCTCTCCTCGTCCGTCACAAACCGGCGCTGCGGATCCGTCTCCACGTATTCCGCCTTTGCACCGATCGGGAAGGCATACTGCCTCCCGTTGTGTTCCTTCCGCACCTCCTTGACGGTGCTTCCCCTGATAATGTCCCCCGCCATGTCCTACCTCCCCTCCTCTGAATCGGCCTGCAGCCATTTCTCTGCAGCCGTCCTCCAAAGCCTTGGCACCTTTTCAATGGTTAATTCCCCCGCTTTGATCTTCAGCCCATAAAATCTTGCCATCATCGTCCTCCTTCCTGCGCTTCGGCAATGGAGTTTACCACCACCGCCACGTCCATAATGGCGCCGTCCTGGACGGCCTGCCCCTCTTTAAGCGCCTCTACTTCCTCCCTCAGCCGTTCCACCTCTGTCTTTTCGCGGAGGCGGAAGGATGTAAGCACAGCCCCGTCCGGCTGCACCACGGACGTCTCGGATACAAGCACAAGCCCCCTGTAAATTCCAACCGCCTTCCCGTCTCCATTTTTGACCACCGCCTCTGATAGGTTGTCGGCGGTAAGCCTGTCCCAGGCATTGACCATGGACGCTTTGTCCTCGAACAGCGCCCTGATGTCGCCAAGGTCTGCGCCTGCCTCCAGTTTGACGGATGTGCCGTCCTTCAATATTAAAACGTCTTTTTCCATAATCGTCTCTCCTTTCTTCTGACCACAAGCTGTTGGTGTCACATTCTGACACCAACTATTCCAATAACAGTAATTTAACGAATAGT
>CAOKPU010000081.1 GCA_948470755.1 uncultured Lachnospiraceae bacterium | reverse complement strand
TCTCCTCTCCATCGTGCAAAAGCCGTTTGCACAATATCCTTTTGTGCCATCTGCCGGACGGGGCCGCCGGATGGGCCTTTTGACGCCCGAATCCTTATAGGGAAGTCCGTCGTCAGACGGACTTGGATTGACGGAGAACCGAAGGTTCTTCATGAAGTGTCGAAGACACTTTTTATAAAAGCTTATGCTACATACAGATACATAAAGATAAAGTGGCAGATGCTTCCTCCCATGACGAAAAGGTGAAAAATTTCATGAGAGCCAAAATAGGCATGTTTGGAATTGAAAATGGGAAGTTTTAGAGCATAGATAATCCCTCCGATTGTATATATAATTCCTCCGGCCAACAACCATAAAAAAGCACTGGAAGGAAGAGTATGCCACAAAGGGCCAAAGACTCCTACGCAGACCCAGCCCATGGCGATGTAGATGAGGGAAGAGAACCATTTCGGGCATGTAATCCAAAAAGCTTTAATCACCATGCCGACAATCGCAATCCCCCATACAATGGTTAATAAGGTATATCCCAGCTTTCCGCCCAATACAATCATACATACGGGTGTATAAGAGCCGGCGATGAGGATGAAAATCATCATATGATCTATCTTCCGGAATACTTTGATTACTTTTTCCGAAACATTGACAGAGTGATAGGTGGCGCTGGCGCCATAAAGCAATATCATGCTGATCATAAAAATGGACATAGAAGCCAGACTGGCCGTGCCGGATCCCGCAGCCGCTTTTATTAACAGCGGAACGGCGGCAAAAACAGCCATCATCATTCCTATGAAATGTGTAATCGCGCTTCCCGGTTCCCGAATTGTAATCTGCATATATAAACCTCCTCATATTACATAATATAAATCATAAAATACATAATGTAGTAATTAAAACTACGTTTAATATATTCATATACTACACCATAGTGTATGAGGAGTCAATAAAAATATGTATATAAGCTTAATGCTAATTATTAAAAATGAATTAACTTCAGATGAAATCCCGGATGGGTTAATCTTCTTCGATAACATGGATTTCCAAATAATCAAAGTCTATCGGTTCCATAAAATGATCCTGGGAAAACCGTGCCTTATCATGCTTCTTGAATTCGCTTACCGTGGCATCAAGCCAAATTGGTTTTCCCAAGTCAAATTGATAGACGATTTCATCTAAGGCGCGGAATACTTTGTGGGTTCTTGTATCGTTGCTGTCATCGCATATTACAGTATCTTTAATTAAATGGTTATCTTTAAAAATCTTCGCCCATAACCGGAACATAGAACATCTTCCTTTCTTTTTAAATATTCGCCGATTTAAATTTCGTATTTGTAAATCGTGCAATTGTGTTTTCGTGCCAACTCCCATGCCGCAGCTTCGCAGCAGCGCAAATCCGGAAGAAAAATGCCCGCAATTTGGGCATTCTTCTGCGTGAAAAAGAATTACGAAGCAAGTCGTAGAACTTCTTAGCGAAACAGCCCTTGCTGTTGAGCAGTTCTTCTCGCGTTTCTTTCATTATATCATATGCCATTATTTTTTGGCGGAAAGTTAGTGTTTGTCCTGCACGGGCAAGATCTCATAGTTGATATATACCAATTTTGCGGAATATATTTCATAATTATACATATATTGTAAGGTGTGTACTGCAAAAGATTATGGGATATATCGTTTATGGAGCGGAAAAGCCACTTAAACTTTCAGCTTTAATAATTTGAATATAAAAGAATTTATAGACAAGAGAAATTAAAAAAAAATTAAAATTTTGTGAATAATGCACATTTGCATAAAAATGTGATATAATAAAAACATCAAAATGCAAATTTCAAAAGAAAGGGATATGGGGAAATCAGTATTATTGATAGATAAGGGCAGGAAAGAAATGGAACTAAGAGTAGAACGGAACAGCGATGTGGACAGTTGGAAAGAAGTAGTGTTGATTTATAACTCGGCATTGAAGCAAATTTCGGTGAAGCTGGAAATCTTGAACGACGAATTCCAGCATGTACATAGGTATAATCCAATAGAACATATTAAGTCAAGGATAAAAACATCAGAAAGTATTGTTAAAAAACTGAAGAGATATGGTTATGAATCCACGATAGAGAATATGGTAAAATATGTTAATGACATAGCGGGGATCAGGGTAATATGTTCTTTTACTTCTGATATCTATGAAATTGCGGAGATGATACGTGGGCAAAGCGATATTAGGGTGATTGCGGTAAAGGATTATATTGTCAAGCCAAAACCGAGCGGGTACAGGAGTTATCATATGCTGGTAACAGTGCCTGTGTATCTTTCCGATAGGATTGTAGATACGAAAGTGGAGATACAGATCAGGACGGTGGCCATGGATTTCTGGGCAAGCCTGGAACATAAGATCCATTATAAATTTGAAGGGAACGCGCCGGATTATATAAAAGAAGAATTGATTGAATGTGCAAGAATGTCATCGGAACTGGATGAAAGGATGTTGTCTTTGAATAAGGAAGTGCATAGCATAGGGGAGAAGAAGCGGGCCTGATGCGGGGAAGGCATAGGCTGCGGACGGATTCCGCGTATCCTAAGCAAATATCGGAGCTAAGAAATAATAACATTGTTTCTTAGCTTCTGTTTTTGCCTTATGGGATCCGGGCATCAAAAGGCCTGCCGGAAAGGGCTGCCGGACGGGCCTTTTGATGCCCGGATCTTCACAGAAAAAACTTTGTTGCTATAAAACGCTGAAGGAAAAGGCTTTTCTGGAGGATAAAAACAGGGATATTTATTGTATGCGAAAGAGAAAAACGGCTTCTGGTGGAGCCGCGCTGCGTTGCAAGGCCTTAAAATGAGGAGTGCCCAGACACCTTTCGGCATCCGGGCTATTATGAAAAAATTTATCTATATGTGTAATGAAAAACATTACGTCATCTCTTGTTTTTATGAATTTAGTATAGCAATAATATATGAACAAATTATGAACAAGATGTAAAAATAACGTTAATACTAACAAAAAAGAAAAAAATGGAAAAAGATTTTACGTCAATTTGCACAAAAAACGGGGAGCTGTTGTAAAAGACGGGAAAAAATGATAAGATGTTAAATATGTTGCAGAAGATTGGGTTCCAAATCTGATAGGAATGTGGAAGGACGGTATTGGGAGGAGAACAGATGGACAGTTTTATGGATAAAATAGCACAAAAGCTGAATGCTCAAGAGGCGATACGCGCAAATGCGGCGGCTGATGCGGCGCAGATAGAAAGGCTGGAAGCGCAGGTGAAAGAATATGATGCATGTATCAAGGAAATGCGTAAGCTGAACTTGAGAAATGCAGAGAATGAGCAAAAACTGAAAGAAATGCTGGAAGCTGTCAGCGATCAGGTAAAACATGCTTTGGAACAAAGCAGTGAACAGATCGGGCAGCTTGTGGAGAAGGGCAGCGGACAGATCGAGCAGATTACACAAGAGTGCATTGCAAAGTTGAGGGGAACGGAAGAAAGTATAGAAAATACAAGGGAAACAGGCGAAGAGGTGGAGAGGCTTTTAGAAGAATTGCGGGCGTCCACGGAAGAAAATATGAAAAAAATGGAGGAAATGTTCCGGCGTGCGGATGATTTTGTCCATAAGGAAAATGTGAAAGTATACCGCAATGTGCAGGCGGCTACTACGGAGGAATTGGAAAAACAAACGCAGGCAGTGATCAGCAGCCAGCAGGAACTTGCCGGAAAGGGCAAAAGCCTGCATATTGTCGGTATCTTGACATTAATAGCGTCTGTTGTGAATATGGGTTTGCTGATTGCGCGTCTGGCGGGATTGTTTTAATTTGGAGGGAAAGGGATTGTAAGGATGGGAAAACAAAGCTGGAAACCGGGAAACATGTTGTATCCCTTGCCTGTGGCGCTGGTAAGTGTAGCGGATGGGGAAGGGCGGAAAAATGTTTTTACGGTAGCATGGACAGGCACTGTCTGCAGCGATCCGCCTATGGTATCCATTTCTGTACGGCCGGAACGCTATTCTTACCATATGATTCAGGAAACGGGTGAATTTGTCATTAACCTTACGACGGAGGGACTGGCGTATGCAGCGGATTACTGCGGCGTGGTAAGTGGGCGGGATGTGGATAAATTTGAGAAAATGCATTTGACCCCGATAAAAGGAAATGTTGTAAAAGCGCCGCTGATAAAAGAAAGCCCGGTGAATATTGAGTGCGTTGTAAAGGACGCTAAGGCATTGGGAAGCCACGATATGTTCATTGCCGAAGTGGCGGCAGTACATGCGGACGAGAAATACATAGACGGGAAAAACAAATTTCATTTTGACAAAGCCCGCCCTATCGTATATTCTCACGGCTCTTATATGTCCCTTGGCAGGAAGATAGGGACTTTTGGTTATAGTGTAAGAAAAAAATGATAATACATCGGTTCAATCATCTTTTATATGGAGAAGGCTTCCTCTTATAACGGCGCCTTCTCCGTATTTTTTTCGGATGGAATCCAAAGCCTGATTTAATTTTTGCTGTTTGGAGGATGAAATGGCGGCATCCTTATGATCTGCCCGGACTCCCGGCAGGTCGAACAGGCTTAATTGGACGGGTTCGCCTTCCGGCGACAATTTGGAGGTGCGGATGCCCAAAAGCCGTATAGGGGAGCCGTCCCATAGTTCATCAAATAAAAGACAGGCATTATGATATATGATATCGGCAGAGGAAACAGGATCCTGTAAAGTGAGCTGGTGGGAAACTTTGCGAAAGGTATGGTATTTGATTTCCGTGCTTACCATACCGGCCGTCTGATGGGATTTCCTCAGCCGCCCGGCAACGGTTTCCGCGAGAGAAAGCAGGACCCGGAATGCATCTTCCCTGGTAAGGGCGTCTTCCTTTAGCGTAATGGAATTGCCTATGCCTTTCAAATCCATGTGTTCCGTAATCACTTCCGAAGCGTCAATCCCATTGGCATATTCCCATAACATAATCCCGTGGCTTTTTAAATGGGCTGCGAGAATGGATCGGTCCGCCGAAGCCAAATCCCCGATTGTGAGGATTTCTAATTTTCTTAATGTTTCCACGCTGGAGTGTCCGCACATATAAAGTGAAGAAACAGGAAGGGGCCACATTTTTTCCTGGATTTCTTTTGAATATAACGTATGTGCCAGATTTGGTTTTTTGAAATCAGAGGCCATCTTAGCGAGGACTTTGCGGTCGGAAATCCCAATATTTACCGTATAGCCGAATTTTTGGAAGATAGTATCTTTTATTTTGACGGCGGCGTTATAAGGCTCTCCGTATTGTGCGGCGACCGATGCGTAGTCCATATAACATTCGTCGACGCTGACTTGTTCGATATCCGGGCAAATATGCGAAAGGAAATCCATTAATTCCGCAGAACGACGGCGGTAGAGCGCATGATCCGGGGGATAGAGGGTGAGATGAGGGCATTTACGCATAGCATGGACAATTGGTTCCCCGGTTTTTATACCGTAGGCTTTTGCCGGAATGGATTTGGCCAATACGACGCCGTGCCGTTTTTCCATATCCCCTCCGATAATAGAAGGGATATCCCGTAAATCAGTATCTGCGCCCCGGGAAAGGTTTTCCAAAGCGCTCCAGCTTAAATAAGCGGAATTAACGTCGATATGAAAAATGGTTTTTTGCATGGCCTTCCTCCTTTCCTGCACGGTTCAATTCCTTTTTCTCATCCATTGTACCATACCCCGGCCCCTTTACAACTAAAATAAATGCTGTTAGAATAAATCTATTCGTTATCATTTTGTGGAAAAAACGGGAAAGATAGATATATGCGGATTCTTGCCTAAGATCCGGGAAGCGTTTCCGGAGAAGCTTTTTATGCAGGAAAATACAGATAGAAATGGATTGAACTTGCAAAGATGAAAAAAATTACAAAAAATTACAAACGTTTACAGGTCAGGTCAACAAAAATTGCGGTTTTGGCAGTTATTACCTTCATCTTTTTTATGCCGGGGTATATTAAGATTGAAAATACGGGAAACAATATGTTTACGGTGCTTTTGAATGGAACTTATGTCGGGACGATAGGCGAAAGTTCAAAAGCGGAGGAATGTTTAAGGCAGGCACGCAGAATGGTGGCGGGAGACGGCGAGGAACTTGTGCTGATAGACAGCAACTTAGAATGCGTGGGCGAAGAGGTATTCTGGGGACGCATCGACAGCGAGGAAGATGTTGTGGATAATATGGTCCGTGTGCTGAAGGATAATGTGAAGCAGACCTTGCACCGATCTTATACGGTAAAAGTAAACGACTATACTGTGAATCTGGCGAGTAAGGATGAGGTCCTGAAACTGCTGCGTTCTTCGATTGGCAAGTATGATACGGAAGGCAAATACGATGTGAACCTGGTGTTGGATTCTACAAGGGAATTAAATGTGCTTACTACGGAAGTGTTATCGAAAGCAGAACGACGGGAAGAAGAGGAAGACGTGCAGGTGTTGGCTTCTGCGGGAATTTTTAAGGCTATGGATGAAATGTTTGACGGAGTAGAGCCGGCGGGGGAAAAGGATTTTGAAGATTATGAGCTGGGCTTGGTTTCGTTGGAATTCGGGGATGAGATTGAAGTAGTGGAGTCTTACCTTTCGGAAGATGAGCTTACGCCGATTCATGAGGCCATTGAGGAAGTGACAAAAGAACAGGAAAAAAACCAGATCTATGAAGTGGTGCCGGGAGATTCGCTTTCTAAAATTGCATTTGAAAATGAGTTGACAATTGAAAAGCTGATTGAAATGAACGAATCCATAGAAAATGAAAATTCCACGATCCGTGTCGGCGATGAGATTATTATAACTGTGCCGGAGCCGGAGCTTTCGGTAGAACGGCAGGAAGAAGTCTATTATGAAGAGGATTACGAGGCGGAAATCATTTATGTGGATAATGACGACTGGTATACAACGGAAAGCAAGACATTGCAGGAACCTTCCGCAGGGCATAGAAAAGTAGTTGCAACGGTTTCATACAGGAATAATGTAGAAACTTCCAGAGAAATCATGAAAGAGGAAGTGACTTATGAAGCTGTGCCTAAGATTGTGGAAAGAGGGACGAAGATCCCGCCCACTTATATAAAGCCGATTTCCGGGGGGAGGCTTTCTTCCGGCTTCGGAAGACGGAGCAGGCCTACGAAAGGGGCGAGCACCTATCATAAAGGCATTGACTGGGCAACGCCGGTAGGAACTGCGGTCATGGCTTCTTCGGGGGGGACGGTGGCAAAAGCCGGATGGGGAAGAGGATATGGTTATGTGGTTTACATTGACCATGCGGACGGACGGCAGACGAGATACGGACACTTAAGCAAGATCCTTGTATCCGCAGGCCAAACGGTATCCCAAGGGCAGAAAATCGCCTTAAGCGGCAATACGGGAATCAGTTCCGGGCCGCATGTCCACTTTGAAATCCTGATCAATGGTTCGCAGGTGAATCCGCTAAAGTATCTGAACTGATGAAAAGCGCCATTTACAAATGACATTTTTGTGTTATAATCAATAAGATGGTATGTTGCAGCCGGGTCATTGGCAGCGGCATAATGGATGAAAAAAGATGCTGTATTTATATTCCCGCAGATGGAAGCAAAGGGTTTTCCTGATGGTTTATGCGGGGCAGTTAATAAGATAGAGAATAGATGGCTGTCGGAAGCAGGCTTTCCGGCGGCAATATAATAGAGGGTACTCCATGGAACAGTTTGCGATTAAAGGTGGTAATCCGTTGGTAGGGGAAGTGGAAATAGGGGGCGCAAAAAATGCAGCCCTTGCTATTCTTGCAGCCGCAATTATGACGGATGAGACTGTATTGATAGAAAATATGCCGGATGTACGCGATACGAACGTGCTGATCCAGGCAATGGAGAGTATTGGCGTTATTGTAAAAAGGCTGGATAGGCATACGGTGAAGATAAATGCGTCCAATATTCATGATGTTGTGATTGAAGACGATTTTATAAAAAAAATCAGGGCTTCTTATTATCTTTTGGGTGCATTGCTGGGGAAGTATAAGAAGGCGGAGGTATCCCTGCCGGGCGGCTGCAATATCGGGCTTCGGCCTATTGACCAGCATATTAAAGGCTTCCGCGCGCTGGGGGCGGATGTGCGCATTGAACATGGGATGATTATTACCGATGCGGAACATTTGAAAGGGAGCCATGTCTATCTTGATGTTGTGTCGGTAGGCGCGACGATCAATGTAATGATGGCGGCGGCGATGGCGGAAGGGAAGACGACAATTGAGAATGCGGCCAAAGAACCGCATGTAGTGGACTTGGCCAATTTTTTAAATAGTATGGGTGCGGATATCAAGGGTGCAGGAACGGATGTAATCCGCATACGGGGGGTATCGAAGCTTCACGGCAGCGAATACGCCATTATCCCGGATCAAATTGAAGCAGGCACTTTTATGTTTGCCGCGGCGGTTACAAAAGGCGATGTAACGGTAAAGAATGTGATTCCAAAGCATTTGGAATCCATCAGCGCAAAGCTTCTGGAAATCGGGTGTGAAATAGAGGAATCCGACGATGCGGTACGTGTGGTGGCTTCCAAACCATTGGGGCATACGCATGTAAAGACACTGCCTTATCCGGGATTCCCCACGGATATGCAGCCGCAGATAGCGGTAACGCTTGGTTTGTCCATGGGAACCAGCATTGTAACGGAAAGTATTTTTGAGAACCGTTTTAAATACGTAGATGAGCTGACCAGAATGGGGGCCAGCATTAAGGTAGAAGGCAATACGGCGATTATCGACGGCGTGAAGAAATACACCGGAGCCAGCATTACGGCGCCGGATTTGCGGGCCGGTGCGGCGCTTGTCATTGCCGGTTTGGCAGCGGAAGGGATTACGGTAGTAGACGACATTAAGTTTATACAGCGTGGATATGAGGATTTCCATTTGAAGTTGAAGGCGCTGGGCGCGCAGATTGAGATGGTGAATACGGAGAAGGAGCTGCAAAAGTTTAAGTTAAAGGTTGGATGACCGAGCGGCGTGCAGCGGGTCTGACGGCATCCGGATGAGGGGCTGGAACAGAATAAAAGCAGGATCGCAAAAGAAAGAGAAAAACTATGAGAACGGCAGCCTCTTGCTATAGAAAGCAGTTTTCTATAGCAAGGGGAAAACGGCCGCAACCGCGCTCCGGCGCGAGTGTGCGTTGGGACGCACACTTTTTTATTTTATAGGATCCGGGTGTCAAAAGGCCCATCCGGCGGCCCCGTCCGGCAGATGGCACAAAAGATTTGTGCGCACTCTGTTGCACGGGACATTCCGATGAG
>CAOKPU010000080.1 GCA_948470755.1 uncultured Lachnospiraceae bacterium | reverse complement strand
GCATTTTTCATCAGGATTTGCGCCGCTGCGAAGCAGCGGCATGGGGGTTAGTGTGGGAAGAACTTCTAATCACTCGCAGCAGAGGCTGCTTCGCGGAGAAGTACTAAGTCAGCCAAGCTGACTTTTCTCACACAGGAGAATGCCTGAAATACGGCATTCTCCGCATTGATTTGAGATTCCGCGAAGCGGACCGCTTTTTACGCAGAAGAATGCCCAAAATGCGGGCATTCTTTCTCTGAAAAAATCCCGGATGAAAGATTCGGACGGTTTTGTTGTCATTCCTGAAAAAATATGCTACAGTGAAGAAGTAATATTCGTGAGAAAACAGAAAACGTAATTCATCTTTCAATAGTTGCCGCATGGCAAGTCCGATTTCCCGTTGCCGTAGCGGGGTCGCTAAGTCAATTCAGGCATGTCGCCGTATTTTTCGTAAAATGAGCGATGATATTGTTTTATGCCGGGGCAGAAAATCGGTTGAGGATGTTCAGGCATCTTGTTTTGGGATTATAATAGCAAATAAAAAAAGATTGACAAAAGCAAACAAATGTTTTATTCTTTATAAGAACAAATGTTCTTGGCTTTTGCCAGTCCGGAACCTGTGGGCAGGATGTAAATGAAAGAAAAAGGAGAGCAAGAATGGAAAGAGAAGAAAAGCTAAAGGCATTAGATGCGGCATTAGTGCAGATAGAAAAGCAATATGGGAAGGGCGCGGTGATGAAGCTGGGCGACCCAAGCGCGCAGATGAATGTGGAGACAATACCGACAGGGTCGTTAAGCTTAGATTTGGCATTGGGCCTGGGCGGCATTCCAAAAGGAAGGATTATTGAGATTTATGGACCGGAATCCAGCGGTAAGACGACTGTAACCTTACATATGATTGCAGAGGTGCAAAAGAGGGGCGGGATTGCCGGATTTATCGATGCGGAACATGCATTGGATCCGGTCTATGCCAAGAATATAGGCGTGGATGTGGATAATCTTTATATATCCCAGCCTGATAACGGTGAACAGGCTTTGGAAATTACGGAGACGATGGTGCGTTCCGGGGCGGTGGATATTGTTGTTGTGGATTCGGTGGCTGCCCTTGTCCCAAAAGCGGAAATAGATGGGGATATGGGGGACAGCCATGTAGGGCTTCATGCCCGTTTGATGTCCCAGGCATTGCGTAAGCTTACGGCAATTATCAGTAAATCGAATTGCACAGTAGTATTTATCAACCAATTGCGTGAAAAGGTTGGGGTGATGTTTGGAAATCCGGAGACTACTACCGGCGGTCGTGCATTAAAGTTTTATTCTTCCGTACGCCTGGATGTCAGAAGGATTGAATCTTTAAAGCAGAGCGGAGAAGTAATCGGGAACAGGACAAGGGTTAAAGTCGTAAAGAATAAAGTGGCTCCCCCTTTTAAAGAGGCGGAATTCGATATTATGTTTGGGGAAGGGATATCTGCAGTAGGGGATATTCTGGACTTGGCGGCGGAAAATGGGATTATTAATAAAAGCGGTGCATGGTATGCTTATGAAGGCAATAAGATAGGGCAGGGACGTGAGAATGCAAAGCAGTATTTGAGGGATAACCCGGAGATATGCAAAGAAGTGGAACATAAGGTGAGGAGCCATTTTGGATTAGAAAAAGATGACAGGCCTGATGAAGCGCCGGCAGTTGCGGCAGAAAAGAAAAAGACAACAAAAGCGGAAAAATCAGGAACAGGTAAAACGGAACCAAAGAGCTTGTAGTGAATTACGGTCTTACCTATTTTTTTAAAGAATAGGTAAGACTTGCTTTATTTTCAGGATTATATGATCCAAAGCATTGGGGCATCCGGCTATATAGAACGGAGGTAGAAGGCGATGATGGTGACTAGAGTTGAGGCAATTGACAAGAAAAAAGCAAGGATTTTTATAGATCATGAATTCGCTTTTGTTTTGTATAAAAGCGAATTGCGCTTTTTCGGAATCAAAGAAGGGGAAGAGATTGACGGGGGAACTTATCTTGAAATTACCGAAAAGCTGCTTCCTAAAAGGGCGAAGCTAAGATGCATGAATCTACTTAAGGCCAGGGCATATACGGAAAAGCAGCTCCGGGACAAACTTCTTTACGGGGAATACAGGGAAGATATTATAGATGAGGCGATTGGATATGTGAAATCATACGGATATATTGATGATGAAAAATATGCGGAAGATTTTATTACATATCATATGGAAAACAAAAGCAGGAAAAGGATTGAGATGGATCTTTGCGCAAAAGGGATTGACAGAAAGACGATCCGGAGGATATGGGATCGGATGCAGGAAGAAGGGGAAGGGCCGGATGAGTTTTCCATTGCTAAAGAAGCGCTCAAGAAAAAAAATTTTGACCCTGAAATAGCCGGAAATAAGGAAAAGCAGAAGATGTGGGCATTTTTATATAAAAAAGGGTTTGAAATAGAAATAATAAGAAGAGTACTTTTACTTGACATAACATGAATTTAAGTTTAAAATTTAACTGTTGTAAAATCGCTTGTATTACATTCTATAATAGATAATAGTACAATGAAAACTAAATAAGGAGGTGCTCCTGTACATGGATGTTGTAATAGCGGTAATCGTGACCTTGATTATCTCGGTACCAATATCCGCGGCTGTAGCTTCTGCTTACCGGAAGAAAGTGGTAGAATCCAAAATCGGCAACGCAGAGGATAAGGCAAGGGAGATTATTGATGAAGCGCTGAAAACTGCTGAAACAAAAAAGAGGGAGTCCCTGCTCGAAGTTAAGGAAGAGTCCATCCGTACAAAGAACGAATTGGACAAGGAGATCAAAGAGCGGCGGGCAGAGGCGCAGCGCTATGAGCGCAGAGTTCAGCAGAAAGAAGAGAACATCGATAAGAAAGCGGAAGCCATCGAGAGAAAAGAAGCAAGTTTGGCGTCAAAAGAAGAAAATCTTGCCAGATTGCGGGAAGAAGTTGCGAAACTCAATGAACAGAGATTACAGGAACTGGAACGAATCTCAGGATTAACCTCCGAGCAAGCAAAAGATTATTTGTTAAAAATTGTTGAAGATGAAGTGAAGCATGAATCTGCTGTAATGATTAAAGAAATGGAAAGCAGAGCAAAGGAAGAAGCGGATAAAAAGGCGAAGGAGTATGTGGTCACTGCAATACAGAAATGTGCGGCAGACCATGTATCGGAGACTACAATCTCCGTTGTCCAGCTTCCGAATGACGAAATGAAAGGAAGGATCATTGGCAGGGAGGGAAGAAACATCAGGACTCTTGAGACAATGACCGGCGTTGACCTGATTATTGACGACACGCCGGAGGCTGTTATCCTATCCGGCTTTGATCCGATCCGCCGTGAGGTGGCGAGGATTGCGCTCGAAAAATTGATCGTAGATGGGCGTATTCATCCGGCAAGAATTGAAGAAATGGTGGAAAAAGCGCAAAGAGAAGTGGAAGTAATGATAAAAGAAGAAGGTGAAGCCGCTACATTGGAAGTGGGAGTACACGGTATTCATCCTGAACTTATAAAATTACTTGGGAAGATGAAATTCAGGACCAGCTATGGACAGAACGCTTTGAAGCATTCGATCGAGGTTGCCCAGCTTTCAGGCCTTTTGGCTGCGGAAATGGGTCTTGATGTAAGAATGGCAAAGCGGGCGGGGTTGCTGCATGATATTGGCAAGGCCGTTGACCATGAGATGGAAGGCTCCCATATCCAGCTCGGCGTTGACCTTTGCAGGAAGTATAAAGAGTCAGCGACGGTAATCAATGCGGTCGAATCACACCACGGGGATGTAGAACCTCATTCCTTGATCGCATGTCTTGTACAGGCTGCAGATACCATTTCGGCTGCAAGGCCGGGAGCAAGAAGGGAAACATTAGAAACATATACAAGCAGATTAAAACAATTAGAAGATATTACAAATAATTTTAAAGGCGTTGATAAATCTTTTGCTATACAGGCGGGTAGAGAGATTCGTGTAATGGTAGTTCCGGAACAGATTACTGATGCAGATATGGTATTGCTGGCAAGGGATATTTCAAAGCAGATTGAAGCTGAACTGGAATATCCGGGCCAGATTAAAGTCAATGTCATCAGGGAATCAAGAGTCATTGATTATGCAAAATAAGGCAGCATAATGAGAAAATAAGGAAAGTATTGAGAAGATATGATTTTCAAGACTTTCCTTATTTATATTTTGCAGTAATTTTCGGCATGATATATCCTATATCATATTTTTTTCTTTTATAAACTTTGTTCTTAAAAGTCCTTGTGCTATTGCCGGCCTTGTAGTAGAATATACGGAGTGTATGATTGTATACGATTATCCAAAATGTATCTTACAGAAGGAGCTGTGTGAAATGAAAACATATGAAATGCTGGAGAAAGAAGAATTGCTTCAATTACATGAGGAATTAATGCAGAAATATGAAGAAGCCAGAAAAAAAGGGATGAAATTGGATATGTCCAGAGGCAAGCCGTCTATATCACAGATGAATATGGAAATGGGTATTATGGATGTCTTGGGGTCGGTCGCGGATTATCAGACGGAGGCAGGAGTGGATTGCAGGAACTATGGACTTTTGGAGGGAATTCCGGAAGCGAAAAAGATGATGGCGGCTATGATGGGGGCAGCCAATCCGGACAGCGTGATCGTATGCGGGAATTCCAGCCTTGCCATTATGTATGACGCGGTTTCCCGTTGTATGTCCCATGGCGTCCTGGGAGGCGTTCCCTGGTGTAAATTAGATAAAGTAAAATTCCTCTGCCCGGTCCCGGGGTACGACAGGCATTTTAAAATTACGGAACATTTTGGGATCGAAATGATATCCGTACCTATGACCCCGCAAGGGCCGGATATGGATATGGTAGAGGATCTTGTCAGCAAAGATGCATCCATAAAAGGCATCTGGTGTGTGCCTAAATATTCCAACCCACAAGGATATTCTTATTCGGATGAAACAGTAAGGAGGTTTGCAGCCTTAAAGCCGGCGGCGGAAGATTTCAGGATTTTCTGGGATAACGCTTATGCGATCCATCATCTGTATGAGGAAGGCCAGGATGAAATATTGGATATCCTCTCCGAATGCGAGAAAGCGGGGAATGCGGATATGGTGTATGAATTTGTTTCTACATCAAAAGTAAGTTTTCCCGGAGGAGGCGTTGCAGCGGTAGCTTCTTCAAAGGCCAATAGGGATGAAATACTGAAATCCATGACAATTCAGACGATCGGCTATGATAAAATAAATATGCTGCGTCATGTACGCTTTTTTAAAGATCTGGACGGGTTAAAAGAACATATGAGAAAACATGCGCAGATCCTGCGGCCTAAATTTGAAGCGGTATTAAAGGTATTAAATGACGAACTGGGAGGGCTGGGCATTGCAAAGTGGACGGAGCCGAAAGGGGGATATTTTATTTCCTTTGAAGCAATGGACGGATGTGCGGGAAAAATAGTGGAAAAATGTAAAGAAGCCGGTGTGGTGTTGACTGGTGCCGGGGCGACATTTCCTTACGGGAAGGATCCTAAGGACAGCAATATCCGTTTGGCGCCTACATTCCCCACGCCGGAAGAACTGGCAGCGGCAGCGGATTTGTTCGTCTTATGCGTAAAATTAGTGAGCGTGGAAAAATTGTTGGAAAACCGGATATAAACTGGCAATATTCTTGATGAAGCAAAAGGATGGAAAGGTGTGGGATGATGGCGGAAGAATTCAAAAGGCTGAACAGGGAACTGATGTATCATGGGGTCATTGTAGACTTTTATAAAGATACGGTCAAGGTACCTAATGGAAATATTGTAGAATGGGATTTTATAGGCCATAAAGGGGCTGCGGCGGTAATTCCCGTCAGGGAGGACGGGAAATTACTGATGGTGAGACAGTATCGTAATGCATTGGATCGTTATACATTGGAAATCCCTGCCGGGGGCCTGAATGGAAGCGATGAGCCGACAAGGGATGCCGCAGCCAGGGAATTGGAGGAAGAAACGGGCTTTTGCTCGGAGAATCTGGAATGGCTGATTACGATCCGCACCACGGTCGCTTTCTGTAATGAAAAAATAGATATTTATGTGGCGAGGGATCTTGTCAAAACGAGCCAGCATCTGGATGAAGACGAATTTATCAATGTGGAGGCTTATACGGCGGATGAGCTGAGCAGGATGATTCTGGATGGGAAGATTGAGGACTCCAAGACGGTTGCCGCTATTATGTCTTATAAAGAGAAATACTGTTAGAGGAATGGAAAAGGGTAAGTATGTATCTCCTATGGCGGACATATATTATATAAATGTTACGGCATAGGAGGAATTCATTTATGCATCGCATATATAGGATGGACAGCCGGCATATTAGCTGGCTGTATTTATTTTTAGGAGGTTTTCTGGCCGGTGTCTTCGCGATCAATATTTGGAGGAATATATTTTTGCAGGATATGGGGCTTTTGGATGCGGCATCACTAAGCCGCTTGAGATATCTGGAAATAGACGAGGGTTCTTTCTTTTTGTACGTCCTGAAAGAAAGGATGGGAGTCGTACTGGCTTTATGTTTATTGGCTACGACCTATGTTGGCGTGTACGCTTTATCCGCTTTTGCCTTATGGCTGGGGGCAATGGCTGGTTTTTTTTTATCCGTGGCTTCCATACGCTATGGTTTAAAAGGGATCCTTTTAATCCTGGCAGGGATTTTGCCGCAGTATCTGCTTTTGGTCCCGGCTTGTATCATGCTTATGAACTGGTGTTATAAAGTAAGTAATGCGTTATACCATCCGGACAGGGCGGTGGATATCCGGTATGGGACAAGAAAGCAGTATTTCATGAGAAAAACCGTACAGTTGTTTATGATCATGGTGGTTGTCGTGGCAGGTTGCGTAATGGAAAGTTATGTGAATCCCTTGCTGCTGTCCGTATTTCTGAAAATATTCTAGGGGATAGGCGGGCAGGTCATCCGTATATACAGCAAAAGCAGAAGGCGGGGCGAAAATCCATTTGCTTTTCTGAAAAAATATGCTTATAATAAAAAAGTGTGCGGCCAATATGCGCTTAAGGGGCGGAATATGACGTAAAATGGGATGAGAGAAGGTAACATATCATATGGAAAAAGAAATAGATTTATTTGTTTCATATTTGCATAATGTAAAGAGGACTTCGGAAAATACTAAGCTGTCATACCAAAGGGATTTAAATAAATTAAAGCTTTTTATGGAAGAGAGAGGGATTCATGCGGTGCAGGCAATCCGGGAAGAGGACCTGGACGCCTATATTTTTTATCTGGAAAAGAGAAAGTTTAAGGCCGCGACGGTTTCGAGGAATATTGCTTCTATAAAGGCTTTTTATCATTTTATGTATAAGTCAGGAATCATAACGGAAGATGTTTCGGAAGAACTGAAAGCTCCTAAAATAGAAAAAAAGCTTCCTGAGATTTTGTCCGTATATGAAGTGGCCCGGTTGATGGAACAGCCGGACGAAAATGCCCCAAAAGGGATCAGGGATAAAGCAATGCTGGAATTGCTCTATGCAACGGGTATAAGGGTGACGGAACTGATTTCATTGAGGCTGCAGGATGTAAACCTGCAGACAGGATTGGTAATATGCAGGGATGGGAATAAAGAGAGGGCTGTGCCTTTCGGGATGGAGGCAAGAAAAGCATTGATCCGGTACTTGGAGAATGGAAGAGGATTCCTGATGAAACCCCCTTCTTCGGATTACCTGTTTGTAAATTGCTCAGGGCAGCCGATGAGCAGGCAGGGTTTTTGGAAGCTGATTAAATATTATGCAAAAAAAGCGGGGATAAAACCGGGCATTACCCCTTATACGCTGCGTCACTCATTTGCCGCCCATTTGGTAGAAAACGGCGCGGATTTGCGGAGCGTGCAAGAGATGCTTGGGCACTCGGATATTTCCACCACACAGATATATGCGGCGATGAATTATAACCGCATCAGGGAGGTATATGTCAGGGCGCACCCCAGAGGATAGATAAAAATCATTCGTAATCTGCAATATCATAAATCAGGCGTTCGGAGTCTTCCCATCCAAGACAGGGATCGGTAATGGATTTGCCGTAAACGCCGCCGCCTATTTTCTGGCATCCTTCTTCCAGATAACTTTCAATCATGACGCCTTTTACCAACTGATGAATGTCCGGGCTGAGCTTTCTGCTGTGCATTACTTCTTTTACAATCCGTATCTGCTGTTTGAATTGTTTGTCGGAGTTATTATGATTGGCATCGATAATGCAGGCTGGGTTCTTCAAATCCCTTTCGCCATACAAGGAAAGGAGCGTGTTTAAATCCTCGTAATGATAGTTGGGGAGGCTTCTTCCGTATTTATTGACGGAACCTCTTAAAATCGTATGGGTCAGATCGTTTCCTGTCGTTTTTACTTCCCATCCCCGGTAAATGAAGGAGTGGGGATGCTGTGCGGCATAGACGGAATTGAGCATGATGGAAAAATCCCCGCTGGTCGGGTTCTTCATCCCGGCGGGAACATCGAAACCGCTGACGGTCAGACGATGCTGTTGGTCTTCCACGGAACGGGCACCGATGGCAACATAGGAAAGAATATCGGAGACATAACGCCAATTTTCAGGATAAAGCATTTCATCTGCGGCGGTCAGACCGGATTCTTCAATAGCGCGGATCTGCATTTTCCGCATAGCGATTAGTCCGGCAAGAAAGTCGGGCTTTTTTTCCGGATCCGGCTGGTGGACGATGCCTTTGTAACCCTCGCCGGTAGTGCGGGGCTTGTTTGTATATATTCTTGGGATAAGGATAAGCTTGTCTTTTACTTTTTCATGTACTTTAGCAAGGCGGGTTACATAATCGCAGACAGCTTCTTCGTTATCCGCAGAACAAGGGCCGATGATCACGAGGAATTTATTGCTTTTTCCTGTGAGGACATCCCTGATCTGGGCGTCCCTTCCTTCTTTCAACCTGGCGAGCTCCTCCGGAACAGGGAATTCCCTCCGGATTTCATCCGGCGTGGGAAGTTTTTTTATAAATTCAAAGGACATATACAATACCTCCTTGGTAAAAGTTTTCTTTTTCGTAAACATTCAAGTAATTATAATATATCAAGGAAGTATGTGCAAGGGATAGAAAAAATTTACGGTCATTTTAAATATTTGCGGACTGCCAACACGCAAAGGGCTGTCTGTGTCAGTTGGCTGGCCAAAAGCCCCCAGAGGTACCCCTGGATGCCGGATGCGGGAATGGCGAAGAAAACAAATAGGAGGCGCAGGAGCAGGCTGGCCATGCTGAAGGCAAAAGTATGGCCGGTTTTTCCAAGCCCGTTCAAGATACTGTTTAAAGTGCTGGCAATATACATAAACGGACAGATGAAGCTTAAGGTAATAATAAAGCTTCCGGCCAGGGGACTGTGATACAGGAGCATTCCCGCCATCCGGCCAAAGGCAAGGAAGAGGGCTGTGCAAAGTGACCCGAGCAATAAACAGTATTGAATGGATTTTTTAACTGCTTTGCGGATTGCTCCATGATTTCCGTTGGAGTCTGCCTCTGAGACAATGGGCAGAAGAAGGACGGAAATGGAATTAGTAACAGCGGAAGGAAATAATATCAAAGGAAGCGCCATTCCGGTAAGGACGCCGTATACGCTTAAAGCCTTGGCATTGTCATACCCATAACGCTGCAGGCATTGGGGAATGTAGATAGCCTCTATGCTTTGCAGGAAATTGATAAGGGTACGGTTCAAAGAAAGCGGCGCGGCCAGCGAGAGGAGACGCCTGGCATTGGAAAAAAAGGAATGCCAAGGCTGTTTTATGTTGGAAACCAGGCTTTTAGAGGCGCTCAGCGAATAAAAACGGATGTATATGGCGGCGAGGGAGACAAGCATGGAGGCGCCTTCGCCTATGACCAGGCCGACGACCGCGAAAGTGATCGTAGGGGAATAACCTTTCGAGCGGCAGGCCGTATAAATAAGATAAACACTTCCTACACGGATGACCTGCTCCGCAAGCTGCGTCAGGGACGGCACGGCCGTTTTGCGGATGCCGTAAAAATATCCGTTAATGCAGGAATGGACGGTTGCCATAGGTATGGAAAGGGAAATGATCCGTAAAAGAGGGGCAGTCCTTGGTTCAAACAGCATATTTTGGGCAATCCTGTCTGAGAAGGCATATATGTAAACGCTGCAGCTTACAGATAACAGCATAGATATCAGGAAACCGGTAAAAAGCGTGCGGAAAGAGGACCGGTAGTCGTGAGTCGTCGTTTCATTTGCCACAAATTTGGATATGGCGGTCTGCATACCGGATACGGTAAGGGAAAAAGTGAGTGCAAGCACCGGGGAGGTCAACTGATAAATCCCCATGCCTTCGGCGCCAAATACGCGGGATAAGAAAATGCGGTAAAAAAAGCCGATGAACCGGCTGACAAATCCGGTGGCGGTAAGAATAATGGCGCCTGTAATCAATGAGTTTGTTTTTTTCATGCATTACCTTGTGTAGGGAATTTGTTTATAAATATATGCAATGTCCTTTATTGACAGAACAAAAGGGGAGTGGTATAGTGAAAACACTTAATTCGTAGTGGTTTACTAGGAATTAAAAAGAAAGG
>CAOKPU010000079.1 GCA_948470755.1 uncultured Lachnospiraceae bacterium | reverse complement strand
TTCCAGCAATTCCTTTGCAATGCATCCGGAAAGAAACGATTTACCTGTTCCCACTGTACCATAAAAAAGGAGATTGTGGTAGTGGAAACTAAAATTTCCTATAAATTTTTTACATTCATCCACAGCATTCTGAAAGCGGATCAAATCTTCCCCTTCATAATATTGATAAGATAAAACGGAAAAATTTTCTTTTTCCAGCATACGGCTGATGTTGGACTGCTCATATAAAAGGGATATTTCCGCCTGACGGAAACAATGGCATTTTTTACCGTTGATATATCCGGTATCCTGACAGTCAGGACAATCGTAAATGGGTTCCAGATAATCTGTAGGGAATCCGGAAGCGGCAAGCAGTCTGGCCTTGCTTTCCGACAAGCTTTTGAGGAGGGATTTTAATTCGATAAGGGCGATTTCATTGCCCTCTAATAATTTCCTGCCTTGCTCTACGGAAAGGGAGGCTACGGAATCTTCCATTTCTTTATATCCATCCACATGGGCGTAAACATATTTCCGTCTTTCGTCCAAAGTACGGCGGTTTCTATTTTGTCTCTCCTCATAGGTGCGGACGATGGCGTCATACTGGGTATTATTTAACGACATGCCTTGCTTCCCCCTAATTGCTTAATAGCTCTTTTTCAAGAGCGTCAAAATCATAACTGTTTTGTTTGAACTGGTTAAACTTATTGGACGGTGCCTGCCTGGGCTGTGATGCAGCCTTGCTGCGGCGGAAAAGTTCGTCTGCTTTGGCAATGTCCGCTTTATGATGGACATTGGCCTGATACCATCCGCTTAAGATGCGGTCGGCATATTCAAAGCGGTGCTTGTCCGTGCTAAGTACAGTGCGTTCGCAGGCGGCATCAATGATATCCATCTCGTATCCAAAATCTTTTGTCCAACGGTTGATGTATTCCACCTCTTTTCGGGTAGGTGAACTGGTCTTGCCAAGCGCGTTCATAATATTATAAACGGTTTTATCATATTTATAAGAGTATTCTTCGGCGGCCTTAGGAGTTGTAACATTGGCCTGCGCCCAACTGACCGCCACTTTTTCTATGTACCGGAAGTCCCTCTTTCCCCGCTCCACGCAATATTGTACCAGATAATCGGTCAGATCCATGGAAAAGCCCAGCTTGTCCTGAATAAAGAAAACCGTCTTGATCTCGGAAGGGGAAAGCGTCTTGCCTATATATTGTTCTATAATAAAGAGTAATTGCGAAGTGTCTTCCCGGGCCTTAAATTCTTTGAGCTGATCTAAGCTATAGGAAGGTTTGGCATAAGGGTCTGCAAGGGCAGGCCCGTCCGTCGGAATATCCGCAGCTTCCGGCCCGGAAGGAGCGGCCATGAGCGTTACTACCGGGGCAAAAGGCTTTCCGGCAGGCTTCCCTGCGGCCTTGCTTAGATCAAGGAGATGAATGCCGATAAGATTTTTGGATTCGTCATATTCCAAAGTAAGGAGCCGGTTTTTTTCCCAATATTTTAATGCGCGCAAGACATCCTTTTCCGTGTGGTTGAATTTATCTGCGATATCGGAAACGCTGGTAGGCAGATTTGCGTTCATCATACGGATGAGGTATAAATAGACTTTTAATTGTGCGTCATTGGCATCCTTCATATATTCATCGATAAATATGTTAGATACTGCGGTTGCTTCTGTATAGTTGTCTTTGTAAATTTTCAAACGGCCCATTCTTTCACCTGTCCTACGCATATTTCTCCCGGTTTTCTTAAAGCATGATGCATTATATCATAAGAAATATTAAATGGAAATAGTAATTTTTCCGAAAAAAAGCCGGCAATAGGACATTTGGACTATTTGTGGAAAATGTGGAAAATGTGGAAAATGCGGCAAAAGAAAAAGGGGGGATAAAGAAAGCATATAAAAGCTTAGGGTTTGGAGGGATCTGTTCCGGATCCGGGCAAAAAGGATATCCACAAGTTCTTAAAAAGATATTTTTCAAGAATTTGTGGATATTGTGGATAGTTATTTCTGAAGGAGATTTTCACCGATTTTTACCACATCCCCGGCTCCCATAGTTATCAACAAATCTCCGTTTATGCAATTTTCTAATATAAATTTTCCGATGGCTTCAAAGGAAGGAAGATAGGTGCATTGCCCGCCTGTCCGGAGGATTTCCTCTTGTAAATCTTGGGAACTGATGCCGAGGGTGTCAGTCTCCCTGGCCGCGTAAATATCGGCAAGTACGACATGATCGGCCAATGACAGGGCTTTTGCGAATTCAGGGAGGAAGGCTTTCGTCCTCGTATAAGTATGAGGCTGGAATATACACCATAAAGATTTATGGGGATAATTCGCTGCGGCTTTTAAAGTTGCGGTAATTTCCGTAGGGTGGTGCGCATAATCATCTATTATAGTAATCCCGTTTACTTTCCCTTTATATTCGTAGCGTCTGTCCGTGCCGGAAAAACAGGAAAAGGCTTTTTGGATAGTAGAGTCATCGATGTTAAGCAGATCGGCCAGGGCAATGGCCGCCATGGCATTGTATACATTATGCTCTCCCGGAATCATAAGGGAAAAGGTCCGGCTGTTTTTGCCTTTACGGTCCAGAAGGAACGTAGGATGCGCCAGCTCGTCATAACGGATGCCTGAGCAGGAATAATCGCTGTCTGGGGAAGAGCCGTAGGTGATGATCCGGCACTTAAGCCCGTTTGTGATTTCAGTGTAATTTTCAATATCGCTGTTAATGATCAAAGTCCCGTCTTCCGGGAGGAGGGCGGCAAATTGATGGAATGAATTGCGGATATCCTGAATATCTTTAAAGAAGTCGAGGTGATCTTCTTCTATATTTAATATAATGCCGATTTTTGGAAAAAAACTTAAAAAGCTGTTTGTATATTCGCAGGCTTCTGTTACAAAATATTTGGACTTGCCTATCCGTATATTTCCTCCGATTGCTTTTAGGATCCCTCCGATGGATAAAGTAGGGTCGCAGTTTCCCACTAACAGGATTTCGGAGATCATGGAGGTAGTAGTGGTTTTGCCGTGGGTGCCGCTGATGGCAATGGGCGTTTCATAATTCTGCATCATCTGTCCCAGAAGTTCCGCCCTGGTCAGGCTGGGAAGATGACGTTCTTTCATGGCGGCGAATTCGGGGTTGTCGGCGTGAATGGCGCTGGTATAAACGACAACGTCAATGTCATTGGCCAGGTTGGAAGCTTTTTGGCCATAAAAAACAACTGCATGGTTCTTTTCCAGCGCCAACGTCAAAGGGGAGGGCTTGAGATCGGAACCGGATACCCGGAACCCTTTTTCCAGAAGGATTTCGGCCAGCCCGCTCATGCTTATGCCGCCAATGCCAATGAAATATATATGGCAGGGATGTCTAAAATCTATTTTGTACATGTTCTGCACTTCCTATTCTTTTTTATTCTTTATTATATGCATATTGCGGATATGTAAACGTTGGGAATGGAAAATAACGACAAATCCATAAACATTATACAGGCATACGGGGGAAAATGTAATAAGAGAGGAAAAAATCATGAATTTATACAAATTAAAAAATGAATAAAAAAGAAAATTGTAAAATTTCTACATAAAAAAATCAGAAAAGACAAAGATATTTTGTAAAAAATATTCACTTTTCTATCATAATATGGTATAATCAGACAACACAATATAGTGTTTTATTCTAGTCAGACTAATAAGAGGTGATAACATGATTAAAAAAGAAATGATTGCCATGCTTTTAGCTGGTGGGCAGGGCAGCCGATTGGGCGTTCTTACATCGAAGGTAGCGAAGCCGGCAGTGGCTTTCGGCGGGAAGTACAGGATTATCGATTTCCCTTTGAGCAACTGTATTAACTCTGGCGTAGATACGGTAGGTGTACTGACGCAATACCAGCCGCTTCGGTTGAATACGCATATCGGGATCGGTATTCCATGGGACCTGGACAGGAATATCGGCGGCGTAACCGTCCTTCCCCCTTATGAAAAGAGTGCAAACAGCGAGTGGTATACCGGTACGGCCAATGCAATTTATCAGAACATCGATTACATTGACAGTTTTAATCCGGAATATGTGCTGATCTTGTCCGGCGACCACATTTATAAAATGGATTATGAGGCAATGCTGGAATACCATAAGGATAATAATGCGGAAGTAACGATCGCGGTAATGCCCGTGCCGATGGAAGAAGCGAAACGTTTCGGGATTATGATAACGGATGAAAATAAGAAGATTACCGATTTCGAGGAAAAGCCGGAACATCCAAGGAGCAATCTGGCGTCAATGGGAATCTATATTTTTAGCTGGAAGACATTAAAAGAAGCGTTGATCGTTAATGCGGGGCAGCCGGCTTTGGATTTTGGCAAACATGTCATTCCGTACTGCCATAAGAAGGGGGCGCCGCTTTATGCTTATGAGTTTAACGGATATTGGAAAGATGTAGGAACGTTAAGTTCTTATTGGGAAGCGAATATGGAATTGATCGACATTGTTCCGGAGTTTAACCTTTATGAAGAATATTGGAAAATATATACCAGCAGCACGATACTCCCGCCGCAGTATATATCCGAAGACAGCGTGATTGAGAGGAGCATTATAGGTGAAGGGTCCAATATCTACGGCAAGGTGTACAATTCCGTTATAGGATGCGGCGTCACGGTAGAAAAGGGGACGGTAGTAAGAGATTCCATTATTATGAATGAAACCTATATTGGGAAAGAATGTGAATTATATAAAGCGATTGTAGCAGAAAATGTAACGATTAACGACAATGTAAAATTGGGCATAGGCGATGAAGCGCCTAATGAGACGGATCCGCACATTTATAACAGCGGTATGGTAACCATAGGGGAGAAGAGTATAATCCCTAAGGGAGTACAGGTTGGCAAGAATTCCGTGATTTTTGGAGTGACTGCGCAGGAAGACTACGATAACGGCTATCTTGCAAGTGGAAAAACATTAATTAAGGCAGGTGATGAGAAGTGAGAGCAATAGGTATTATTTTAGCAGGCGGCAACAATCGTAGGATGAAGGAACTTTCACAAAGGCGTGCTGTGTGTGCGATGCCCATCGCCGGGAGCTACCGGGGCATAGATTTTGCATTGAGCAATATGTCCAATTCACGGATTCAGAAAGTTGCGGTATTGACGCAGTATAATGCCAGGAGCCTGAATGAACATTTAAGTTCCTCGAAATGGTGGGACTTTGGACGTAAGCAGGGAGGGTTGTTTGTATGTACGCCGGAGACGACGGCGGAAAGCAATGCTTGGTACAGGGGAACGGCGGATGCCATAGCGCAGAATCTGCACTTTTTAAAAAACAGCCATGAACCATATGTGGTGATCGCATCAGGCGACGGCGTGTATAAAATGGATTTTAATAAGCTGTTGGAATATCATATTGAAAAGAAAGCAGATATTACGGTAGTATGCAAGGACATGCCGGCAGAAGTGGATTCGGGCAGGTTCGGCGTTATCAAGATGAACGAGGAGAGCCGCATTGAAGAATTTGAGGAAAAACCCATTGTTGCAAAATCAAATGTGGTTTCCTGCGGAATTTACGTAGTCAGAAGACGGCAGTTAATCGAGATGATTGAAAAAGGAATGGAAGAAGACCGTTTTGATTTTGTAAAGGATATCTTGATCCGTTATAAAGATATGAAGCGCATCTTCGGCTATAAAATGAAAGAGTATTGGAGCAATATTGCGACAGTACAGGATTATTACAACACGAATATGGATTTCTTAAAGCCGGAAATACGGAATTATTTCTTCCAGCAATATCCGGATATTTATTCCAAGGTGGATGATCTGCCGCCGGCGAAGTATAATGTAGGAGCGAATGTAAAGAATAGTTTGATTTCCAGCGGATGTATCGTAAATGGTACTGTGGAAGGGTCGGTAATATTTAAGAAGACATATATTGGAAATAATTGTTATATCAAGAATTCAATTATTTTGAATGATGTATATATCGGTGATAATACACATATTGAAAATTGCATAGTAGAAAGCAGAGACACCATCAGGGCGAACTCCTACCACAAGGGAGAAGACGGAATTAAGATTGTGATAGAACATAATGACAGGTATGTCATGTAACTAAACTTTTTGATGTTCCAAGGAGGATGAACGGCATGGAGATTACGGATGTAAGAGTGAGGAAAATTGCGAAGGAAGGAAAGATGAAGGCGATTGTCTCTATTACGCTTGATGATGAGTTTGTGGTTCATGATATCAAAGTAATAGAAGGCGAGAAAGGGCTTTTCATCGCAATGCCGAGCAAGAAAGCATCAGACGGCGAGTATAGGGATATCGCGCATCCCATAAACTCGGACACCAGGGACCGGATACAGTCTACCATACTTGAAAGTTACGAAAGAGCGTTGCTGGAACCGGAAATTGCAGTATAAAATAAAATAGGTAAAAACAGGAATGGGCGCCGCGGTTATGCGGCGCTTTTGCTTTGTTTGCAATAAAAATCAGATGTAATTCGTGAAAAAGTGTGGTATTATGGCAAATGAAGCATTGAGACAGAGGATCTGATGCATAATATTTTAGAAGGCCGGCGGCATAAGCGGGGAAATGAGAAGCGGAGGAGCATATGTTTATAATTGTAGGCCTGGGGAATCCTTCCAGGGAATATGAGGGTACAAGGCATAATATCGGTTTTGACACAATAGACGCCATTGCGGATCAATATCATATTAATATAATGGAATTAAAGCATAGGGCAAAGATTGGGAAAGGTTATATCGGCGGAAGCAAGGTTATATTGGCGAAGCCTTTGACGTTTATGAACTTGAGTGGTGAAAGCGTGCGTTCTATCATAGATTATTATAAGGCGGATCCGGGAACGGATTTGATTGTGATATCGGATGACATCAGCCTGCCGCCAGGCCAGTTGAGGATTCGGAAAAAGGGCAGTGCAGGCGGGCATAATGGGTTGAAAAATATTATACAGCATTTGGGGAACGGCGATTTTAAGAGAATACGCATGGGCGTGGGAGAGAAACCGCCGGAATATGATTTGGTGGACTGGGTGCTGGGGCGTTTTAGTAAGGAAGACAGGAAAGCTGTGGACGAGGCCGTACAGAAGGCGGTGAAAGCGGTTGAAATGATATTGGCGGATGGGGCGGACGCGGCAATGAATGAATTTAACCGCAAGGTACAAGCCTGATGCGTGTAAAAAATATTGATGCTTCTGACGGATGGGATGTTCCGGGGTATTTTCCGAATGTATGCGTGGCCAGGATGTTGGACGGATGGATTGTAGGATCAGACGGTAAGAAAGAAATGGAGATTGATGATGAGGACATTTACGGCGCCCCTTTATGAGTTGGGGGAATTTGAAGAGATAAGGGGGCTTCTAAAAAAACCGGGGGCGGCACCTGCTTTGACGGGATGTGTGGATTCCCAGAAACTGCATATGGTTTACGGATTGAGCGATGGTTTTAAATATAAGATCATCGTTACTTTTAACGATATCAGGGCAAAGGATATCTATGAAGATTATAAGCTTTATGACAAAAATGTAGTGCAGTATCCGGCAAAAGACCTTATTTTTTATCAGGCTGATATCCATGGGAACCAACTGGTGAAGGAAAGGATGAAGGCGTTAAGGAGGATAATGGAGGGAAGGCCGTTGACGGTAGTTACTACGTTTGACAGCCTGATGGCGCCTCAAGTCCCTTTGCCTATTCTGGAGCAGTATGTAGTTTCCATCGGCCATCAGTCCAGCGTGAATGAAAGGGAGCTGGCAGGAAAATTAGCCGGAATGGGATATGAGAAAAACTATCAGGTGGAAGCTCCCGGGCAGTTCAGCATCCGAGGGGGGATTATCGATATTTTTGATTTGACGGAAGAAAATCCCTATCGCATCGAGTTGTGGGGCGATGAAGTGGAATCCATCCGCAGTTTTGATATTTTAAGCCAGCGTTCTATAGAAAAGCTTCAATCCGTCAGCATTTATCCGGCAACGGAACTTGTGCTTTCGCAGCAGGATCTGAGAAGGGGGCTGGAAAAAATAGAGGAAGATGCGGAGAAATGTAGCGGAAGGTTCCGACAGGAGTTTAAGACGGAAGAGGCGCACCGTCTGTCGGTTCAGGTAAAAGAGCTGAAAGAGCAGGCGTTGGAATTCCAGGCGATGGCGAATCTGGAAAGTTATATCCGCTATTTTCATCCAAATACGGTTTCCTTTATGGAATTGTTTGACCGGGATAAAACATGTATTTTTATAGACGAGCCGGCCAGAGTAAAAGAACATGCGGATGCAGTGGAATTGGAGTTTCGGGAAAGCATGATGCACCGGCTGGAAAAAGGGTATGCTTTGCCCGGGCAGACGGATATCTTGTCCGGGGCGGAAGAAGTGGCGGCGAAAATGGAAAAAAACAAAGTAGTGACATTGGCCGCCATAGATCGGAAAAGCTCTTTATTCAGGTCAGATAAAAAATTCGATATTGGCGCGAGAAGCATTGCTTCTTATAACAATAGCTTTGAGGCGTTGGTGAAAGATGTAAAGCGGTATAGGAAAAATGGGTACAGGATCCTGCTTTTATCCGGGTCGAGGACAAGGGCGAAGCGGCTTTCCCAGGATTTGAGGGAGGAGGGGCTTTCGGCTTTTTACAGTGAAGATCCTTTCCGTGAAATCCAGCCGGGAGAGGTTATGACTTTTTACGGAAGGGTGTTGAAAGGGTTTGAATATCCTTTGATTAAATTTGTAGTCATATCGGAAAGCGATATTTTTGGTTCGGAAAAGAAGAAAAGGAAAAAACGGAAAAAATATGAAGGGCAGAAAATCCGCGATTTTGCAGAACTGAAGGTGGGGGATTATGTCGTTCATGAAAATCACGGTTTGGGTATTTATAAAGGGATTGAAAAAGTAGAGATTGAAAAAGTTGTCAAAGATTATATTAAGATCGAATACAGGGACGGGGGAAATCTTTATATTCTTGCCACCGGGCTGGACGTCATACAGAAATATGCATCGGCGGATGGAGGGAAGCCGAAGCTGAATAAGCTGGGGACTCAGGAATGGAACAGGACGAAAAGCAAGGTAAAGGGAGCTGTTGCGGAGATTGCCAAAGACTTGGTGGAGCTTTATGCCGTCCGCCAGCAGAAAGAAGGGTTCGTATACGGAAGGGATACGGTATGGCAGCAGGAATTTGAGGAATTATTCCCGTTTGAAGAAACGGAAGACCAGCTTCTGGCCATTGCGGATACGAAGGCGGATATGGAAAGTACGAAAATTATGGATCGGCTGATCTGCGGCGACGTAGGGTACGGAAAAACGGAAATTGCTATCCGCGCTGCTTTTAAAGCGGTGCAGGAAGGAAAACAGGTGGTGTATCTCGTGCCTACCACAATTCTTGCCCAGCAGCATTACAATACTTTTGTACAGAGGATGAAGGATTTCCCGGTACGGGTGGATCTTCTTTCCCGCTTTAGGACAAGTGTGGAACAGAAGAAAACCGTGGAAGATTTGAAAAAGGGTTTTGTGGATATAGTGATTGGCACCCATAGAGTGCTTTCTAAAGATGTGGTATTTAAAGATCTGGGCCTGTTGATCATTGACGAGGAACAACGGTTTGGGGTGGCGCATAAGGAGAAGATCAAAAAGCTGAAGGAAAATGTGGATGTGTTGACGCTGACGGCAACGCCCATACCCCGGACGCTCCATATGAGCCTGATCGGCATACGGGATATGAGCGTCTTGGAGGAGGCGCCGGAAGACCGGCTTCCAATTCAGACTTATGTGCTGGAATACAACGAAGAGATGGTGCGTGAGGCAATTATACGTGAGCTTTCCAGAGGAGGGCAGGTTTATTATGTCTATAACCGGGTACGCAATATTGCGGACGTGGCTTCCAAAATAGCGGGGCTTGTGCCGGAAGCCAATGTGGCTTTTGCCCATGGGCAGATGAAGGAACATGAACTGGAACGGATCATGTATGATTTTATAGACGGCAGCATTGATGTGCTGGTATCCACCACTATTATCGAAACAGGGCTCGATATATCCAATGTGAATACAATGATTATCCATGATGCGGATAACATGGGGCTTTCCCAACTTTACCAGCTTCGGGGCAGGGTGGGGCGTTCCAGCCGTACGGCGTATGCGTTTTTGATGTACCGTCGGGACAAGATGCTGAAGGAAGTGGCGGAAAAGCGTTTGGAGGCTATAAAAGAATTTACGGATCTGGGCAGCGGATTTAAAATTGCCATGCGGGATCTGGAAATCCGTGGCGCCGGTAATCTGCTTGGGGCCAAACAGCATGGGCATATGCAGGCGGTTGGGTATGATATGTACTGTAAAATGCTGAACGAAGCCGTGAAAAATCTGAAGGGGATCCATACGGAGGAGGATTTCAACACTTCCGTAGATTTGGATGTGGATGCATTTATACCGCCGTCTTATATTGTCAATGAATTTCAAAAATTGGATATTTATAAGCGTATTGCGGGAATTGAGAATAAAAATGAAAGCGAGGATATGAAGGAGGAGCTTTTGGACAGATTCGGGGAGATCCCCAAATCGGTGGATAATCTGCTGCGCATTGCCCTGATCAGGGTAAAAGCCCATAGGCTCTATATGCCGGAGGTAAAAGGGAAAAATGAAGAAATCCGTTTCCTTTTGAACCGGGATGCGAAGATTAAAGTGGAAAATATCCCGGCGCTTTTAGGAAAATATGAAAAACTCTCCTTCCAGCCGAAAGGGGTCCCTTTGTTTGCTTTCCGCTATAAGAAATGCGGGATGGTGGAACGGGATGCGGAAATGCTTCTTTCTTTTACGGAAGAACTGCTGGAAGCTATGGAAAAGGAACTGCTCTAATTGGAGAAATCCATCTGAAAAAATGAACCGATCTGTTTCTTTGCGGCTCTTATAGTCAGATACGTATCGGAAGGAACGAAAAGGAGCATATAACCGTGGA
>CAOKPU010000078.1 GCA_948470755.1 uncultured Lachnospiraceae bacterium | reverse complement strand
GCGCCTTTTTGACAAAAAAAGCGGACAATACTTTATATAATGGTTGCTAAAGGGAGGTGACGGACAGGAGGATGGAAGCGGCATATATATGAAGTCTATGTGGATAGTCTTTTTTTGGTAAATTTTGTTATGAATTTGTATCTTTACATACTCTTAGCCAAATCAATGAAGCGTACTGCCACGCGTTTCAGGATAATCGGCGGGAGTGCGGTAGGAGCGGCGCTTTTTGTTTTATGGATATTTCTGCCGGGCATCCCGGCAGTGGTAAAAAGGTATGTGGGCCCAATGGCGATCAGCCTGGGTGCGGCAGCGGCCGTTTTCCGTTTGAACAGGATAGGGCTGATATGGAAAGCAGCGGGCTATTTGTCCGTCTATGCTTTTGCTTTCGGAGGAATGATGAAATTTTTATTTTCCACGCTGCCTTTTCTAAAGGGAAGGCAAGGGAAAATATGGTACATATTAGGAGGCGGGATGCTTGGGTATCAGGCAGTATCATGGTGGGTTGCGCAAATGGGGAAAAAACAACAGGCGGATATTTACAAGGTCAGGCTGCGGGGGAGTTCAAATGAAATCGAATTGGATGCATTGATGGATACAGGAAACAGTCTGCGGGAACCGGTAAGCGGCCGGCCGGTGTCTGTCGTGGAGGAGGAAAGCCTTCGCAGGCTTTCGGGGATAAAAATGCCGGAAAAGCTAAAGGCGATCCCTTATCATAGCATTGGCAGAAGCAATGGCATAATGGAGGGATATGAAGTCCCTGAGATCATCATAGAAGGCAGGGAAGAAAACATACGATGGCAGAAAGTGATTGTAGGCATCAGCAAAGATAAGGTGTCTGTAAATGGAAAATATCAAATGATATTACATCCGGATTTGCTTAACGAAGCATTTAAGACCGGGCAAAAGTAAAGTTCAGGAGGGAAAATAGATGATTTTCAAAGTGGCAATACCAGGCAAGGTGCAGTTTAAGATAATAAAAAAAGAGCCAGGCTTTTTAATGGCCAGGCAGGGCGATATCCATTACATAGGCGGGACGGAAGTCTTACCGCCGCCGCTTGAAGCTGAGAAAGAAAATGAAGTGATCAATGATTTGGGAACGGAATATGAGGATGAAGCAAAATCCATTTTAATTGAACATAACCTCCGTCTGGTAGTATATATAGCAAAAAAATTCGATAATACAGGAGTAGGAGTGGAGGATTTGATTTCCATAGGCACCATTGGCTTGATAAAGTCTATTAACACCTTTAACCCGGGGAAGAATATTAAACTGGCAACTTATGCTTCCAGATGCATTGAGAATGAAATCTTAATGTATTTAAGGAGAAACAATAAGACGAAGCTGGAAGTATCCATTGATGAGCCGCTGAACGTGGACTGGGACGGCAATGAGCTGCTTTTGTCGGATATTCTTGGAACGGATGAGGACGTTATTTACCGTGATATTGAAAATGAAGTGGAAAGAAAACTTTTGTTAAAGGCTATTGATAAATTGTCGGACAGGGAGAAAACAATTATTAACCTCCGCTTTGGCCTGGGTACGCCGGACGGTCAGGAAATGACCCAAAAGGAAGTAGCCACATTGCTTGGCATTTCCCAGTCTTACATTTCCAGGCTGGAGAAGAAAATAATGAAAAGGTTAAAAAGGGAACTGATTAGGGAAGAATAGGGGGATTGTCATCCTGTACTGCCTGAAAAGGTTCCGGAAAGGGATGTGGCGCGGCAAAGCCTCTGCTCCTGACGATCCTGTGTGAATGGCGGAGGGATGACAGGAGGCTTGCCTTGCCGCGTACTTTTAACAGCAAATATCTACGATGATAATATCAGGCCCTATTTTCTTAATATTTCTGAAAGGGATGACATATTCCGGCTCGCTGCCGAATAAGGTGGAAAATTTATTTTTGCCGGGAATGATGACTTTGCATATCTGCCCGGAACATTCGTCAAATTCCAGATCTCCTATTTTTCCAAGACATTTGCAGTCTTTTAAATTGATGACTTCCTTACATTTCAATTCTGAAAAAAGCATAATGCGGTATCCTGATTGTATTTACAATAACATATGCACTGCCAGGGGGATTTGATTCCATGGAGTAAAAATGAGGATGTATAAATTTACCGCTTTTGGTGCATCATTTTTAGTAGCAGAAAAGTTTGCAAAAATATTTTTCCGGGGAAAAAATGATTGCAGGAGGCGTAAGATGGCACAAGGAAAGGTTGAGATATGCGGAGTAAATACGTCGAAGCTGCCGCTTTTGAAAAATGCGGAGAAAGAAGCGCTGTTTTCGAGGATTGAAGAAGGGGATAAGGACGCCAGGGAGCAATATATCGAAGGGAATCTGCGGCTGGTCCTAAGCGTGATCAAACGATTTTCGTCCAGCAATGAAAATGTGGACGACTTGTTTCAGATTGGCTGTATTGGATTGATCAAAGCAATTGATAATTTTGATTCTTCACTCAATGTAAAATTTTCTACTTACGCGGTGCCGATGATTATCGGGGAGATCAGGCGTTTCCTAAGGGATAATAATTCTATCCGCGTGAGCAGATCTTTGAAAGATACGGCTTATAAAGCGATTTATGCGAAGGAAAGCCTGACAAGGAAGAATTTGAAAGAGCCGACCATTAACGAGATCGCTGCAGAGATCGGCATTTCAAAAGAAGACATTGTTTATGCGCTGGATGCGATCCAGAATCCAATGAGCCTTTATGAGCCGATTTTTACGGATGGCGGGGATACTCTTTATGTGATGGATCAGATCAGCGACAAAAAAAACAGGGAAGAGACGTGGGTGGAACATCTTTCCTTGAGTGAAGCGATGAAGCGCCTGGATAAACGGGAATATGAAATTATCACATTGCGCTTTTTTGAGGGGAAGACCCAGATGGAAGTGGCGGAAATCATAGGGATTTCGCAGGCGCAGGTATCCAGGCTGGAAAAGAATGCTTTGCGTGTAATGAAAAATTACCTGACCGCATAGCTTCCTGTTTAAAAACAGCGATGAGAACGCACATCCATGTCAGGGAGCGGCTGCAGCGGCAGTCATATTCCTTTGGCAGGCATGTGCGTCAAGGCGCACACTTCTTTAAAATCCAGGCGGCGCTTCTTTTGAAATTTCAGCGAATCTGCTGTTGCCCCAATCATAATAATTTGATACAATTTATAACAAATCTAATACGAAGAAGGCAGTCGTGCGTACTGCGCGCAAAAAGGGGATGGCTGCTGCCGCAGCCGCGCCCTAGCGCGGATGTGCGCCTGGACGCACACCTTTTTACGATGGAAAACGTAGGAAATGACAGAAATCAGGGCAAAGGAGAGCGGACGATATGATAAATGAAAAGCTGAAAAATATGCGGATTAAACAGAAGGTGATGATGATATTTTCGGTACTACTGTGGGTATACATTATTGCAGTGCTGATAGGCGTTATCGGGCTGAGCGTGATGGGGGAAAACCCGGTAGCAAGGATGGCCGCATTGGTTTTGCTTATCATAACCGCCGTTGTGAACCTGGTATTGGTATTTAAGATGGGCGGAGCGGTGGTGCTTTCTTTGTCGGGGCCTGTAAAGGAATTGGAGGAGGCGTCAAAGAAAATGGCGGCCGGGGATTTCAGCGGCGTGGTTACATATCATTCGGACGATGAATTGGGGGAATTGGCGGACTGCTTCCGGGAAACGGGAGGCACGTTAAAGGCGATCATCGATGATTTATATCATATGTTTTCGGAATTTACGAAAGGGAATTTTGACGTCAGGTCAAATTGCAGGGAGAAATATGTGGGTGATTATGCGCCGCTTCTTTCACAGCTTAGGGAGATGGTGCTGACGATCAGCGATGTGCTGGGAAATATCCAGAATGCGGCCGATCAGGTGGCGGCAGGTTCTACGGAGCTGGCGAAGAGCGCGCAAGGGCTGGCGGAAGGGGCTGCGGATCAGGCCTCCTCCATAACGGAACTGTTGGAAACGGTAACGGAAGTGACCAGCCAGGTGGAGGAAACGAGCCTTACGGTTGACCGTCTGCATGACAGCGCTAAAAGCGTAGGGGCGGAAGCGGGAAAGACGAAGGAAAAAATGATAAAGCTGACGGAGGCTATGGAATCTATTAAGACTACTTCCCAGGAAATCGGCAATATCATAACGGATATTGAAGATATTGCATCCCAGACAAACCTGCTGTCTTTAAATGCGGCAATCGAGGCGGCAAGGGCAGGGGAAGCAGGGAAAGGATTTGCCGTAGTAGCGGAGCAGATACGTAAACTGGCGGAGGACAGCGCGCAGTCCGCGGTAAAAACGAAGCGTCTGATCGAGGCCTCCTTGCAGGAAGTGATGAACGGGAATGATATAACGGCAGAAACGGCGGAAGTTACCAATAATGCGATGGAGAGGCTGGAGCATGTTTTGATTGCGGTCGGCGAGATCCGGATGGCGTCGGACAAAGAAGCCGTTTCCATTAAAGGGATTGAAAAAACCGTAGGACAGATATCGGCGGTAGTAGAGAATAATTCGGCGGCAGCCCAGGAGACTTCGGCGACCAGCGAGGAACTTTCCGCACAGGCCGTTACTTTGAATGAACAGGTAGAACGATTCCATTTACGCACCTGAAGGAGCGGGAAATAAAAACAATTAGGAGGAAAAGTTTATGAAATGCCCTTTTTGCGGACATGAGAATACCAGAGTAATTGATTCCAGGCCGGCGGAAGATAATAATTCCATCAGACGCCGAAGAGTGTGCGATGAGTGCGATAAGAGGTTTACCACTTATGAAAAGATTGAAACGATCCCCTTGATCATTATTAAAAAAGATAATAACAGGGAGACGTATGACCGTTCTAAGATCGAAGCAGGCATCTTGCGGGCTTGTCATAAGCGGCCGGTGAGCGCCGGGCAGATTGGGAGGCTGGTTGAGGAAGTGGAGACGGAGATCTTCAATATGGAAGAAAAAGAGATATCCACGCAGGATATCGGGGAATTGGTAATGAATAAGTTAAAAGACCTGGATGCGGTGGCTTATGTTAGGTTTGCTTCGGTATATAGGGAATTTAAGGATATCAACACCTTTATGGATGAATTGAAAAAGGTGCTGGACAGCAATTGACGGAGCCGATTGGGATGGAAAAGGCAGGAGGAGATATGTTGCAAAAATTTTACCCGGATGCCTATGTGGATTCAGCCTATGGCATTGATTTTGAAAAGCTGTACGGGGAAGGATACAGAGGGGTTATTTTTGATATTGATAATACACTGGTCCCTCATGGGGCTCCGGCGGATAAAAGGAGTAAAGAATTGTTTGCCCGGTTAAAGTCGTTGGGATATGGAATCATTCTTTTATCAAACAATAAGAAACCTAGGGTGAAAACGTTCGGCGATGCGGTAGGCGCAGGATATATTTATAAGGCAAAGAAGCCTGCTGTGGGGAATTACAGGAAGGCAATGGAATTGATGCATACGGATAAAGGCAGCACATTGTTCGTAGGCGATCAGCTTTTTACGGATGTATGGGGGGCAAAGAAAGCAGGGATGCGGACTTTTTTGGTAAAGCCGATCCATCCGAAAGAAGAAATACAGATTGTTTTAAAGCGCCGCTTGGAAAAAATCGTCCTGTTCTTTTATCTCCGGAGCAATAAGGCAGAGGGCTAAAGGAATGCGCTAAAGGAATGCGCGCAGATACGGGGAGGAGGAATCGGATGCTGCGGATAGACGGATATACAAGGCTGTGCGGATTGATCGGGAATCCGGTGGAGCATACGGTATCGCCGGTGATTCATAATACATTGGCACAAATGGAAGGGCGGAATCTGGTCTATGTTCCTTTCCATGTGGAGGAAGGGCAGATAAAAAAAGCCGTGGAAGGCGCATATGCGTTAAATATACTTGGGATGAACGTAACGGTTCCCTATAAAAGGGAAGTGATAAACTGTTTGGACGAGATAGACGGGATAGCGGGAAAAATAGGCGCGGTAAATACACTGGTGCGGACAAGCCAGGGGTATAAAGGTTATAATACGGATGCAACCGGCCTTTACCGCGCTATGTGCAGTGAGGGCATTAAGATAGAAGGAGAGGAGATCCTTGTGCTGGGCGCCGGGGGTGCGGCGCGGGCCGCGGCCTTTTTGTGCGTTTTAAAAGGGGCGTTAAAAGTTTATATTTTAAACCGGACGAAGGAAAGGGCACAAATGGTTGCGGAAGAAGTAAACGGGCAGTGTAAAACGGAATGCGTGGAAGGTATGGGGATAGATGGATACAAAAATCTGCCGGAGGATAAAAAGTATCTGGCAATCCAAGCGACCAGCGTAGGGCTTTTCCCTCATACACAAGAGGCTGTGATTTCGGATAAGGGATTCTATAGAAGGGTACATACGGGTTTTGATCTGATTTACAGACCAAGCTGTACGAAGTTCATGAAGCTGGTGAGGGAAGCGGGAGGAAGATCGTATCACGGGTTGAAAATGCTGCTTTACCAGGGGATTGAAGCTTATGAACTTTGGAATGGGATATCGGTATCCCAAAAGGATGCTCTTTTGGTATACGCTAAGATGAAAGAAGCAATGGGAATAGAGGAATGAAAAATATAATTTTGACTGGTTTTATGGGCTGTGGAAAGACCAGCGTGGGGATCCGGCTTTCCTACAAGATGCGCCGGACGCTGACGGATACGGATAAAAAGATTGAGCGGCTTTATCGCATGAGCGTGCCGGAGATCTTTGAAAAGCTGGGGGAAGAGGCTTTTCGGGACATGGAAACTCAGTGCTTGGAAAGGCTTTTGGAAGAGCCGGAGGGGCAGATCATAGCCGTTGGCGGAGGATTGCCGATGCGCGAACGCAATAGAGGGCTTTTAAAAAAGCTGGGCCGGGTGGTTTATCTTAGGGTAAAACCGGAAACGGTCTGCATCCGTCTGGCGGCGGATACGCAAAGACCTCTCCTGCAAGGAGGGGATAAGGAAGAAAAAGTAAGGGCGCTCATGGAGAAACGGGCATCGCTTTATGAAGACGCGGCGGATATTACGATCGATGTGGATGAGAAAACCATTGACGTTATTGTAAACGAGATTTTGGAAAAAACGGAAGGAGAATAATCCGGAAATGAAGCTATTGGTGATTAACGGGCCGAATATTAATTTTCTTGGCATCCGTGAAAAAGATGTATATGGGACGCAGGATTATGATTATCTGCTGCATATGATAGCGAAGAAAGGGGAAGAGGAAGGATGCGCTGTTGAAGTGTTCCAAAGCAACCATGAAGGGGCGATTATCGACCGTATCCAGGATGCTTATTTTGACGGCACGGAAGGGATTGTCATTAATCCGGGGGCATATACCCATTATAGTTATGCCATCCGGGACGCTTTAGCAAGCATCAGAGTGCCGAAAGTGGAAATCCATATTTCGGATATTACTAAGAGGGAAGAGTTCAGGAAAGTCTCGGTAACTGCGCCTTCCTGCGATGCGCAGATTTACGGGCATGGGCTGGACGGGTATTTGGAGGCAATTGATTTTTGTTTGAAAAAGTAGTTGAAATATGAGTGTTTTTAGTATAAACTAGTAAAGAATTATAACGTGAAAAATTTAGGAGGAATATTTTATGATTTCTGCAGGTGATTTCAGAAATGGTATTACTATTGAGTTAGATAATAATATTTACCAGATTATTGAGTTCCAGCATGTAAAACCGGGCAAAGGAGCCGCTTTCGTCAGGACGAAACTGAAAAACGTCAAGAGCGGAGGCGTGGTTGAGAAGACTTTCCGTCCTACGGAGAAATGCCCGCAAGCACGTATTGATAGAAAAGATATGCAGTATTTATATTCGGACGGCGATTTATATCATTTTATGGACGTGGAGAATTACGAGCAGATTGCTTTGAATGCAGAGGCAATCGGCGACACGCTTAAGTTTGTAAAAGAGAATGAGATGGTTAAAGTATGCTCCCATAACGGCAGCGTATTTGCTATTGAACCACCGTTGTTCGTAGAACTGGAGATTACGGATACGGAACCCGGTTTTAAAGGAGATACGGCAACGGGCGCTACAAAGCCTGCTGTTGTGGAAACGGGGGCAACGGTATATGTTCCTTTGTTTGTAAACCAGGGCGACGTAATTAAGATCGACACCAGGACAGGGGAGTATCTCTCCAGAGTATAATTCTGATTGACTATCAAAAACATAAGGCATTCCGCAAAGCGGCAGTGCGTTGTTTGGCTTATAAGGCAATGGATGGATTTCCGTTGTCTTTTTTTCTTTATAGGATATTGCTGTGCAATCCCCTGTCTAAAACAGATTCTGAAAATTCAATCTTGCAATGTTTCAGCTCCGGTCAGGGGCCGGTACATTGCCTTATCCTGGGCATATCGCCTGTATATTCAAAATAAGAGAGGTATATTTATGGAAATTATGGAATTTTGCAAAAAAGTAAAAAGGAGCCTTGTAGCCGATGCAGAAGAAGGAATGAAAGTATCGGTCAAACAGATTACGAAAAATAACGGTGTGGTGTTTCATAGCATTACCATATCCAGGGCGGGGATGAATATTTCCCCCAATATTTATCTGGACGGGCTGTATGCAGCATATGAACAGGGGGAAACGTTCCACGTGGTAATGGAGGAAGTACGGAGGATTTATGAAGAAAGTAAGGTGGAAACCAGTATTGATATGGGCTTTTTTATGGATTATGAGAAAATGAAAGAAAAGGTGGTATATAAAGTCATCGGCTATGAGAGAAATAAAGAATTATTGCTTCAGATCCCGCATATTTTGTTTTTGGATATGGCGCTTGTTTTTTACTGCCATGCCCCGCAAAAGGAGCTTGGCTGTGCTACGATCCTTATTTATAACAGTCACTTAAAAATGTGGGGAGTGACTAAAGAACGTCTGTATTGGGATGCCCGGAACAATACCAGGCTGATTCTTCCTGCACGCATCCTTTCCATAGAAGAGATGATGAAAGAGGTTCTTTCCGGAAATATGGAAAAGGAAGCTTTGGCGGAAGATATGGAAGGCGGAAAGGAAGCGGAACAGGGATTTGAGGAGAGCGGCAGGATGTATGTGCTGGGAAATGAGAGAAAGCTTTTTGGCGCTGCCGTGATGTTCTATGATGGGGTTTTGGATGAATTCTCCGAAAAGATGAAAAAAAATTTTTTCCTGTTGCCCAGTTCGGTGCATGAAGTGATATTGATTCCGGATGATGGGATACAGGAGCCGGAGGAATTGTGGAGGATGGTTTGTGAAATCAACGAGACTCAGGTGGAGCCGGAAGAAGTTTTGACCGATGCGGTATACTATTTTTCAAGAAAATGTAAGAAAATCAAAAAATTGTTTTAAATCTTTGCAAAAACTATACTAGACAATTTGTGCTTAGTATGATATTATATTCAGAGTGATGTAACAAATTTGTAATATATTGAATATGTAAATTATTTATGCACTCGTAGTCTAATGGATAGAACGGAGGCCTCCGACGCCTTTAATGCAGGTTCGATTCCTGCCGGGTGCATTACATCACTCTGAAAATAATTGCAGTTGTTTACATGAGAGAACATTATTGACGGATATGGGAAAGAAAGGATATTTTTATATATGAGCAGACAAAGAAAAACATCTTTGGACGGCGGGATAGGAGATAAAATCGAAGATATGAGGGAATGGGTGTCGGATCATGCAAAGATTGTGATGCCCATAGTTCTTTTAATATGCGTAATTATTACGGTGGTAATTGCGGTAAATGCGAATAAGAAGGCGGCTGAGGAGGCGGAAGCGCAGATTGCAGGCATCGACGGAGAGGAAGTGCCGCAGGAGCCGGAAGAAGAGGAGGGGATCCCTCAGCTTGAACTGGAAGTGAATGCTTATCCTTCAGTGAATACCCTTATTAATGATTATTATGCAGCCATGGCGGCAGGGGATGTTGAGGCGATTGAGGCCATGAATGCTTTTGTGGAAGATAAGGAAAAGATCAGGATCCAGGAAATGAGCAAATATGTGGATTCTTATCAGGAACTGGACGTGTATACAAAATTAGGGCCCGTGGAAGGTTCTTATATTGTTTATGTTTATTCTAAGGTAAAGTTTACGGAATATGACAAGCTGGTGCCGGGTATGAAGGCATTTTATGTCTGCACGGATGACGAGGGTAAGTGTTATATTAATGGCGGGGAAGCCAATTCGGTGGTGACAAATTATATCCGTGAAATATCTTTGCAGGACGATATGGTGGATCTGAATAATAAGGCGGTTGCGGAATATAATGAACTGTTGGAAAGCGACGAAGAGTTGAATGCTTTTCTTGCGGATTTATCCAACCGCATTGATGCTTCCGTCGGGGAGATCCTGGCAAAGGCGGAAGAAGAGGAAGCGGCGGCTTTGGCGGCGGCCCAGGAACAGGCGGCGGAAGCGGAAAGCGAGACGGAAGCAGAGGGAGTGGAAGCGGCGCCGGAGACGGAACAGGCGGTTACCATTAAGACAGTGCGCGCCACGGATGTTGTCAATATCAGGAGTTCAGACAGCGAAACGGCTGATAAGCTGGGCAAGGCGTTGGTTGACGATGAATTTACCCTCTTGGAGGAAAGAGGAAATGGATGGAGTAAGATAAGCTTTGAAGGGAAAGATGCATTTATAAAGAGCGAATATCTGGAAGTGGTTTCAGAAGAAACAGTAACGCCTGTCCCGGAACAGGCGGAAGCCGGACAGGGGGATGAGGAAAACGGGGAAGAAGACAATGCCGAGGCAGCTTCGGCCGCAGAGACAGGCAACGAGACTGACGGGGCGGTGGAAACTGTTACCGTAATAGAAAATGTGAATATAAGGAAATCGGCCAGCGAGAACGGGGAAAAGCTTGGTCTTGCTTATATAGGGGAAAAGCTGGAACTTCTAATGAAACAGGCGGACGGCTGGACGAGGGTAAAATATAAAGGGCAGACGGCATATGTAAAATCGGATTATGTAGAATAGACAGGATAGTGTGAGAAGTGTTTCTAACCACTCGCAGCAGAGGCTGCTTCGTGGAGAAGCACTAAGTCTCACACGGGAGAATGCCTAAAATACGGCATTCTCCGCATTGATTTGAGATTCCGCGAAGCGGAATCATGGGGGTTAGTG
>CAOKPU010000077.1 GCA_948470755.1 uncultured Lachnospiraceae bacterium | reverse complement strand
TCGACAAAATGTTAATAAATCCCCTCTTTCCTGATATGCGCTATACTTAAGCATATATCAGGAAAGGGGGTTATTTATATTATGGCAGCAACGGAACCAATCAGGGATAAGAAACAGTTTAGGGCTCTTACGGATTACTTCCTAAAAAAAGGACAATTCCGCAATTATACTATGATTATTATGGGGGCATATACGACTCTGAGAATCAGCGACCTGCTCCGGCTAAAATGGCCGGATGTGTATAATGAAGAACTTCAGGCCTTCCGTACACATGTTACAGTCACGGAAAAGAAAACCGGCAAGGTCAAGACTATCGCCCTCAACCGGCAGATTCTTGGGGCTCTCCGTAAGTGTTACCCGCACCGGAAAGGTGAATTTATTTTTGCCAGTAACCGGAAAAAGGATAAGGCCATCAGCCGGGTACAGGCATGGCGGATCATACATGCCGCAGTTGTTGCAATAGGAATGGCCGGCAAGATAGGGTGCCATAGCCTGCGGAAAACCTGGGGATACCATGCCTGGACCAGCGGGGCAGTATCGCCGGTCGTGATCATGGATATTTATAATCACAGTGATTATAAAGTGACAAAACGGTATCTGGGAATAACGCAGGACGATCTGGACGATGCATACTTAAAGATGGATATAGGTTAGAACGATAAGCAGGAAAAAACCGTATCTAAAGCCTCTTTGGCCAAAGAGGCTATTTTGTGTGCAGTGAGCGCGTCAGCCTGCAAAACAGCCGGGGAAGAGGCCTCGTCCCGCCCCTTTCCCGGCTGTCTTTTTAATGGGTTGTTTTCCTGCATTCTCCCTACTCTGTATTTCACGCGCATCTATGTTTTACACTGATAATTTTTTAACCATTGCATAAAATGAGCCAATCAAATCCTATATCATCATTCTTCCGATACTCTTTGAATATGCATTGCCAGATACCCTATTTCCACCTCATCCAGAGGCTTCTTCAAATACGCTTCCAGATGCCTGCATATCGTTGCGGCAAGCCGGAAAGCATCCGGGAATTTTACCGACATATAATCATTCATATTCAGCTTTAACTTTTCTCCTTTTACCGCCCGCGCCACCATATACCGGACATGGTTCATCAGACGGTTGTACGAAAGGGACATAACGTCGATCTTCAGTCCTGTCTCCTCCTCCACAAGCTGGATACATTCCCTGACCGTCCGGGCGATCTGCATGGATAATGCTACATTTTCATCCTCAATGGCGGAATGGATATGTAACGCAATATATCCAATCTCATGCTCATCGATTTCCACATCCAGCCTTTCTTTTAAGATGGGACAGATATGCCGGGCCGTTTTGTACTCCATATGAAATAGCGCGCGGATGTCGCTCGTCAACGGGTTGCTGATCTGCTCATTATTCCGTATTCTTTTTACTGCAAATGCAATATGATCCGCCATTGGAAAAAGGATCGTCCAATCGATTTTTCCGAAAACCCTCTCGCTTTCCTTCAAAATCTGCTCTGCAATTTCCAAAAAGACCGGATCAATCCCTTTTACCAGCTCCGCCGCAGATCCTCTCTGCGTCTGCTCATGCAGGGAATATACTGCGCACCCTTCGGGCGCTTCTATCCTTTCGCTAGTCTTCTTCCCAAAACCGATCCCTTTCCCGATCAACAGATATTCCTGATTGTCGTCCATCCCAATCCCGATCACCGTATTATGGTTTAATGCTTTTTTTACCCTGAACATACGCTCTCATCCCCCGCAGATGCCTTTGACTACCATAAGAAGGACCCCCTGTCCCTTTGCCGCTACCGTATGATTTGCCTATCCCTCATAAGTATCTATGGCAAACAAAGCTTCGCCGGCTTCTATCCCGCCGCTCTTCAATAGACGGATTTTCTGGTTTTCCGACAGCTCGGTACACAATACGGGGGAAGCTAACGACGGAGCATTTTTCTTTAAGAATTCCAAATCAAGTTTCATCAGTGCATCGCCTTTTTTCACCTTATCCCCATCCTTAACAAACACTGTAAAGCCTTTGCCTCCAAGATTGACCGTATCAATCCCCATATGAAGCAGCAGCGCAGTCCCTTGCGCCGACTCGAAGCCAATCGCATGTTTGGTATCGAAGACAAAGCTGACCTCGCCGTCCGCCGGCGCATATACCGTCTGTTCCTGCGGGATTACCATCGCCCCGTCTCCCATCATCCGTCCGGCAAAAGCCTCGTCAGGAGCTTCCGAAATATCGGCCGCCATTCCCTTCACCGGGCTGTAAATGGTTTCCGTCTTTATCACTTTGCCCGCCGGTTTTTCTTCCTTCCCTATAGCCGCCTCTTCTTTGCCGCTCTTTTCCGGAACATATTCTTCTTCCGGCGCATGTTCCAGATAATCTTCCAGATTTGATTTTATCACAGTGACCCTGGGGCCGTAGATCACCTGTACCCCATTGCCCTTATGCACTACCCCGGAAGCCCCGGTTGCTTTCAGCAGGCTATCGTCCACCAATTCAGATTTATGGACAGTACAGCGCAACCTTGTGGCGCAGCAGTCCACGTCCGAAATATTTTTCTTTCCTCCAAGCCCCCTGCAAATAGACGCCGACAACGCATCCTCTTCGGAAACCGCATCCGCTGCCGTACCCTGAACCCCTTTCTTACGGGCGTCCACATCACTTCTGCGGTAAAGCTTTACTTCTTCGCTTTCATCCCGTCCCGGCGTTTTCAAATCCATCTTAGTGATGAGAAAAGCAAACAAAAGATAATATACGGCAAAATACCCAATCCCCACAACCGGGATCCATATCCAACTGGTCTTCGCATTCCCTTGCAGGATACCGAAGAGGAATAAGTCGATCAGCCCTCCGGAAAATGTCATTCCCACTCCTACTCCAAGAATGTGCATCAACATATAAGCGGCTCCTGCAAATATACAATGAACCACGTATAAAACCGGGGCAACAAATAAAAAGGTAAACTCCAACGGTTCCGTGATACCGGTCAGCATGGAAGTCAGGGCCGCAGAAAGCAGCAGTCCTGCCGCCGCCCCCTTCTTCTCCGGTTTTGCCACCTTATACATTGCCAAGGCCGCTCCCGGCAGGCCGAAGATCATTAACGGGAACTTACCCGTCATAAACCTTGTCGCCGAAACCGCAAAATGCTCCACGGAAGGGTCTGCAAGCTGCGCAAAGAAAATATTCTGCGCCCCTTCCACTATACGGCCTCCCACTTCCATCGTGCCTCCAAGCGCCGTCTGCCAGAACGGCAGATAAAATACATGGTGCAGCCCAAAGGGAATCAAAGCGCGCTCCATCAAGCCGTAAATCCACGTCCCCGCATATCCGGACTGCAGCACCACGCCTCCCACTGCGTAAATGCCTTGCTGGATCACCGGCCAGACAAAAAACATTAAAATGCCGACTACCGTAAAAGCCAGCCCGCTGATGATCGGCACAAAACGCGTCCCTCCAAAAAAAGACAAAACCTGAGGCAATTCAATCTTATAAAACTTATTATGTAATGCGGCAACTCCAAGCCCTACAATAATGCCTCCGAACACACCCATCTGAAGGGAAGTGATCCCTACAACAGACGTAGTCGCACCTTCCAGCATCGCTTCAGTCCCTCCATGGTTGACAATCATCGCCCCTATGGAAGCATGCATAATAAAAAATGCAATCGCCGCCGATAAAGCCGCCACTTCTTTTTCTTTTTTTGCCATGCCGATCGCCACGCCCATCGCGAATATGATCGGCAGATTGGTAAATACAATATCTCCGGCTGCACTCATAACCTGCAAAATAGCATGGAATACCGTCCCCGGCCCCATAATGCCCATAAGCCCGTATGTTTCCAGCATCGTTTCATTTGTAAAGGATCCACCTACGCCGAGCAGAAGGCCCGCCACCGGCAGGATTGCAATTGGCAGCATAAAGGATCTGCCCACACGTTGTAATACACCAAAAATTTTGTCTTTCATGACATCCCTCCTGTTTCCGGGTATGTTTTGCCGGCGATCCCTTTCTACCGCAAGCGCGCCTTCCCCCGCTCCCGGCCTGGCAGCAATTTCAAAAGACTTTCCCTCCCACCAAAAAAGGCATCAACGTGCATAAACATCCCTAAAATTTATGCATAGTTAATGCCTGCCTACCAGTTACATACTATATTATAAAAATTAACATTCTACAGCCGGATTGTCAAGATGGTAAATCAACGATTTTTACACAACCTACAGTAAACCAATATTTTTTAACCCCCGTATCAAAATACCATCTTTTTTACCGCCGCATATGTGACGACGATTTCCGCAAACGTAAGCCCCAGACGGCTGGGATAAACAGGCATCCCAAAAATGCTGACGCATAGATAGAACAATCCGTTATCCGCCAGCAGATTCAACAGCCTGATAAACATGAATTTTGCCAGCCGTCTTCTTTCTTCTTTTTTTACATAATCCCCCCTTTGGGCAAATACAAACTTCCTGTTCATAACATAGTTAAGCACGACTGCAAAAACGTAAGAAACAACATTGGCCGCTATATAATACAAACCGACGCCTTCCAATATCCAAAATAAAAGCAGATTGACGGCGGTGGATATCCCGCCTGCAAAACCGTATTTGATAAATTGCGCCAGTCTTTCCATCCATCGCTTTTTCCCGTTCCCACTCATACATCAAAAGCCTCCCCGCTTCCGGAAAAAGAATGAACTGCTAAAAGCCATTTTCTATTTCCATATTTATCTTTTTTACCTTTATCACCGTTCCCTCATTAATATGAACCCTCAATTCCAAATCCTCTATATCCTGATCCAAACGGAAATGATCCAACTGCAGCTTAGCGCTGTCTCTTTCGATGTCCGCCCGCGCCAATATGGTTTTCCCTTTATCGCAGCAAATATCCACCCAGCCGGCGATTTCTTCTCTCGACCGTTCTATTTCATACTCCCAGCTTACACAATAATCTCCCTGCGGAACATATATATACGGCCCAAACACCACGCAGCCTTCTTCCGTTTCAGCATTCCTAATATACGTTTCCCTCTTTTCCATATCCTCCCGATAATAATATACATCATCAAAAACCGATGATTTTAACTCACCGTTCTTAAAGCTGGCTTTCGACAGATCCCCGTCAAACCGGCAATGCAAACGGTTCACCGATATGATGCTGCCTTCTTCCGCATAGACCCTGATTTCCACTTCCCTGGCGTCATTGATGAAAACATCCTTCATGACAATCTCAGAATCCTCCGCCGTAAAATAAACCTTAGCGTGTTCTCTTACAGCCAGGTCGGACACAACATCGGCATATCCTGCCACTCCTTCCCCGGCTAATACATCGATTTCAAACCGGAAATCATAAATACCGGTGTTCATATCCATATAAGGACCGTATAAAATCATTTCCGGTTTTTCCCCGGAATTAACGACCCGGCCATCCACCTTCTCCGCATCCTCCGCCGCAAAGAAAAAATTTTTTTCAAAATCCATACAAATGCTGTCCGTCTCATAAGAAAGCCCTTGCTCATCCAATTCCTCGATTCTGTTTTTCGTCCCTATAATGATCCCGTCCAGGTTATATAAATATAAGTCAGGCTTCCTCCCCATAAGGTCAAACGGATTCCCAAAAACATAAAGGACATCGTCACGGGCTTTCCCTTCTTCCAGCTTTTCATACTGTTCCTTTAGGATCTCTTCCCTCAATTCCACGGTCGGACGCGCCGCTGCAAAATTACTAATCGTCATACCGTTTTCTACCGCAAACTCCGCCAGGGAAAAACTATCGAAATAATTACTATGAACCATTAACTCCGCTTCCATCATCTCAATATGTTTAAAATTTTCCCCAATCTTTTCCCAGGCCGGCGAACGCAAAGCATTATACTCTTCCTCCTTATAATTGCCCTCTTCCCCCACGCCTCTCCTTAAAAACAACATCGGATATAAGTCAATGACCTGTAAAACCAGACAACACGCAAGGCCCCCTATTATCACATACTGATTATATTTTTTATCCATCTTTGCTATCCGGATGGATACGGCTGCTAAGATGACATAAATAACGACCCATACAAACCGCCCTGTTGCCCGGAACATATCCAGAATGCTGATCACAAAGGAAGGGTACGGGATTTCAAACAAAACCCGATCCCCAAAAGTCACTACCGGCCCCATTGCACAAAGAAGCGATGCCATAATACAAAATAATGTGGATAAAACCAGTTCTTTATTCCTATGGTTCCTGCCCTCCGCTTTCCTATAGACGACAGATTCCGCCGCGCAGATTCCCGCCAAAAGCAGTACCCCGGCCCCTAAATAAGCATATCCTTCATACTGTCCAATGGTTGCCACTTTTAAAGCAGGCAAAAGCCCCGCCCATTCCTGCGGATTGACAAGCGTATTCAGATTGATCCCATAAATACCCAAACCGCCTTCCGCCCCCAGATCCCTGGCCGAAGACAAAGCGCCCAACAGATAAAGCGTCAAAATCCCCGATAAAACAGGGATCAGCCAGACAATAATACATGGGATCGCCTTACGTCCCTTCAGGAAATCATACAAAACAGTCGCCGACATCACGATTACCAGCATTGGTATAAAATAAAGATGGATACCCGCTGTCAGAATAAAAAGAAATGACCAATATATGCATTTTTTGTAACTAGTATTAATTTTATCCCTTTCTATCCAGGGAATAAAAGCCATTAACAACAAAAAATGCGCTGCCAATTCCGAATGGAAATACAAACGATATATCATTGTGGGAGACAATATAAAGAATTCCATCAACAATATATCAATCCACAAATTCCTGCCATATTTGCTTACTATTAAACCAGCCAGCATCCCTTGCAGCATAAAGCAAAGCAGGCCCCACAGGCCAAAATATTGGAAGGTCTCCGGCAAAAGCCCGGAAACCATTTTAAAAAACAATGCCAGCCATGGTATGGAATCCGTATATACGACCGAAATAAGCCTGGGATAAATAATCCCATCCATCATCCCAAGCGGCCAATGCCAATCCGATTCCCGGAAAAACTTCCATCCGATATAATGCGCCCTAAGGTCCCTCTCCGATGCTAAAAGCCAGACTTCATTCGTTACATCCAGGACTTCCCAGCCATATAATGCCAGGAAGCTCAATGCCCCTAACAATATCCCCGCTACTGCTATATACTTTCGTGAAACTTTCATAACTCTCCTTTTGCTCCCGCTTCCCTTCTGCATTTATTCCCGGCCCGCCATTAAGGCAAAAACCTATGTATCCCATACAACATCCCAAACCCAATCATCCCATACACCGCTACCAATATCTGAATCGGCCTGTCCGAAAAAATAAGATCCGTGGGATCCCCATAGGCATCCTTTTCCGCCAGCATTTCATATCTCATCACAATCGCCAGGACAAGCGGGACCGTCCATATCATATAAGAAGACACCGCCATGCTCGAACTCCAAAGGGAATAGAAAGTAATCGCCAGGATAAGGCTCATCTGCATGATCTTATCCAGATAATACGGGCTGTAAAACTGTAAAACCTTCCTCGTCGTCTCCCCGCTCTCCCCTACCCTTTCGCTTTTCCTTTTTCCCGTCCCCATATATAACGAAATCATAATCACCGTAAGATAGAGCCAGTTAGACACCTGCGTCCCGCAGAGTGCGGCCCCATATAGGACACGGATAAAAAAGCCCGACGTCAGGATCATAATATCCACAATGGGAATATTTTTCAGCCCAAAACTATATCCCACATTCAAAATAAAATAGATCAAGACATAAATATGAGCCCGTCCTATCCACTCCCCCTGAATCAAAGACAACAGCCCATAGCCCGCAATCAGCAGGACAATACCTGCTCCGGCTGCTTTACGCACTGACACCGCTCCCGATGCGATCGGCCGCTTTTTCTTTATCGGATGAAGCCTGTCTTTTTCCACATCCCTTATGTCATTCATGATATAAATAGAAGAGCAGACAAAACTAAATGCCGCGAATCCTGCCAGCACATGCAAAAAAACAGGGATCGTCATAAGCGTTCCCGCAAAAAAAGGCGCTATGAAAACCAAACTGTTTTTGATATATTGTTTTACCCTCATCATCCGTAAATATTTTTTCATACTCTTTTTGTCATCCTATCATTTTGTCCATGGCGCGTTCGTATGCCGATACGCAATGCGCCGTCCCATAATATTTCAGAATTTCTTCCTTTGGTTTCCAGTATTTCTCCTTATTATGCAATACCTTAAGAATCCCTTTTGCCAGATCCTCCGCATCATTTTTCTTAACCACCACTCCCATCCCCGTCCTTTGGACAATCGTCCTGACGCCATAAAGATCCGTCGCCACTACCGGCGCCCCGCAATACATGGCTTCCACCTGCACCATCCCAAAAGCCTCCAAAGAGTTGATGCTCGGCAAGACAAATACATCCAGAGAAGAATAAAACCCTTCCATTTCTTCTTCCTTCAACTTTCCCATAAAAACCACGTTCTGCAGCTTATGTATTTTTATATATTTTTTCAGATCGGCATATACATTTGCTCCTGCCACTTCCTTATAATCCCCGGCGATTTTCAATACCAAGTCTTTCTCCGTCCGGCACAGGATTTCATATGCCCTTAACAACACCCCAATACCTTTTTCCTCCACCAGCCTTCCGCAAAAGCCAATGACTTTTTTCCCGTCATTTCTGTTTACATTTATCCTGTTATAGTCCTTGATCGGCGTTGCCGCTTCCACATACTTCTTTTTATATGGATAAGCAATCCTTGACTGGCCCGCATAATCCTTTGTCTGCACGGCAATATACCTGCTCCTTTTCAAACAGATATTATTGGAAAGATCAATACATTTTAAAATCAGCCTGTTAAGAGGCGTCTTAGGCAGATTTACATCACAGTGATAGGTTGTGATCAGCTTTTTCGGGTCAATCCCCAGGCTGATGATCCCTGATTCCATCATTGGTAGATGCATGTTCACCACGTCCTTATCCTTCGCAAGCCACACTGCCTTCCACAGAAACGAAGGGCTCACCGTCCCTTTGCTGATCTTACATATAATTGGGGTGCGCACTACCTTGACTCCATTGATTACCTCTTTTGCAGCCAGTTTCCCATGATTGGAAGCCAATACCGTCACCTCGTCCCCCTTCTTTACGAATTCTTCCGCCAATACCCGCGCATACTCGGATAATCCGCTCACATAAGGATAATAATAATTTAGGATAATAAGGATTTTTTTCATTTCATACCTTCCTCGTCTTTTCATTTCGTATATAAACTTAACACATTTATTTCTATTAGTCAATATTTCTATTTCTATTAGAAATAATTCTTGCATAGAAATATTGATATGATATATAGAAAACATTTAATCACTGATTACAAAAATGAGAAATGGCAGATTTGAATCAACTATCCATCTGCAATTTCTAAATGGGGTCATTTTATGGATAATTATTTAATCGATTTAAAAGAACTTGGCAGACGGATCCGTGAACTTAGAATATCGCAAAATTATACTCAGGAAGTTTTCTCCTCTCAAATACACATATCCACCTCTTATCTGGCTTTACTGGAAACCGGAAAAAGAACTGCCAGCATTGATGTATTGGCCCAAATAGCCCATATCTGCCATGTCAGTATTGATTATTTGCTTTTCGGTACACAGGAACCGCTTCAGACGCAGAATTACCGTTTATTCCAGTCACTCTGTTCCCAATATCCCGAGCAGGAAATTGCCGCCTCGCTGTCCTTAGCCAAATTTTATTTAAAAAACCTTTCTTCTGTTGCAAAATAAATGGGAAAAAAAACAGAAATGATCGTTTACTCCTGTAAGACACTTCCAGATCAAAACCGTATACGATCAAAAAAAGAAACGAAGCATTATCAGATGGGGCCGCCGGATGGGCCTTTCGACACCCGAACCCTATAATATAAAAAGTGTGCGTACTGACGCACACTCGCGCCGGAGCGCGGCTGCGGCCATTTTCCTCTTGCGCGCAGTGCGCATCCTCCCGGAGGCCCTTCGTCAATTTATGTCCGTCTGACGACGGAATTCCCTATAAGGTAAAAAGTGGAAATACTGTATCAATCAGCATTTCCACCTTTTTCAAAGAGCGCGAGACGGGACTCGAACCCGCGGCCTCGACCTTGGCAAGGTCGCGCTCCACCAACTGAGCCACTCGCGCAAAACATCATATTCAACAAATATATTTCCCTTGCTTTTATCAGGAAAATATATTATGCATCAACAATAACTATTTTACACAATTCCCCCTCATTTGTCAACTACTATTTTCCCTTTCTTAAAAATAATTCCTCAAGGCTGAACTGTTGACCCCGCCCTTCTGCCCTTGCCATCCACAGCTACGGATGATATGATAATTAAGTACCTGTAGGAATTTGCTTTATAGATGTATTTCCATCATAACAGAAAAGGATATTTATGAAAAAAACGATTGTATGCTTTGGGGATTCCAATACACATGGCTACTGCTCGGAAACGGGCGGTAGGTTCGATGATACGCAAAGATATCCATGCCTTTTAGAAAAATATTTGGGAGAAGGCTATATTGTCCGTGAAGAAGGCCTAAGCGGACGCACCACCGTCTTTGAAGATCCTCTTTTTGAAGGGCTAAGCGGCCTTTCCGCCATTTTTAGCTGTCTGATGAGCCATGAACCGGTAGATTTACTAATCATCATGCTGGGAACCAATGATACCAAAGAACGATTCGGATGCAATGCCGAAAACATTGCCAAAGGCCTGGAACGGCTGACAAGAAAAGCGCAATCCATTACCGATGCATGGAGGGACAATACACCGAATATCCTTTTGGTCGCCCCTGCGCCTATAGAAGAAAACTACTTATCCACTTTTGTGTCTAATGAAATGGGAAAAGGATGCATGGAAAAATCCCGTCAGCTTGCCTTTTATTATGAAAGGACCGCAAAGCTGACCAACTGCCATTTTATGGACGCAGGCAAGATTCCCGGCATCCGTATGCATCCCAATGATTATATGCATCTGACCGAAAAAAGCCATGATCTGTTGGCTCGGGCTTTAGCGGGACGGATACCTTCGCTTCTGCCATAATCCGCTTTTTTGCCCGCATTATACATCCATTCCCTTTTTCATACTAATCCCCATTCCGGAGCGTTTACGCGACGGGGCGACGCAAATATCAGA
>CAOKPU010000076.1 GCA_948470755.1 uncultured Lachnospiraceae bacterium | reverse complement strand
TTAGAACTTCTTCTCACACTAACCCCCATGATTCCGCTTCGCGGAATCTCAAATCCTGATGAAAAATGCCGCATTCCAGGCATTTTTCGGTGTGAGAAAGACTTGCAAAGCAAGTCGTAGAAGTTCTTGGCGAAACAGCCACTGCTGTTGAGCTTTAGAACTTCTTCTCACACTAACCCCCATGATTCCGCTTCGCGGAATCTCAAATCCTGATGAAAAATGCCGCATTCCAGGCATTTTTCGGTGTGAGAAAGACTTGCAAAGCAAGTCGTAGAAGTTCTTGGCGAAACAGCCGCTGCTGTTGAGCTTTAGAACTTCTTCTCACACTAACCACCATGATCCCGCTTCGCGGAATCTCAAATCCGTGCAGAGAATGCCCGTATTTTTGTTATTCAGGAGGCATCCCTTCCCATATAATACCTCCCAAGGAATCTTCCATCCGCCTCCACGATCACCGCCCCTATGATATTGCAGTCCTGTCTCCTCAAATTGCCAAGCAGCCTTTCCACGCGTTTACCGTTTCCGGCGCCAAAACGCACCGCAACCAGCACTCCGTCCGCTTCGCGGAGCCTGGCATACATTTCCATCCCTTCTTCCGGCATATCATCAATAAGGCGGGGAAAAACGGCTTTCCGTCCCTGGCAGGCCTTTGCGCCGTTTTCCCAATCCGCATCCCTTTCTTCCAACAGCCTGCGGATCTTCTCCCCGGCCCGCTTCGCACTTTCTTTAGAATCAACGCTGATCAAAGCAGCCGTTTCCATCCCTCTTCCCAGATAAGCATAATTTACAAGAAATTCCTCTTCGTATTCTTTGGAAATCCCTTTTCCCTCCTCTGTCAATACCCCGACAGCCTCAATCCCATATCTCTTCTCCACATCCTGCGCCGTATATACCGAATCGTCCAGGACATAATAAAATGCCGCTGCTAAGGCCGCCGCTGCAAAAGCGATCACCATTCCCGTCATCCCGGCCTGTACTACCCTGTTATCCCACACGATCTGCTGCGGCGGCACGGTACTGTAAATTTCTATACTCTCAAACAATTCATCCGTTTCCCCTAGATGAACCAATGCCTTCTGCGTTGCCTCCATAATCTGCGCAGCCAGCTCCGGCTTATCCGCCGTAATCGTTACCGTAAGAAGCCGGATATCGGATAAAATCTCCGCCTTTGTCGCCCCGATCACCGTCTCCTTATCCACATCGGGCGGAAGATTCCCCATTGTGTACTCCAGAATCGGATCCGTCGCCATCAAATCATTCCAAGTATAGCCATTATAGGAAAGTTCATTAAAATCCTGCGGGCTGCAGTTAAAATTCAAATATATCTTCGATACCGTTTCATATTCTTTCTCCGAAGCCAACAGAAGATGCCCCAGCAAATAGATCCCTGCCCCAAGCAATGCCCCTGCGATGCCGGCAACGGCAATAATCCATACTTTTTTCCCATATAGCAGGAAGATCCTTTTTCCGTCGATCCCCTCCCGCATAAACTTCTGGTTTTCCATCCCTTATCTATCCTCTTCCTTTTTCATCGCTGTGATCTGGCTGGCTTCTATCCCTTCCGTACTCTCCGGCTTAAACAGTATTTTCAAAGTCAGCAGCATCAGCTTAATATCCAGCCATACGGTATAATTTTCAATATAGGCCAAATCCAGTTTTAATTTATCATAAGGAGTCGTATTATATTTCCCGTATACCTGGGCGTAACCGGCCAGCCCCGCTTTCACTTTCATACGGAATACAAATTCCGGCATCTCCTCCACATATTGGGCAATGATTTCAGGACGCTCCGGCCTGGGGCCTATAAATGACATTTCCCCTTTTAAGATATTAAAAAGCTGCGGCAATTCGTCAATCCTCACCGCCCTTATAAACTTGCCAACGGGCGTTATCCGGGAGTCATTTTTTGCCGCCAGCCTTGCCACTCCGTCTTTTTCCGCATCCACCCGCATACTCCGGAACTTCATAATATAGAATTCTTTCCTGTCTTTCGTACACCTTATCTGCCTGTACAATACCGGCCCGCCGTCATAAAGCTTAATCGCCGCCGCTGCCGCCAGCATAATGGGGGAAGTAATCATTACGAGCAGGAGGGCGCATACAACGTCGATCAGCCTCTTCAACATCCGCTGCTCCACCCGGAGGGAATATTCCCTCGTCAGGAAAATGGGCGTATCAAACAAATGCAGTTTTTCCGATCCCTGGACAAGGACATCCGGAATCTTCGGCATCATATAGACGCGGATAGATTCCCCGTAACAGAACTTTAACAGCTTATTCCTGTCCATCGTAGGTATATCCCACAAGACAATAGCGTCATAACCCTTTTGCACTTCTTCCTCAATCGCGGCGATCCCTTCTTTTATATTCATACACCTTTTTATTTTATATTTATCTTTTCTTGTGGCAAATTTGCCCAGAATATCATCAATGGAACGTTCCCCATAAATGAGCAGCATTTCCCTTGGCGGAAAAAATTTCCGATAAAAAGTATCGCATACATAAGTCCAGATGCCGGAAATCACAATCTGGACCAAAGTCACCCCCAAAATAGGGGCTGCAGGGACGATCCAGTTCCTTAACAGGGCAATCTGAATATAAGAAATAACATTCACCGCCAAAAGGGAAAACACCTGTGAAAAATAAACCTCCAGCGGCTTAAAATATCCTATTTTCAATCCCCCATAAGTATTTTCAAAAAAGAAAAGAAGTACGAAATAAATCCCTACGATAAGCAGATGGCCCCTTGAATAAAAATTAACCTTCCCAAACTGCGCCAAATATGGATAATAAATGTCCAGCCAGGCATACACATATACCGCCATCTGCAAACCAAGACCAGCCATAGACAGCAAAAGCACTATCGTTCTTTTCTTCGATTCCATCTGTTTCACTTTTATCCTCATTTCCGCGTCCTGTTTTGACGCCTCCAATGTCCCTGTATCCCTTTATATCATTCCGATCCCACAAGCCATATGCTTTTTCTTCCTGCACTTATAACCGCCGCGCCGACGCACGCAGCGCCCACCATACGAAATTCCAGACGCTGTAAAAAAACGGCAGCTTTTCTTCATTCCTATACAGATTCCAGATCCTTTTTATCGCTTCCCATTTATTGGAGGATAAAGATTTTGCCGGCCTGCGGTAGATGGCAAGCGTCTCATCCAACCCATACGCCGTATACCCGCTGCGCAGTATCTTCCACCAGGCGGCGGTGTCTTCGCTGGCCACATCCGGCATCCTGATCAAATCTTTTCCGATCTTGTCCAAATCAAACATTACGGTAGTAGTAAATATGATCGTCCTTGACAATGCTTCCTTATATGTGATCGTTTCCGGGACACTGACTTTCCGCCCTGTACCACGTGCGTCCTCATCGCCGAATTCATAAGCCGTAAATACAAAAGCCGCATTTTTATCCGCCATAAACCGGAGTTCCTTTTCTAGCTTGTCCGACATCCAGACATCATCCGCATCCAAAAATGCGAGAAACCTCCCCGATGCATGATCAATCCCCGTATTCCTGGCCTGCGCCGCCCCCTGGTTTTTCTCCTTGGCAATCAGACGGATCCTTTCATCACGCGCGCTCCAGGCTTTTATTTTTTCCCTGCCGTCATCCGTTGAACAGTCATCCACAAGCAGCAATTCCCATTCCCGGTAAGTCTGCCGCCTCACCATCCCTATCGTTTCTTCTATGAACTTTCCGGCATTATATACCGGCACAACAATGCTGACAAGCCCGTCCACTTCCTGTACCATCCCTTAGCCGATCCCTTTCTTTTCCATATTCCGTTTTTATATTTCTTCTTTTATCAGATAGATCGGCCTTTTCTTCACTTCCATATAAGTTTTGGATAAATACTGGCCAACTATTCCGACACAGAACAATTGGATGCCGCTGCACATTAAAATAATGCATACCAGGGAAGGCCACCCCGAGGTCGGGTCCCCAAACATCAATTTTCTTATAATAATAAATACGATCATAACAAACGCAAACAGGCAGAACAGCAATCCCATAATAGATGCTATCGCCAGCGGAACGGTGGAAAAAGCGGTGATGCCGTCCAGGGAATATAAAAACAGCTTCCAGAAGGACCATTTCGTTTCCCCTTTTTTTCTTTCTATGTTTTCATATTCCAGCCATTTCGTCTGATAGCCCACCCAGCCAAAAATACCCTTGGTAAAGCGGTTATATTCCGCCATAGCCAATATAGCGTCTACCACCTGCCTTGTCATCAGCCGGTAATCCCTGGCCCCGTCTACAATCTCCGTCTTTGATATTTTATTCATTACACGATAAAACATCCGGGCAAAAAAAGAACGGATCGGCGGCTCCCCTTTCCTTGTCACCCTTCTCGTCGCTACGGAATCATATCCTTCATCAATATATCGGAACATCTCGGGAAGCAATGAGGGGGGATCTTGTAAATCGCAATCCATCAGCACGGCATAGTTCCCTTTTGCCTTCTGAAGCCCTGCATAAATCCCCGCTTCTTTCCCAAAATTCCTGGAAAAAGAAATCAGATGCACCCGTCCGTCTTTCCCCGCCAGTTCCTTCACCTTCCCCACGGTCCCGTCTTTCGACCCGTCGTCCACATATATCACTTCCACATCCATTCCCCTGCTGCCAAAATATGCTTCGTTCTTCATCAGCTCATAATAAAAATCATTGATATTCTCTTCCTCATTATAGCAAGGCACGATCACGCTAAGTAACTCCATTTCCCATCCTTTCCGCTTTTGCAAAACTACGTCAATATTTGGAATTTATTTTATCATATATCAAAAGAAAATAACAGCCAAAAAATGCCGGCTCCAAAGAACCCAATCCCGGTTCCCTGATGCCAGCATTTTACACTATCCGGATATTACCGTAAGGCTGCGATCCACAAAGACATCCCTGTCCGGTTTCTATGAGACTTTACAGCCGCTTCCCATTTCCAGCCTGATCCTGTCCGCAATCTGCGCAATATACTCGCTGTTTGTCGGTCTTCCGTTGCCCGTAAGCGCGGAATATCCAAAAAGTTCTTCAAACGTCTCCGCATTTCCTCTAATCCATGAAACTTCAATCGCATTGCGGATTGCACGTTCCACTTTCTGCTCCGTTGTTTTAAAACACTTTGCAATTTCGGGATACAAAAGCTTCGTCACACTCCCGACCACTTCCATATCCTCTTCCGCCATTAATATGGCCGCCCTCAAATAATGATAACCTTTTAAATGCGCCGGGACTCCCATATCCAGCATAAATTCCGTCACATGCCGCACCAAGCCGGCATCTTCCGCTTTGTCAATCTCTATATTTTTATCCATAATTCCCCCCTACACTTTCCATTCCGCAGCTACATGCGCATTGCCCGCATTTTTTAAAAATCATACCATATGCCTGTCCGGCTGTAAACCATAAAGCATCGCGCAAATCTTACAGGTATTTTTCCTTGCCCTGTTCCTGCAGTATTTCAACCACCTTTTTTACGTCCTGGGCCTTTGATTTATCACATACCAGTACGGCGTCCTCCGTTTCCACGATCACCACATTATCCAAACCGATCGTAGCAATCAGTTTATCCCTGCCGTAAGCGATACAATTCCTGGAGCCGATGTGTATCTGTTCCCCATAAACCACATTATTATTTTCATCCGTTTCATACAAGGTATCCAAGGTATCCCAGCTTCCCACATCGCTCCATCCAAAATCCCCGTCCAGCATAATGACATGATCCGCTTTTTCCATAATCCCATAGTCCACTGAAATCTTAGGGATAACCGGATATACCCTTTCGATCACTTCCCTCTCCTTTTGGGTCCCGAGCGCCGCCTCTATTTCCATCAGGCATTCATATACTTCAGGAAGAAGGGCTTTAAAATATTTTAATATAACGGACGTTTTCCATACGAACATGCCGCTGTTCCAAAGATAACAGCCTTGTTCCACATAGGATTTCGCAATAGGGAGGCTGGGTTTTTCCACAAAATCCGACACCGGATAGGCTGTAATCCTTTTCTGGCTTACGGCGCCTATTGTATGCCCGATTTCCTGCATCTTCTTATCATACTTGATATATCCATAACCGGTAGCCGGTTCCGTAGGTTTTATCCCTATCGTTACCAACCTGTCCGTTTCTTCCGCCAGCTTCATAGCATAATCCATCACTTCTTTATAGGCGTCCCTGTCCTTTACATAATGATCGGACGGCAGTACGCACATAATACTGTCGCCGTATTGCTTCTGCACCGCGACCGCCGCATACCCGATGCAGGCCGCCGTATTCCTTGCGGCCGGCTCCGCCAGGATCCTGCCCTCCCCAAGCCTTCCCGACGTCACCTCTTTCATAAGAGGAGCCTGGGCGGCATTGGTCACAATATATATATTTTCCATAGGCATATTGCCTGCTATCCTGTCAATCGTCTCATTGACCATCGTATCTTTGCCCGTCAGATTTAAAAATTGCTTCGGCATCTGCCTGCGGCTTAAGGGCCAGAATCTCGTTCCCCCGCCCCCTGCCATTATTACACCATACCTGTCCATTTTTCTTTCCATACCTTTCTTTTATTTTTACGCGCTTTCATGCCAAACCCGTCTTTACTAATCATTCACGGAAGACCGCTTTATGCAGCCTTATCTTCCGTCCAGCCTGGCTGTGTCGATATTTTCCCGGAACCAGTCATAGGCCAGCCCAACCCCCTCTTCCAGTTCCACTTTGTGCTTCCACCCCATAGAATGGAGCTTATCCACATTCGTAAGTTTCCTCGGGGTCCCGTCCGGCATGTCTTTATTCCATATAATTTCCCCTTCATATCCTACCGTCCGGCATATGGTTTCCGCCAGCTCCTTAATTGTTACCTCTTTGCCCGTCCCTATATTTACATGCTGTTCCCCGCTATAGTTTTCCAGCAGGAAGACGCAGGCATCCGCCATGTCGTCCACATACAAAAACTCTCTTAACGGGCTTCCCGTTCCCCATAATTCCACTGTTTTGTCGCCATTTACCTTTGCCTCATGGAATTTGCGTATCATTGCCGGAAGCACATGGGAATCCTTCAAATCATAGTTATCATAAGGGCCGTATAAATTGGTAGGCATACAGCTTATAAAATCATCCCCATACTGCCGTTTAAAATATTTACACATTTCCAGCCCCGCAATCTTCGCAATCGCATACGCTTCATTCGTTTCTTCCAAAGGCCCCGTCAGCAATGCGTCTTCCGGTATGGGCTGCGGCGCAAGGCGGGGATAAATACATGTACTCCCTAAAAAAAGCAGCTTTTTCACATTATAATCATGGCAGCACTTGATGACATTGCACTGCACCTGCATGTTTTCATAAGCAAACTCCGCCGGTTTGGTATTATTGGCATTGATGCCGCCCACTTTTGCCGCCGCCAACACTACCACATCCGGCCTTTCTTCTTCAAAAAAACGGTTCACATCCGCCTGATTGAGCAAATCCAGCTCCTTATGGGTCCTTCCTATGATATTCGTGTAGCCTTTTGCCTTAAGGCTCCTAACGATGGCGCTGCCCACCAGCCCCCTATGTCCCGCCACATAAATCTTGTCTGTCTGATTCATCCTTTTACCTCTCATTCTGCCGCTCCATAGCTTTCCTGCCCGGCATCATTTACTGCTTTTACTTTTATATTGAAATCCATCCCTGATTCCCGGCCCTCTTAGCCCTATATCCGCCTTTGACGGGGAAGATGGGAACGCTTCGTACCCGGCCCGGTCGCCTTCCCTGGGATAGTAAAATTTTATACCTTCTATTTCATAGCTTTCCATTTCAAAGTTTTCATATTCTTTTTGATAAATAAAATATTCCGGGGTATAGGCTGCAGCTACTTCCTTTCCAAAAGCAAAAAATTTATAAATCCCCGCCGCAGTTATCAGAAAATAGATCATACCCCAAAAATAATTCCCCCATCCTTCTTTCCTGACCAACCACAGAGCCAGGCCTCCGAATGTTATGGGGGCTGCCAGCCATACATAGACGCATCCATAACGGATCAAAGGCGCCGAGAACAGCCAGCATAAGAAAGAAAAATTAACCGTCACAGCCGCCAACATCAGATCCCTTTGCTCCTCCAGCCCTTTCACCGCCGCTGCCGCCAAAGCTGCAACCGAGACAGGTACAGCCGCCGCCGCCGTGATAATAAATAGTTTGTCCAAAGCCCCCTGTCCGGCAAACCATTCTTTTATCCATACCCTCGCCGGCTCCCCATACCTTGCCACATCCTTAAGCCCCCGGCCCCATACCTGTATTTCTTTTGCATCATACTGCGCAATCCACTCCGGAATCTTCCAGTCTACGGAAAAAAGATCAATTGCCGTCAAAGGATATACAAGCCAGCCTGAAATCAGGACATTACGCACAAGATACGGAGCAAGGATGCATACCCCCAACGCAATAAATCCTGCGATCCCCTTCACATTCTTTTCCTTTATCAGCATTGCCGCCGGCTTGACGGCAAGCAGGATGATCAATGCCGCCGACAATTTCAGGCTCACTGTATAAACACAGGCCAGCGCAAGAAGCCCGTAAGGAATCCAGTCTTTTTCCCCTTCTTCCACCAGATCCAGATACCGTATGACAATATAGAAAACGGTCAATACCATAAAATAGTCAGACGCCGGGGAAACCATCTCATCAAAAATGATCAACAGATAATAAATCCCCATAAACCTTGCAACGTCGGACAACAACAGCTTCTTCCTTTTCCACGCATCCAATACCCTGCTGCATACCGCTGCCAGCAGAAAAGCAAGAAAGCCTGCCGCACAATGGTACGACTGCCCTCCCAAAAAAGAAAAACTATACAATGCGGATAAACTAAATGCGGAACTGTTATACGCCAGTCTGCAATGCAGATTGCCAAGCCCTTTTACTACGCCATATTCTTCTATCCAGCGGATGCTCTGTGCATGGTATAATCCGGTATCATAATGAATGATCCCTCTGGACGTGCCGTAAGCGAATAAAAGAAATAAGGACAGATAACATATTTTCTTCCCTTTAGAAATGCCGCAGCATTGCCTCTTAAGCCCCGATAAAAGCCCATGCCGGAATACCGCCGCCGCCACAATGCAGACCGCCGCCAGGATCACATTCGCCAACAACCCTACCTTATAAAACAAACTGAAAACCTGCGCGTATACGGTTACGGTTATCAGCCCCGCCATCACATAGCCGCATACTCCTGCCTTAAAATATGGGGTCAGCAGCCTTGATGCAGTCTCCAAACGTAAACCGCCCCCCGGCCCGCCGCCTGCGGGAATAAAGCCTTCCGTCCCATTGGTCCTTTCTGCCCATCCCGCGTTTTTGCGGCCTTCCTTGCCAAAGATACGACCAATAACCGATAAAACCAGAAAACCGATTATATATGCGCTCAGCAATATATACAGGAAAACCAGACTAACAGAAAGCATATATTTTTCCTTTCATTGTTTAATTTTGCTCTTTCCTTAGCGAGGATACTATTGTATAATGCATGTGTCAACATAATATTTTGCGTCAAAATGGTAAAATTTTGCTATTGTTTTTTTCTATTTTTATTCCTTCAAGAAAGAGGTGTTTCCATGGCAAAATCAGCTTCCAACCGGATTATATCCACGCCGTCGCCATATGCTAAAAAACATTATCTTTACGTCCAGGAAGTAGGCTCCCTGCAAAGCTTAGAGCCTCACATCAGCAAACGGCAGAACTTAAATTCCTATCTGTTCTTCGTTGTGTTAGACGGGAAAGGCACGGTATCTTATGAGAATAAAAAATATCAGATTTCCGCCGGCGACTGCGTGTGGCTGGACTGTACCCGTCCCTATTCCCATGAAAGCAGCGCGGATTCCCCATGGAGCCTGATGTGGGTCCACTTTAACGGGCTATCCGCCAAGCCGTACTATGAAGCCTACCTTAATTATGGCAGCCAGTTCCTCTTCCGTCCAAGAAACCTGGTTCTATTTACGGACGCCCTCACCCATTTATTCCAAACCCAGACCGGCAAATCCCCATTGATGGAGCTTGTATCCAACAAATATCTTACCGATATCATCACTCATTGTTTTACCGAAAGCAAAGCAGTGCAGGACGGGGAATATTCCATGTATGAAAAGCTGAACCAGGTCCATTCCTATCTGGATGAACATTATCCCGAAAAAATCACTCTGGAAAAGCTGTCGGAGCAATTTTTCATCAGTAAATTCCATCTTTCCAGGGAATACAAAAAAGCGTTTGGATCCACTATTTCCAACGACTTAACGGTCTTACGGATCTCCCATGCAAAATCACTTCTCCGGTTCAGCACCGCTTCCGTCGAGTCCATTGCACAGTCCTGCGGCTTCCAGGACGCCGGGTATTTTATCAAAGTATTCAAAAAATCCGAAGGCATGACCCCATTGGAATACAGAAAAAAATGGTAATCTTCCTTTTCGTACAGATTACCTTTTTACAAGTACATGGCTACCGCTATCAAGATGCCCAAGATCGCTCCCATCAGCACCTGCAAAGGAGTATGGCCGACAAACTCCTTTAGTTTATCTTCCACGCTCATTTCTTTTCCCATCTTCATAAACATTTCCATCATTTCATTTAAGACCTTAGCCTGAATGCCCGTCTCCCGTCTTACTCCCATGGCATCGTACATCACTACGATGGCAAATATGGCGGCAACCGCAAACTGGAAACTGCCGCCTCCATATTCCATCCCGGCCGCTGTTGCCAACGCACATACGGTAGCCGAATGCGAACTGGGCATCCCTCCGCTCCCGACCAGCCTTTCGGCCACAAATTTGCGGTTAAACCACATGTGGATCATCGTTTTCAGGATCTGCGCCACAAACCAGCCTCCAATAGCCGCCATAAAAACACGGTTATTTACCAAATCATATAAAAAATCCATCTTTTTATCCTTTTGATCATGTGTCCTTTAAATATGTTGCGATCGCATCGTGCCAATCGGAAAACTTAAAATCAGTAGTCAGCCGCAGCATATAGTTGTCCAATACGGAATAAGCCGGCCTCGGTGCGGAAGCCGGGTTGTCCCTTTCATACTCCTGCGTGGTGATCGCTTCCACCTCCACATCCTTCCCCGACAGCCGGAAAATCTCCTTCGTAAAATCCGCCCAACTGCAATATCCTTCGCATGTCCCGTGAAATATCCCGTAATTATCCGTAGGCAGGAGATGGGCGATCGCGCTTGCCAATTCGTCCGCACTGGTCGGAGTCCCGATCTGATCTTTCACCACTCTGACTTTATCATGGGTTTCCGCTAAGCGCAGCATCGTTTTAACGAAATTCTTCCCTTCTCCATAAAGCCAGGCCGTCCTTATAATAAAATAATCCTTCGCAAAATCCCTGACAAATGCCTCCCCCGCCAGCTTCGATGCGCCATACGCCCCCAAAGGGGCCGTCGCATCGAATTCCGTATACGGCCTGCTGCCGTCGCCGGGAAATACATAATCCGTAGACACCTGCACCAGCTTCGCTCCCATTTCCGTTGCCGCTATGCTCAGATTACGCGGCCCCACCGCGTTGATGCGGTATGCATTGTCCGCATCCGTCTCACATGCATTTACATTCGTATATGCGGCGCAATTAATAATGGCATAAGGCTTTATTTCCCGTATAAATCCTATCGTCTTATCCACATCGGTAATGTCCAGTTCTTCTACATCCGTATTCACAAGCTCTACTTCCCGGTTATTTTCATATATTTTATTTACCGCAACCCCTAACTGCCCTCTGCATCCGGTTACTACTATTTTTTTCATCGGCACATGAACCTCCCAATTTTACCTCTATTATCAATTATTACTATCATACATCTCCCGACTTTATTATGCAAGAAGAATTATCCTCCATCCCAGGACATACGCATGAATAATTATAGCATTCCAAATTTTATCTTTTGATTTT
>CAOKPU010000075.1 GCA_948470755.1 uncultured Lachnospiraceae bacterium | reverse complement strand
TTTAATCTGCAGGAAAGCTACAGTAGATGGGTATTTTATTTCGCCGCGTTACATTTGGCAGGCTGCGGAAGCTCCGCCGAGGAACCGGCAGCAGCCCAAAACGATGCCGGAAAAGAAGAAACCGGGGATGCAGGGGAAGGAAATGTTGCGGAATCGGAAACTTTGGCGGATGGGATCCTTAAGGTAGGAACCAATGCAGAATTCCCGCCGTTTGAATATGTTGATGATAATGGGGAACCGGATGGTTTTGACATTGCCCTGATCAAAGAAATCGGCAAAAAGCTGGGCGTGGAAGTGCAAGTGGAAAATATGGAATTTGATGCGTTGGTCGCATCGATTGGGAAAAAAGTCGATGTAGCAATTGCCGGCATGACGGTTACGGATGAAAGAAAAGAAACGGTTGATTTTTCCAATCCTTACTATATGGCAGTTCAGTACGTGATCTTGCCGGAAGGCTCCGGGATCGCGGGAGCGGAAGACCTGGTAGGGAAAAAGATCGGGGTGCAGCTTGGCACTACCGGGGATTTTATTGCGGAAGAAGTGGAAAACGCGGAAGTCTCTCAGTACAACAAAGCGTTGGACGCGGTAAATGACCTTATAAACGGCAGGCTGGACTGCGTCATTGTGGATAAAAACCCTGCATTGGTATTTGAAACCAGGTTTGAAGGACAGGTAAAGGCGGTGGACGGGGATCAGTTCGGTTTTGAACCGGAAGAATATGCGATTTCCCTGCCGAAAGGGGATACGGTGTTGGCGGAAAAAATTAACACAGCGCTTCAGGAAATGATGGAAGACGGTACTTTCGATGCTCTTGTGGCAAAATATATTGAAGGCAGTGAAGAATAAGAGGCTGCGGGACAAGTTCAGATACCGGAGGATAGCGGAGTTATCCGCTATCCTTTTTCCGGTTTCATGAGGATTTTCCTTACTATTTGAAAAAAGGATTGGCATTTGGGGATTTAGGAAAGGATGACAGGAAAAATGCAGATGTGGTTTGAAAAAACGGCGAAGATGTTTGACGCGGCATTTATCAGCGGCGACCGTTGGAAACTATATATAAAGGGGCTGGGAGTTACGCTGCAGATTGCGGTATTTGCCGCAATATTGGGTATGATTATCGGTACAATTGTGGCGTTTATGAAGCTTTCGGTGAAAAGAAACGGGAAAAAAACGATACTGGCGGTAATTGCCAATATATATATAGATGTGATCCGGGGGACGCCTTCCGTGCTGCAGTTGATGATTATGTGGTTTATTATATTTTCCGGCGCTATGAATGGTATTTTGGTGGCGATTTTGTCTTTTGGCGTAAATAGCGGCGCTTATGTGGCGGAAATTGTCCGGGCGGGTATTTTGGCTGTGGACAAAGGGCAGATGGAGGCCGGACGTTCGCTGGGCCTGTCAAAATCCCAGACGATGATATCTATTATTATTCCGCAGGCAGTGAAAAATGTGCTTCCCCCGATTGGGAATGAGTTTATCGTATTGCTGAAGGAGACGGCCATTGTAGGGTATGTAAGCCTGACGGATTTGACAAGGGCGGCAAATCAGATTGCTTCCCGGACATACGAACCTTTTATGCCTCTCATCGGAGCGGCCGTCATTTATTTTGTTGTGATTAAGATTTTGACAATCTTGCTGGAGAAATTTGAGAGGAGGCTACGTAAAAGTGATAATCGTTAAGGATTTACATAAAACTTTTGAAAATAATCATGTATTGCGCGGGGTCAGTTATCATGTGCATCAGGGAGAGAAAATAGTGATCATAGGCCCCTCCGGTTCCGGGAAAAGCACATTTTTACGCTGCCTGAATCTGTTGGAGACTCCTACCGAAGGGCAGATATGGTTTGACGGCATTAATATTACAGATCCCAAAACGGATATTGATAAAGTGCGGGAGCATATGGGGATGGTATTCCAGAATTTTAATTTATTCAATAACCTGACTATCATGCAGAATATTACGCTTGCGCCGGTGAAATTAAAAGTAATGGGGAAAGAGGAAGCGAATGAAAATGCATTGAAACTGCTGGAAAGGGTAGGGCTTAAGGAAAAAGCGGATGTCTATCCAAGCCAGTTGTCGGGCGGGCAGAAGCAAAGGGTGGCGATCGTCCGTTCCCTCGCGATGAATCCGCGCGTTATGCTGTTTGACGAACCGACTTCGGCTTTAGATCCCGAGATGGTAGGGGAGGTGCTGGATGTTATGAAGGGCCTGGCGGAGACGGGCATGACGATGGTGGTAGTTACCCATGAAATGGGATTTGCCAGAGAGGTAGGGTCCAAGGTGCTTTTTATGGATGAGGGAGTGATCATGGAGGAGAACGAGCCGCAGGAATTTTTTAATCGTCCGAAGAGCCAAAGGCTGCAGGATTTCTTGTCAAAAGTATTGTAGCCTATAGTCCCGGTTCCCGGGAAGGGGATGGGAAAAAAGGCAGAAGCAAATAAAGCGGAAGCGCATAAGCCAGGGGATAGGCATAGCGGAATTCCGAAGAGACAGGCGTTGCGATTAGCAAAGTCAATATAAGGGCCGCCCCGGGGAGGAACAGGATACACCGGTTATATTGTTTCTTGGCGCAGGCAATGGCGATGGCGAGGATAAAAGCCCAGAACATAGATCCCATGCTGAAAAGAAGTCCGTAAAGCGGGAGCATATCTCCCAGTTTTTGCAGGATTTCTTTTGTTTTGACAACAAAGGGGCCGCCGATCAGCGGATGGCTTTCGGCTCCGGTGGCGCTGGGGATGATGCCGTCGATATCGCCTACCGTATATGCCACATCGGGATACCAATAGCCTACGGTCTGGTCAATATAGGCCTGGAGATAGGCTCCGGGATACTTTAGGCCAAGGGACAGCCAAAGCATCAGGTACTCCCCTTTATGCTGCGTAAGGTATTCCGGATGGCCGGCCCGGACCAGTTCTTTCATGTTATCGGCAAACCCAGGGGCATATAAATCTTTGATATAAGTGGTGTCAATGACCTTGTGGATGCTCGCCCATTGCTTTGGCGTCAATTCTTTTCCCTCGCAGATAACCCTTGCAGTCTGTTGAAGAGGGATGCATATAGACTCGATAAAATCAGGTTGTGCGACCTGGGCCATATTCATAAGAGGGATTTTTACAATAAGGGCGACGGTTAAAATGGTAAAATGTAAAAACAATGTAGTTTTTAACTGGCGGCGGAAAGCATAGATAAGAAAGGGGGCCGAAAATAAAAAGGCGTACCAGCCATTGGAACGGAACAGGCATATCATAATGCCGGACAGGATGTATATGATGCAGGATGCCGTATGTTGGCGCGGGCCGTCCGCCGGGGAACCCTCTGTTTTGGAAAAGAAAAAAAGGCGGGTCAATGCAGTGGTAAAAAGGAGGACCGCACCCGAAAACATCACATCCTTCCATATGGTAACAGCGAATACGGCATGATAAGGAATAAGGGCGTAAAAGGCAATGATAAAAAAGCATACGGCATTCTTGGTTTTCAGTTTTTGTAAAGCGGCGATCATCCACGCGATGCAGCCGGACATAAAGCACATTTGGAAAAATGTGAAGAAAGCAAGGGATGCGTTTATGTCCTTTGTGAAGAAAAATCCAATAGAATATAGGGCTTTTATTGTCATTGTGTGAGCCCAGGGGTGATGATTGCTGTAAGGGATCATATGAAGGATCTGTTCAAACTGGTTAATGCTGTCCGGGGTCATAATGGCGGGATATTCATAGAGGAAATATGGAAACCAGCATAGAAGGCAGATGAAAAAAGAAAAAAGCGGCATATGCCTTAATGTTTTCCGGGATGGCGGCAGCGTATAGGGGACTGCGGAAAGGAAAAGCAGGGAAAGGGCGTCATATACAAGGAAGAAGAAGCCGGTTCCGCAAGCAGCCAAAACAATGAGTTGGAAAAAACGGTTATTGAGGTTTCCTGTTAAGGAAGAAGATCCGGCGAGAAGGAATAACAGGGTAAAAAGAAAAGAAACAGCCAGGACGATCATGGCAATACGTTTTGTAAATATATTTATTTTCTTTATCCGGAGCTGCGAAATATATTTAAAATATAAAAAAAAGGAAGTGAATAAGATAGGGGTGAAAATATTTCTGGTTGAAAAATGTCCGGCCCGGCTGACCGCCCAAAGCGCGAAAAAACTTTGGATGAGCAGAATAAAAACGGCGTATGGAGTTTTTTTGTATAAAGAGTTGAACATAAATGCCTCCGTTGTAAAGCTTATGGATTGAGAAAAATAAAATCCGTGCTATAATTGTATAAATACTTTAGTTATTTTAGATGTAATCAGGATTGTTTCTATGATATAATGAATTGCGCCAAAGCGCAAGCAGGTCATCAATTTTCAGTGAAAATTGGTGACAAAAGATATAATGAATTGCGCCAAAGCGCAAGCAGGTCATCAATTTTCAGTGAAAATCGGTGACAGGAAATATAATGAATTGCGCGAAAGTGCAGGAAGGTGATCAATTTTCTGTAAAAAACTGGTGAAATAAGATATAATGATTTTAATATTTTCAATAAACAATGCAAAAGGAAAGCGGAGGAAGAGAAGATGATAACAGTAAGCCTGTGTATGATCGTAAAAAATGAAGAAAAGATTTTGGAAAGGTGCCTGTCCTGTCTTGCAGATCTGATGGATGAAGTTATTATTGTGGATACGGGTTCTACGGATAGGACGAAGCAGATAGCTTCCAAGTATACGGATAAGATATACGATTTCCAATGGGAGGATGATTTTTCTGCAGCTAGGAATTTTGCATTTTCCAAAGCAACTGGCGATTATATTTATTCGGCAGATGCGGACGAAGTGTTGGATGAGGTAAACAGGGAAAGATTCCGGGCATTGAAAGCGAATATGTATCCGGAAATCGAGATTGTGCAGATGTATTACTGTAATCAATTAAAGTTCTGTACGGTTTATAATTACGATAAGGAATATAGGCCCAAAATGTTTAAGAGGGTAAGGGGCTTTACATGGATTGACCCGATCCATGAAACGGTCAGGACGGAACCGGTGGTATTTGACAGCGATGTGGAGATTATCCATGAGCAGGAGGAAAACCATGCGAAGAGAGACCTGGAAGCTTTCCGGGGGATATGGAGCAGAGGCGGGAAGCTTTCCCACAGGTTGTATGACATGTATGCAAGGGAATTGTATTTGGCGGGAGAGGAGGAAGATTTCCGGAAAGCCGAAACGTTTTTCGAGGAAATGTGCAATGATGAAAAATGCAGCGAAGATGAGTTAAAGGCGGCTTTGACAATTATGGTAAAGACCGCAAAGATCCTGGGAGACGCCGGGAAGCTGTTCAAGTATGTGGTGAAGGCGGTTGCTTTTGGGAATATATCGGAAGTGTGTCTGGAAATAGGGGATTACTATATGGAACAGGAAGATTATGAAGAGGCTTCCGTATGGTTCCATAACGCGGCATATGAAACGGAAAGCATTTTTGACGTCCATAGCAGGGGAGATAAGGCGTTTGCTAAAATGGCGGATTGCTGCAGTAAGCTGGGGCTTATGGAACAGGCGGAGTATTATCGGAAAAATGCGGAAGAATGGAAAGAGAAAGCCGGAGCGGGGTTTGCGGAAGGAGAATAATGACAGGATGGGATGGGAAGAAAATGTCCGAAAAGTGACCCCGTACGTACCGGGGGAACAGCCGGAGAATAAAAAAGTAATAAAATTGAACACAAACGAATGCCCGTATCCGCCGGCGCCAGGCATAAGGAAACTGGCGGGGAGTATTGACTACAGCAGGCTGCGTTTATATCCGGATACGGAAGCAAAAAGACTGTCGGAAGCTCTCTGCGGGTATTATCATATCATGCCGGAACAGTTATTTACGGGTATTGGAAGCGATGACGTGCTGGCGATGTCGTTTTTAACTTTTTTCAACTCAGGGAAGCCTGTTTTGTTCCCGGATATTACGTATTCCTTTTATGATGTATGGGCAGGGCTTTTCCGTATTCCTTATCAGCAAAAGAAACTGGATGAAAAGTTCCGCATTGTAAAAGAAGATTATATGACGGAAAATGGAGGCATTGTCATCCCTAACCCCAATGCGCCTACCGGGGTGCTGGAAGGGGTGGATGTGCTGGAAGAGATTGTGGCGGCGAATCCGGGCAGCGTAGTGATCATTGACGAGGCTTATGTGGATTTTGGAGGGGAAAGCTGTCTTAAGCTGATCGATCGATATGAGAACTTATTGGTGGTGCGGACTTTTTCCAAGTCAAGAGCGATGGCGGGCCTGCGTATTGGGTTTGCCATGGGCAGTCCCAAGTTGATCCATTACTTAAAAGATGCTAAATTCTCATTTAATTCCTACACGATGAATATGCTTTCCGTGGAACTCGGTGCGGAGGCAGTAAGGGATGAGAAATATTTTCAGGATACGATAAAAAAGATTGTGGCTACGAGGGAAAGGGTAAAAAAGGAATTGCTGGGGATGGGTTTTGTTTTTCCCGATTCTAAAGGGAACTTTATTTTTGCCGCCCATCCGGAGGTTCCGGCCAAAAAGATTTTTGAAGAATTGAAAGTAAGAGGGATCTATGTCCGTTATTGGGAAAAACCCAGGATTGACAATTATCTTAGGATTACGGTAGGAACAGATGAGGAGATGGATATTTTAATAAATAATTTGAGGAGCATTATGAAAAATAAGCCGGAATAGGACGGCGGAAAGAGGTTAAGGATGATTAAAAACATTTTAAAAGGTATTGTAATTGGTCTGGCGAATGTGATCCCCGGCGTCAGCGGCGGCACGATGATGGTTTCAATGGGGATTTATGATAAACTGATCCATTGTATTACCCATCTGTTTTCGGAATTGAAAAAGAGCATTCAATTTTTGCTTCCGATTTTTATCGGCATCGGGATAGCCGTGGTGGTGGTGCCTTTTGGCATTGAATTCTTGTTTGAGCGATATCCGTTCCAGACGAATCTTTTATTTATCGGCCTGATCGTGGGAGGGCTTCCGGCGGTATGGAAGAAAGTAAAAGGCAATTCGGTAAAAGCCGGGCATATCGCGGCCTGTCTCGTATTTTTTGCAATTGTCGCCGGGCTGGCCCTGGTGGGCGATACGGAAGGGGCGTCGGCGGATTTATCTTTCAGCCTGATTTCCATAATCAAGCTGTTCGGCGTAGGGATCGTTGCCTCTGCCACAATGGTAATTCCTGGCGTCAGCGGTTCTATGATGCTGCTTTTGCTGGGATATTATCATCCGGTGCTGGAGACGATTACCAATTTTATCAAAGCGCTGCTGGCTTTTGATATGAACGGGATTCTGGCAGGCGTTGGAGTGCTTATGCCTTTTGGCGTTGGCGTTGTCGTAGGTATTTTTGCAATTGCAAAAATAATTGAGATTATTTTTGAAAAATTCCCGCTGTATGCATATTGGGCGATCATCGGGCTGATCATTTCCTCGCCGGTGGCGATTCTTTTGGTCAGCGGGATGGGGACGATTACGGTAATGTCCGTCATTACCGGCATCGTGGCTTTGGCAGCCGGTTTTGTGATTGCGCTTAAGCTTGGCGATTAAAAATTACGGAAAAGATAAAAAAGAATAGGACGGCAGATCATCATGCCGGAGGCGGCATGGGGAGGGAAAATGGAAACATATACGGGTTTCGCGGGCGTATATGATATTTTTATGGATGATACGCCATATGAAGAATGGGCTTCTTATCTTGACGGCTTATTAAAAAAATATGGGGTCCGTAGGGAGACGGGGGCTGACAGGACGGATGAACGGGCAATGTCGGAAGAAGAAAGGATCCGCTCTATGGCATTGGCTGCGGAACGGAATGTGGTGGTGGATTTGGGCTGCGGGACGGGAACGCTGACGGAACTTCTGGCGGATCAGGGGTACGACATGATCGGGATTGACAATTCGGAGGAAATGCTGCAGATCGCCCGGGAAAAGAAGGAGAAGTCGGGGAATGAAATCCTGTATCTATTGCAGGATATGCGTGAACTGGAATTGTACGGTACGGTAGGGGCGGTAGTAAGCGTCTGCGATTCCTTGAATTATCTTTTAGAGGAAGAGGATATCGTCGAGGTGTTCCGTCTTGTGAACAATTATCTGTATCCGGGCGGCGTTTTTATTTTTGATTTTAATACCGTATATAAATACGAAACCGTGATTGGGGATTGCACGATTGCGGAAAACCGGGAAGATTGCAGCTTTATATGGGAAAACTATTATGACGCACGGGAGCAGATGAATGAATATGACTTGACGATCTTCATAAAAACGGAAGCTAAGGGCGGAGAAGGGGAAGAGAGATTCCGCCGTTTTACGGAAACTCATTACCAGAGAGGATATACATTGGGGCAGATGCGCCGTATGGTGGAAGAGTCGGGATTGGAGTTCGTAGCCGCTGTGGATGCGGACAGCCATGAGGAAGTGAAAAAGGAAAGCGGGCGCATTTATGTGATCGCACGTGAATGCGGCAAAAGCGGCGTGGAATAAGAACGGGGAAAATGGAAATGGACAAAGATTATATCGTAAGGGCGACAGCAGCCGATGCACAGATACGGGCGTTTGCCGCGACCACAAGAAATCTTGTGGAGGAAATGAGGAGGATCCACAATACAAGCCCGGTGGCCAGTGCGGCGCTGGGAAGGCTTTTAACCGGAGGAGTCATGATGGGGGCGATGATGAAAGGGGAGGATGATCTTTTGACTCTTCAGGTAAAAGGAGACGGCCCGATAGGAGGCATGACGGTAACGGCGGATTCTAAGGGGAATGTAAAAGGTTACGCCAACGACGCCCAGGTATTGCTGCCCGCCGGCGCGAATGGGAAGCTGGATGTGGGAAGGGCTGTAGGCAAAGGGGCTTTGCGGGTGATAAAAGATATGGGGTTAAAAGAACCTTATGTGGGGCAGACTATACTACAGACAGGGGAAATCGCAGAGGATCTTACTTATTATTTTGCGGCTTCGGAACAGATACCTTCTTCCGTAGGGCTGGGCGTATTGATGGAAAAAGATAATACGGTGAAGCAGGCCGGCGGATTTATCATACAGTTGATGCCTTTTGCGGAGGAGGAAGTCATTGCCCGGCTGGAAGCCGGCCTTCAAAAATTTACTTCCGTGACGAGTGTGTTGGAAGCCGGAAATTCCCCGGAACAGATGCTGGAAGGACTGCTGGCGGGGCTGTCCATGCAGGTTGTGGACGTCATGGATGCAGGATACCGCTGCGATTGTTCTAAAAGCCGGGTGGAGCGGGCGATTATCAGCATTGGAAAGCGGGAAATCGGGGAAATGATAGCGGAAGGGAAGGAAATAGAAGCAGGTTGTCAATTTTGTAATAAAAAATATACATTTACTGTGGAAGAACTGAAAGGGATGCTTGCCCATACAGAATAAAATGGGCGGGAAGAGAGATGGATGATGAAGCATGGATTTATCAAGGTAGCAGCGGTAACGCCAAAAATTAAAGTGGCGGACACGGTATATAATACAGGGCAGATATGTCTGGGAATCAGGGAGGCCGCCGGAGCCGGGGCTAAAATAATTGTTTTTCCGGAACTGTGCATGACCGGGTACACATGCGGGGATTTATTCCTGCAAGGGGTTCTTCTTGGCAAAGCGAAGGAAGGGCTTTGGGCGGTTGCAAAAGAGACGGAGGGAATCGACGCCCTTGTATTCGTAGGGCTTCCTCTGGCTAAGGAGAATAAACTTTATAATGTGGCAGCCGGCCTGTATCGGGGCAAGATATTGGGATTTGTGCCAAAGGCAAACATTCCCGCTTATGCGGAATTTTATGAAAGCAGGCATTTTGCGCCGGGGGGCCGGGAGCCGGAAGAGTACGTGATGACAACAGGGGATAAGGAAGAACGGATTCCTTTTGGCACGGATCTGTTGTTTGAGATAGAAGCGATAGACGGGCTGAAAGTGGCATGTGAGATCTGCGAGGATTTGTGGGCGGCGGATTCCCCGGCCAATGCACATGCAAAAGCGGGAGCTACCGTAATCGTGAACTTGTCGGCCTCCGATGAAACGGTGGGTAAGGACGAGTACCGTGAAATGTTGGTGAAGTCTTCCAGCGCAAGGAATATTGCGGGGTATATTTACACCAGCGCAGGGGAAGGGGAGTCTTCTCAGGATCTGGTTTTTGGCGGACACAATATCATCGCGGAAAATGGTACGGTGCTGGCGCAGTCCAAACGGTTTGCCAACCAGATTGTGTATGGGGATCTGGATATTCACAGGATCTGCCATGAAAGACGGAGAATGACCACGTTTGGACAGGAGAAGAACGGGGGATATTGTACGGTAAAGGTGCCTATGCGCCGGGAAGAAACCGTAATAGAGAGGGCTTTCGGATGTAGCCCTTTTGTGCCAAAAGAGAGGGGCAAGAGGGAGAAACGCTGCGATGAAATCCTCTCAATCCAGTCTTACGGGCTGAAAAAACGTTATGAACATACGGGCAGCCAAAAGGCAGTGGTTGGGGTTTCCGGCGGTTTGGATTCCACTTTGGCGCTGCTGGTAACGGCCAGGGCTTTTGATTTGCTTTCTCTGGAACGGAAGAATATAGTGGCGGTGACAATGCCTTGCTTTGGAACGACGGACAGGACGTATGATAATGCCTGCAAGCTGGCAAAGGCCTTAGGGGCTGACTTAAGGGAAGTGTACTTAAAAAAAGCGGTCAGCCTTCATTTTGAAGATATCGGGCAGGATATGGAATGTCATGATACTACTTATGAAAACAGCCAGGCAAGAGAACGGACACAAGTCCTGATGGATATTGCAAATAAAGAAAATGGGTTGGTGATAGGGACAGGGGATATGTCCGAACTTGCCCTTGGATGGGCAACTTATAATGGGGATCATATGTCCATGTATGGAGTGAATGCCGGAGTGCCTAAGACGCTTGTAAGATATCTGGTACAGTATTATGCCGATACTTGCGGGAACGGGGAGCTAAAAGAGGTATTGTCCGATGTATTGGATACGCCGGTCAGCCCGGAGCTTTTGCCTCCGGTAGACGGCGTGATCGCACAGAAAACGGAAGATCTGGTAGGCCCTTATGAACTGCATGATTTTTTCCTTTACTATATGCTGCGGTGTGGATTTGAGCCGGAAAAGCTGTATCGCATTGCGCGCATATCCTTTGCCGGCCAGTATGAGGACAGGGTGATATTAAAATGGCTCAAGATATTCTATCGGAGATTTTTTTCCCAGCAGTTTAAGCGTTCTTGCCTGCCGGATGGGCCGAAAGTAGGGAGCGTGGCATTATCGCCCAGAGGCGACCTGCGTATGCCTTCGGACGCTTGCGGACGGATCTGGATGGAAGAACTGGAAAGGATAGGACAGAAGGGATGATGACTGTGTATAAAAACAAAGAATTTCCAAGGCATACAAGGGCTGCCCAAGAAATTCTAAGTCCTGTCTTTATTGCTTTTCTGCTGCAGCGGCATCCGTTGCAGCGGCTTCTGCTTTCTGCAGGGATGCCTTGATCGCATCCAGAAGCACCATGGAAGTATATTTGTTATCGTCCGAATAAGTAATGCCGTCCAGGGACTGATTTTCGCATATCTGGGATGCAAGGTCTTCAAAAGCCGGTTCGATCAAAGGGTACATGGCAGACACGGCTTCGTCCAGGTTGACGATACGGATGTTGTTAATGTTCGCTTCATCTACCGTAACTTCTATATCCACCACATTGTCGTTAAGAACAAGGGAAGTTGTATAGACACCGGGCATATAAGAGTTCGCCGGCTGTATGGTATTGGAGTCTTTATCCTTGTTCTTGGGGAGGAACATAATAATCAACAGTATGATAAAAAGAATCCCAAGAACGGCAAAGATGCCGGTATATATTAATTCTTTTAGATGTAGTACAACGATTTTCGTTTTGGAACTCATAGCAATATTCCCGCCTGTTTTCTTTTTACTATCATATTAAATGGAGGGCGGTTTTATACCTAAATTAATGATGGAAATGGGCAAGAGAAAGTTTGGTATTGACAAAAGCAGATAATTCCTGTTATTATGATTTGGAGCAAAGGCGTTCTTAGAAATAAGAGCGTCTTTTTTTACTTTATAGGATTCGGGTGTCAAAAGGCCCATCCGGCTGCTCCGTCTGGCAGATGGCACAAAAGATTTGTGCGCACTCTGTTGCACGGGACAT
>CAOKPU010000074.1 GCA_948470755.1 uncultured Lachnospiraceae bacterium | reverse complement strand
CTACCTGACGGGAAAGAAGGATATGCTCTTTTGTCTGAGCCATAACACCGTCTGTAGCAGCAACAACAAGGATAGCGCCATCCATCTGAGCAGCACCAGTGATCATGTTCTTTACATAGTCAGCATGCCCAGGGCAGTCAACGTGTGCATAATGCCTCTTCTCTGTCTCGTATTCAACATGGGCTGTAGAGATTGTAATACCACGTTCTCTTTCTTCAGGAGCCTTATCAATCATATCAAATGCAACCGCTTCACCAGTACCAAGCCTTGCATTCAATGTTTTTGTAATTGCTGCTGTTAAAGTTGTTTTACCATGATCAACGTGACCAATGGTACCAATATTACAATGGGGTTTGTTTCTTTCAAATTTAGCTTTAGCCATTTCTAAAGTCCTCCTTTAAATTGTTTTAAAAAAAATGTCCAATAATTTTCGATTTTCTCGGCTTCTTTGATTATATTAAATAATGCCAAGTTTTTCAAGTATTATTTAGTCTGGAAAGGTCCCGCAGCTTCTATTTTGATTTAGCTGCCAATACCTTTTCCTGTACGCTCTTCGGTACCTGCTCATATTTCTCAAAGAACATGGAGTAATTGCCGCGTCCCTGGGTCCTGGAACGCAAATCAGTGGAATAACCAAACATCTCCGCAAGCGGCACATAACCTTTTACCATCTTGCCTCCGCCGATATCCTCCATGCCTTCAATACGTCCGCGGCGGGAGTTGATATCGCCAATCACATCACCCATATACTCTTCCGGCATCGTAACCTCGACTTTCATGATAGGCTCAAGGAGTACCGGATTGCCCTTCTTCATAGCTTCTTTGAATGCCATAGAACCGGCAATATGGAATGCCATTTCGGAAGAGTCTACCTCATGGTAGGAACCGTCATATACGTTGGCATATACACCGAGTACCGGGAAGCCGCCAAGGATTCCGGCTTTTGTCGCTTCTTCAATACCTTCTCCGACTGCAGGGATGTATTCCTTCGGGATAGCGCCGCCCACAACAGTAGATTCGTATTTAAACGTCTCCTCCCCGTTCGGATCCATAGGCTCGAATTTAACTTTACAATGACCATATTGGCCACGTCCACCGGACTGTTTTGCATATTTGTATTCCTGATCCACCGGCTTTGTAAACGTTTCTTTGTAAGCAACCTGAGGCGCGCCTACGTTAGCCTCTACTTTATATTCGCGTAAAAGCCTGTCTACAATGATTTCCAGATGCAGCTCACCCATACCTGCGATGATGGTCTGGCCTGTCTCCGAATCCGTATGCGCCCGGAAAGTAGGGTCTTCTTCCGCAAGTTTTGCCAAAGCTTCACCCATCTTGCCCTGTCCTGCTTTCGTCTTCGGCTCAATAGCCAGTTCAATAACGGGTTCAGGGAACTCCATGGATTCCAAAATAACCGGATGCTGTTCATCACAAATAGTATCGCCGGTTGTCGTTATTTTAAATCCTACTGCAGCCGCAATATCGCCGGAATAAACTTTATCAAGTTCCGCCCTCTTATTCGCATGCATCTGCAGGATACGTCCTACACGTTCTTTCTTATCTTTTGTAGCATTGAGTACATAAGAACCGGAGTTCATCGTACCGGAATAAACCCTAAAGAATGCCAGCTTACCCACAAACGGGTCAGCCATAATCTTAAATGCCAGAGCGGAAAAAGGCTCATCATCGGATGAATGTCTTTCCACTTCATTGCCGTCCAGATCGGTACCCTTAATAGCCGGGATATCTGTCGGCGCCGGCATGAATTCCAAAATGGCGTCCAAAAGCTTCTGAACCCCTTTATTCCTATAAGCAGTGCCGCAGCATACCGGGATTGCCGTACACTCGCAAGTAGCCTTTCTAAGGACTGCCTTTAACTGCTCATTGGTCGGCTCTTCACCTTCCAGATACATCATCATCAGGTCGTCATCCAATTCACTGATCTTTTCCACCAGCTCCGAACGGTAAAGCTCCGCTTCGTCCTTCATATCGTCCGGAATTTCTATGACCGAAATATTTTCGCCTTTTTCATCGTTGTAAATATATGCCTTCATTTCAAACAAATCAATGATTCCCTTGAATTCATCTTCTTTGCCGATAGGCAGTTGGATGCAGATGGCATTCTTGCCAAGCCTTGTTTTAATCTGGTCTACTGCACCGTAAAAATTCGCGCCTAAAATGTCCATCTTATTGATAAATGCCATTCTCGGCACATTGTAAGTGTCAGCCTGACGCCATACGTTTTCCGACTGAGGTTCTACTCCACCCTTTGCACAAAATACGCCTACTGCGCCATCAAGTACACGGAGTGAACGTTCAACTTCCACCGTAAAGTCAACGTGTCCCGGAGTATCAATAATATTGATACGGTGTTCCAATGCTCCCGGCTTCGGTTTGCATTCTTCCTGTTCCGTCCAGTGACATGTCGTTGCGGCTGATGTAATTGTAATTCCCCGCTCCTGCTCCTGTTCCATCCAGTCCATGGTAGCAGTTCCTTCATGAGTATCACCAATTTTATAATTAACACCGGTATAATACAAGATTCGTTCTGTAAGAGTCGTCTTGCCTGCATCAATATGCGCCATAATACCGATATTCCTGGTTCTCTCTAATGGATATTCTCTTCCAGCCAAGGGTTTTTCCTCCTTTAGAATCTGTAATGCGCAAATGCCTTATTAGCCTCTGCCATCTTGTGCATATCTTCTTTCCTCTTCACTGCCGCGCCTGTATTATTTGCCGCATCAAGGATTTCGTTAGCAAGCCTGTCTTTCATCGTCTTCTCGCCTCTTTTGCGTGAAAACATGGTGAGCCAACGAAGAGCCAGAGCCTGACGCCTATCCGGCCTTACTTCAATAGGCACCTGATAGGTAGCGCCGCCGATACGCCTGGCTTTTACTTCAAGGACGGGCATAATATTGTTCATAGCCTCCTCGAATACTTCCAGCGCCGGTTTGCCTGATTTCTCTTCTACTGTCGCAAATGCACCATATACGATTTTCTGGGCAACGCCTTTTTTACCATCCAACATAATGTTGTTGATCAGCTTGGTCACTACCTTGTTGTCGTATAAAGGATCTGCCAATACATCTCTTTTCTGAATATGTCCTTTACGTGGCACGTTTCTTCCCTCCTTATTAATTTGTAACATTTCCGCCATTGCAAATACGAATCCGTTTCCCTCGGATTTCGAGCCATCCGGCCCCTCTTCTGCCGTTTCCCGCAATTCCCTTGTCAAAGATTCTTCATTGCTATAGGCTTCCGTTACCTGAATAATTCAACGGTACTCACATATAAGATACACATGCCTGACGGCAGCGTAAGCAGCTCTAAACTGCTACTAATGTGTTCGTGCGGTTTTCTATCAAATATGGCCGCCGCCCAAAGCGGCGTCCCTTGTTTAACACATGGTGACATGGCTTCACGCCCCATACTGCAGAATTCCAACACAAATTAGTTCTGATTGTGGTACAAAAACCCTAATTACTTACCAGCTTTAGGTCTCTTAGCGCCGTATTTGGAACGGGCCTGCCTTCTGTTAGCAACTCCTGCCGTATCAAGGGTACCCCTGATTACATGATATCTGGTACCGGGCAAATCCTTAACCCTGCCGCCCCTGATAAGGACAACGCTATGCTCCTGCAGATTGTGGCCTTCACCGGGAATATAGCTTGTTACTTCAATCCCGTTAGAAAGACGTACTCTGGCGATTTTCCTGAGCGCTGAGTTAGGCTTCTTAGGAGTTGCTGTCTTAACAGCCGTACAAACACCTCTTTTCTGAGGAGAAGAAGTCCCGATTGCTTTCTTATGAAGAGAATTATACCCTTTCTGAAGAGCCGGAGCTGTTGACTTCTTAACGGATGTCTGACGTCCTTTTCTTACTAACTGATTAAATGTTGGCATTCTGTTTCACCTCCTGTGATATGAACTGTAAAAATAATGAATCCATGCACATACTAAATGATTGTTTCTGTATTTCATAATTTTCATGCACACAAAAAGACAATGCATTCACATGCACACTTTGTTAGTATAAGTGGTCTGCCCTATATTGTCAATAGTTTTTTATCTCTTATCTTTCCATTACCTTAAGCTGTACATCTTCGTCTTTCTATAATGAATAATTCACCGGCCTTTCCCTATGAAGGTTCGGGAGTCAAAAGGCCCGCCGCCGAAAATATTTTTTGGCGGCGGGCATCTTGCTTGCTATCACTATCTTTGCCTTACTGCTTATCCTACTCTGACAGCCCGGTCTTTATTCACTTTCATCGTATTCATCCGCTTCATCCAGCCCGTCTTCTTCAAAGTCCTCTTCAAACTCAATTTCCTCATCCAAGTCTTCGATTTCTTCTTCAAAATCTTCATCGGTATAATCATCCTCTGAAAAATCCCCGTCCTCATGATAGAACTCATCTTCATCAAAAGAAATCATCCCCATCAGATTATTATCCGTATCCAGGACTGTGTTCCGGTACCTCTTCATACCGGTACCAGCCGGAATCAGTTTACCAATAATGACATTTTCTTTTAAGCCAATCAACGGGTCAACCTTACCTTTAATTGCCGCCTCCGTAAGAACCTTCGTCGTCTCCTGGAAAGATGCTGCTGACAGGAAAGAATTGGTAGCCAGCGCCGCTTTTGTGATTCCCAGCATTACCTGCTTACCATCCGCCGGTTCCTTACCTTCCGCAATCAGCTTCTCATTCATATCCTCATATTCCAGGATATCTACCAGTGTGCCGGGCAAGAACTCCGCATCGCCGTTGTTCTCAATACGCACTTTCTTCAACATCTGGCGCACAATAACTTCGATATGCTTATCGCTGATATCAACGCCCTGCAGGCGGTATACTCTTTGCACTTCCCTCAGCATATAATCCTGAACGGCGCGCACTCCTTTGATTTTCAGCAGATCGTGAGGATTTACGCTCCCTTCCGTCAATTCATCGCCCGCCTCCAATACGGCGCCATCCAAAATCTTGATCCTGGAACCGTAAGGGATCAGATAAGTCTTCGATTCCCCTGTTTCTTCATTTGTAATTACAATTTCACGCTTCTTCTTCGTATCTTTAATCGTAGCAATTCCACCGAATTCTGCAATGATCGCAAGCCCTTTCGGCTTTCTTGCTTCAAAAAGCTCCTCAACACGGGGAAGACCCTGCGTAATATCGTCTCCGGCCACGCCGCCCGTATGGAATGTACGCATGGTAAGCTGCGTACCGGGTTCCCCAATGGACTGGGCGGCAATAATCCCTACTGCCTCGCCTACCTGGACCGCTTCTCCTGTTGCCATATTCGCTCCATAACATTTTGCGCATATACCATTATGGGAACGGCAGGCAAGGATCGTACGGATTTTTACTTTCTCAATCGGTTCGCCCTTTTCATCCACTCCAACGCTCAAAATCTTCGCCGCACGGCTTGGCGTAATCATATGGTTTTTCTTTACTATAATATTGCCGTCCCTGTCCTTGATGTCTTCGCAGGAATATCTGCCGTTGATTCTGTCCTTTAACCCTTCAATGGTTTCTTTGCCATCCATAAAGGCCTTTACTGTCATTCCCGGGATCTCGTCTTTTCCTTCGCTGCAATCCACCTCACGGATAATCAGCTCTTGGGAAACGTCAACCATACGCCTTGTCAGATACCCTGAGTCTGCAGTACGCAGAGCGGTATCGGACAAACCTTTCCGTGCTCCATGGGCAGACATAAAGTATTCCAAAACATCCAGCCCTTCACGGAAGTTGGACTTGATCGGCAACTCAATCGTCCTTCCCGTCGTATCCGCCATAAGGCCGCGCATACCCGCAAGCTGCTTGATCTGCTGGTTGGAACCACGGGCTCCGGAATCCGCCATCATAAAGATATTGTTATACTTATCCAGCCCCGACAAAAGCACATCCGTCAGTTCTTTATCCGTCTCATTCCATGTTTCCACTACGGCGCGGTATCTTTCTTCCTCCGTAATCAGGCCGCGCCTGTAATTCTGGGAAATCTTATCTACCGTCATCTGGGCCTTATCCAGCATTTCCTGCTTCTGTGCCGGAACCGTCATATCCGAAATGGATACCGTCATCGCCGCTTTAGTGGAATATTTATAACCCGTCGCTTTTATCAGGTCAAGCACCTCTGCCGTCTTAGAAGCCCCATGGGTATTAATTACTTTTTCCAGAATCTGCTTTAACTGCTTCTTGCCCACATGGAAATCCACTTCCAGTTTCAGCAGATTATCCGGATCGTTCCTGTCAACAAACCCCAAATCCTGAGGAAGGATCTCGTTGAACAGGAAACGCCCCAACGTTGATTCTACGTTGCCGCTTACCAATTCACCGTTTTCGTTACGCTTACTTACCCTTACGGTAATCCGTGAGTGCAATGTGCTAAAGCCGTTTTCATAAGCCAGTATCGCTTCGTTTACATTTTTATAGAATTTCCCTTCGCCTTTCGCCCCTGGCCGCTCCTGCGTAAGATAATAAATACCAAGAACCATATCCTGGGAAGGGACCGCTACCGGGCCGCCATCCGAAGGCTTTAACAGATTGTTCGGGGAGAGCAGCAGGAAGCGGCATTCCGCCTGCGCTTCTACGGAAAGCGGCAGATGAACCGCCATCTGATCCCCATCGAAATCGGCGTTAAACGCCGTACAAACGAGAGGATGCAGCTTAATCGCCTTGCCCTCTACCAAAATCGGCTCAAATGCCTGAATCCCCAGCCTGTGAAGCGTAGGGGCGCGGTTTAACATCACAGGATGTTCTTTGATCACTTCCTCCAGGACATCCCAAACCTGCGTATCCAGCCTTTCCACCAATTTCTTCGCATTCTTAATATTTTGCGAGATCCCCCTTGCCACTAATTCTTTCATAACAAAAGGCTTAAAAAGCTCAATTGCCATCTCCTTCGGCAGGCCGCACTGATAAATCTTCAACTCCGGCCCTACTACGATAACGGAACGGCCGGAATAATCCACACGTTTTCCCAGCAGATTCTGACGGAAACGGCCGGATTTACCTTTTAACATATCCGACAAAGACTTTAACGCCCGGTTGCCCGGCCCCGTTACAGGCCTTCCTCTTCTGCCGTTGTCGATCAAGGCATCCACCGCTTCCTGAAGCATCCTCTTCTCATTACGTACAATAATGTCCGGCGCCCCCAGCTCAAGAAGCCTTTTTAAACGGTTGTTCCTGTTGATGATCCTTCTATATAAATCATTTAAATCCGAAGTGGCAAAACGTCCGCCGTCCAACTGTACCATAGGACGCAGATCCGGCGGGATAACAGGGATGGCGTCCATAATCATCCACTGAGGCTGGTTGCCGGACTCCCTGAAAGCTTCCACAACCTCCAGCCTTTTAATGATCCTGGCCCTTTTCTGTCCTGTAGATTCCCTAAGACCTTTTTTCAAATCTGCGGCTTCCGTCTCCAGATCAATGGCTTCCAGCAGCTCCTTAATTGCCTCCGCCCCCATTCCTACACGGAAACGGTTCCCCCAGGTTTCCCTCGCATCCTGGTATTCCTTTTCAGATAATACCTGCTTATAATCCATATCCGTATCGCCTGCATCCAATACGATATAAGAAGCAAAATACAATACTTTCTCAAGCACCCTCGGCGACAAATCAAGAATCAGGCCCATACGGCTTGGAATCCCTTTAAAATACCAGATATGGGACACCGGGGCCGCCAGCTCAATATGCCCCATGCGTTCCCTGCGGACACTCGCCTTCGTAACCTCTACCCCGCAGCGGTCGCAGACAACGCCCTTATATCTGATTTTCTTATACTTACCACAATGACATTCCCAATCTTTGCTCGGCCCAAAGATCCTTTCACAGAACAATCCTTCCTTCTCCGGCTTCAACGTCCTGTAGTTAATAGTCTCCGGCTTGGTAACCTCGCCTCTGGACCATTCCCTGATCTTTTCCGGGGATGCTAAACCAATTTTAATTGCATCAAATGTCATCGGTTGATACGTTTCCTGTCTAATTTCTGGCATCTTCACACATTCCTTTCCTTCCGGACTGCTATTGTTTTTTATTCATCAAAAGATTCCACATACTCGGCTTCGTCATCCAATTCTAATTCCAGATCATCCTCCAGTTCGTCCTCATCCGCATTGACCAGCTCTCCGCTGTCTTCATCGAATTCCTGCTTCTGATAACCCATAGAACCCAAAGATTCCCGCTCATAATCGTAATTTCTAGAATCCCCTTCCATTTCGTAACGGTAATCGGTATCACCGTAATCGATCGTCTCCATAATCTCCACTTCAGTATGGTCTTCACGGAGGACACGTACATCCAGGCCTAAAGACTGCAATTCCTTCAAAAGCACTTTAAAGGATTCCGGAATGCCCGGCTCAGGAATATTATCGCCTTTAATGATCGCCTCATAAGTTTTCACACGTCCAATGACATCATCGGACTTCACGGTTAAAATCTCCTGTAATGTGTAAGATGCTCCATACGCTTCCAATGCCCAAACTTCCATTTCGCCGAATCTTTGCCCGCCGAACTGGGCTTTACCGCCCAAAGGCTGCTGCGTTACTAATGAATAAGGGCCGGTGGAACGGGCATGGATCTTATCATCTACCAGATGGTGCAGCTTCAGGTAATGCATGTGGCCAATCGTTACCGGGCTGTCAAAATACTCCCCGGTCCTGCCGTCACGCAGCCTTACTTTCCCATCCCGTGAAATAGGGACGCCCTTCCAGACTTCCCGATGGTCCCTATGTTCATACAGATAGTCCATCACCTCCGGAAGCAACTCATCTTTATGCTTTTTCTCAAACTCTTCCCATTCCAAGTTGACATAATCATTGGCAAGGTCAAGAGTATCCATAATATCAATTTCATTGGCTCCGTCAAATACCGGTGTAGCAACATTAAAGCCAAGGGCCTTTGCTGCCAGGGATAAATGGATCTCCAATACCTGTCCAATGTTCATACGCGATGGTACGCCCAAAGGATTCAGCACGATGTCCAACGGACGGCCATTAGGAAGATACGGCATATCCTCTACCGGAAGCACACGAGAAACAACACCCTTGTTCCCATGACGGCCTGCCATCTTATCCCCCACGGAAATCTTTCTTTTCTGCGCAATATAAATACGGACAGCCTGATTTACGCCGGGAGACAGCTCATCGCCGTTTTCCCTCGTAAATACCTTTGCATCGACTACGATCCCGTATTCCCCATGGGGTACTTTCAAGGAAGTATCCCTTACTTCCCTTGCCTTTTCACCGAAAATAGCGCGCAAAAGCCTTTCCTCTGCGGTCAGTTCCGTTTCTCCCTTTGGAGTCACTTTCCCTACCAGGATATCGCCGGCGCGCACTTCTGCACCGATACGGATAATGCCTCTTTCATCCAAATCTTTCAACGCATCATCGCCTACGCCCGGAACATCTCTTGTGATTTCTTCCGGCCCCAGCTTCGTATCCCTCGCTTCCGCCTCGTATTCTTCTATATGAACGGATGTATACACATCCTCCTGTACCAGCCTTTCACTCAAAAGGACAGCGTCCTCGTAGTTATAGCCTTCCCATGTCATAAACCCGATCAAAGGGTTTTTCCCAAGCGCCAGCTCTCCATCGGAAGTCGATGGGCCGTCTGCGATCACCTGGCCTTTTTCTACGTGATCGCCCTTAAGAACGATGGGCTTTTGATTATAGCAGTTGGACTGGTTGCTTCTGGAGAACTTCGTCAGGCGGTATTCGTCTCTTTCCCCGTCGTCATAGTTTATCTTAATGATCCTGGAAGAAACATAACTAATCGTTCCCGCTTTCCTTGCCACCACGCATACGCCGGAGTCCACCGCCGCCTTCGGTTCCATACCGGTTCCCACAACAGGCGCCTCCGTATCCAGAAGGGGGACAGCCTGGCGCTGCATGTTGGAACCCATCAGGGCCCTGTTCGCATCATCGTTTTCCAAAAATGGGATCAATGCCGTAGCCACCGAAAATACCATCTTCGGCGATACGTCCATATAATCAAACATTGCTTTCGGATATTCGGAAGTTTCATCTTTGTAACGGCCGGAAACAGTATTCCTTACGAAATACCCATCCTTATCCAACGCTTCGTTCGCCTGCGCTACATGGTAATTATCTTCTTCATCCGCCGTCATATATACAACTTCATCCGTTACCCTTGGATTCGCCGGGTCGGATTTATCAATCTTACGGTATGGAGCTTCCACAAAGCCATACTCATTAATCCTTGCATAGCTTGCCAGGGAATTGATCAGCCCGATATTCGGACCTTCAGGAGTCTCAATCGGACACATTCTCCCATAATGGGAGTAATGCACGTCACGAACCTCAAACCCCGCACGATCCCTGGACAGGCCGCCCGGGCCAAGCGCGGAAAGACGCCTTTTATGCGTCAGCTCACCCAAAGGGTTATTCTGATCCATAAACTGGGAAAGCTGGGAAGAACCAAAGAATTCCTTCACTGCCGCTTGTACCGGTTTAATATTTATCAATACCTGAGGGGAGATTTCCTCCGCATCGTGAGTGGTCATCCTCTCACGGACTACCCTTTCCAGCCTGGACAAGCCAATGCGGTACTGATTCTGCAGCAGCTCGCCTACCGCCCTGATGCGTCGGTTGCCCAAATGGTCAATATCATCGTGATTGCCGATGCCATATTCCAAATGGATATTATAATTAATAGAAGCAAGAATGTCTTCCTTCGTAATATGTTTCGGTATCAGTTCGTGTACATTTTTCCGGATCGCTTCTGCCAGTTCTTCCGCATCGTCGCTATATTCTTCCAAAATCTGCGCAAGTACCGGATAATATACTAATTCCGTGATTCCCAATTCCCTTGGGTTACAGTCTACGAAATTCGTAATATCCACCATCATATTGGAAAGGATCTTTACATTCTTCTCCTCTGTCTGTAAAAAAACATAAGGCACTGCCGCATTCTGGATTTCATCCGCCAGATCGGCGTCCACTCTCGTCCCTGCCGGCGCAAGGATCTCCCCGGTAGTCATATCCACCACGTCTTCCGCAAGGATATGCCCTCTGATCCTGTTCCGAAATGCTAATTTTTTGTTAAATTTATATCTTCCGACTTTCGCCAAATCATATCTTCTGGGGTCAAAAAACATTGCGGTAATCAGGCTTTCCGCACTTTCTACGCTCAGAGGCTCGCCCGGGCGGATTTTTTTATAAAGCTCTAAAAGACCCTCCTGATAATTCTCAGCAGTGTCTTTCCCAAAGCTGGCTTCGATCTTCGGCTCATCGCCAAACAACGCCCTGATTTCATCATTTGTGCCTACGCCCAAAGCCCTGATCAGAACTGTAATCGGTACTTTTCTCGTTCTATCTACACGTACATAAAAAACATCATTGGAATCAGTCTCATATTCTAACCACGCCCCCCGGTTAGGTATTACTGTGGAAGAGAACAGCCTTTTGCCGATTTTATCATGCCCGATGGCATAATAAATGCCCGGCGAACGCACCAACTGGCTGACGATAACACGTTCTGCGCCATTGATGACAAACGTCCCCGTCTCGGTCATTAACGGAAGGTCCCCCATAAAAATTTCGTGTTCGCTGATTTCTTCTTTTTCCTTATTATAAAGGCGAACCCGAACCTTTAACGGCGCCGCATAAGTCGCATCTCTTTCTTTGCATTTTTCAATTGAATACTTAACGTCTTCTTCACACAATTCAAAGTCCACGAATTCCAAACTTAGATGGTCGCTGTAATCCGCAATCGGAGAAATATCGTCAAAGACTTCTTTCAAGCCTTCTTCGAGAAACCATTGATAAGAGTGTTTCTGCACTTCTATCAGGTTTGGCATTTCCAAGACCTCTTTTTGCCGTGAATAACTCATACGTATGTTTTTGCCTGCGGCAATGGGACGTATTCTGTTTTTTTCCATTGACATTTCACCCCGTTCTTTATGATTTTGAGCCTATTTACCAGTGATTCTTTTATTTAACGCTTCAATTTTTGTTTGTACAAAAATTAAAGGTAAGCACACCTTACCACAATAGTGCATCATCCATTTTACTACAAAAGAATTGGCGCGTCAAGGTTTTTTTCGCATGCGGGATTTAGGCATGCTGCAAGGGGAGGGGACGTTTCGGAAGGGGCGGGGCTGCATTCGGCAGGGCATTCGG